>DASXLW010000001.1:0-9278 GCA_036496025.1 Streptosporangiaceae bacterium
TGCCGCACGGGCACCGTGCGCAGCTGGGACTGCAGCATCGCCTGCTGGCCTTCCGAGGTGGCCGCGCTGATCAGGAACCAGCCGATGAGGGCGAACCAGATCCAGTTGTAATCGCGGCGCGCCAGGACCAGGTACGCCGCCAGCACGACCAGGATCCACCCGAACACCTGCCCGGACCGGGCGGACCATGCCGCGGCCTTGAGCTTGTCCCCGGTGATCCGCCACAGAACCGCCCGCAGCAGCCGCCCGCCGTCCAGCGGCGCGGCCGGGATCACATTGAATACCGCGAGGATGATGTTGATGCCGCCGAGCCAGGCCAGCGCGGCCACCAGGACCCCGCGTACCCCCGCCGCGTGCAGCAGCCAGGCCACCAGCCAGAATGCCCCGCCCAGGATCAGGCTCACCAGCGGCCCGACCCCCGCGACGCGAACCTCCGCCCCCGGGCTGCGGACCTCGCCCTGCAGCCGGGACACCCCGCCGAGCAACCACAGCGTGATGTCCTCCACCTCGAGCCCGTTGCGCCGGGCCACGAGCGAATGGGCCAGCTCGTGCGCGAGCAGCGACCCGATGTAAGCGATCGCGGTCAGCACGCCGGCCACGATGTACTCCGCCTCCGGGTGCCGCGGGGCAGCGGCGGGAAACTCGCCGGCCGCGAGCCCGTAGGCCAGCAGCGCCACGATGAGCAGCACGCTCCAGTTCACGCCGATCCGTATGCCGGCGATCCGGCCCAGGCTGAAGCTCTGTCCCATGACGTCTCTCCCGGCGCGCGTGTGCCGTTCTCATACCCGGCTTGCCGCCGCCGCAGCACCCGGATATTTGAGTGAGAGTACGGGGTGGTGATCCGTATGCTGGCCCGATGGCGGTGATCGACTCCGAGGCTGTCCTGATCACCGGGGTCTACGGCTCGGGGAAGAGTACGGTCGCCGCCGAGATCGCCTACCTCCTGGAACAGCGCCGTCAGCCGTACGCTCTGCTGGATCTTGACTTCCTGGGCTGGGGCGTGAACTACTCCCACGACGACTCGGCCGGGCCCGCCCTGATGCTGCGCAACCTGGCGGCCGTGGTATCGAACTACCGCGAGGCGGGGATCAGCGTTTTCGTCCTGGCCCACTTCGTCCGGGACCAGGACGCGCTGCGCGGTATCCGGGAGGCGGTCGGGGTACCGCTGCGGGTCGTTCGCCTGGCGGTGCCGCTGCCCGACATCGAGAAGCGCCTGGCCGCCGACGTAACCGCCGAACGGCAGGAGAACCTGCGGGAAGCGGGCCGGCAGATAGCAGCCGGCGAAGGCGTGGGGATAGAGGACGTGATGGTGGCCAACGACCGTCCGGTCGCGGTCGTGGCGCGTCAGGTCATGAGCTGGCTTGGCTGGGTGTGAATGATGCCGGCCGGGCTCTCCTGTGTCGCCGACGACGGGCGCCGGTGTCTGCGGCGGGGTCTGGGAGCGTGATGGACGAACCGACCGTGCGTGCCTACCTGGACCGTATCGGGGCCCGGCGGCCCGGCGTCCTTGACGAGGCAGCGCTGCGTGCCTTGCACCGCGCTCACCTGATGACGACGCCGTTCGAGAACCTGAGCATCCACCTGAACGAGCCGATCTCGCTGGCGGAGGCCGACCTGGTCAGCAAGATCATCGCGAGGCGGCGGGGCGGATTCTGCTACGAGCTCAACGGCGCCTTCGGGCTCTTGCTGGAGGCCCTCGGCGCCGATGTGGCGCGGGTCGCGGCGCGGGTCTACGGTGATGGGCGGCTCGGGCCGCCTTTTGACCACCTTGCCCTGATCGTGGACCTGCCCGGTGACAGCGGCCCGTGGCTGGCCGACGTGGGCTTCGGCAGCCACAGCACCTACCCGCTGCGTCTTGACCTCGGGCCGCGGCAGGACGACCCGGCCGGCGCGTTCACGCTGGCCGATGCCGAGGCCGGCGACGTGGAGGTGCTCAAGGACGGACAGCCGCAGTACCGGATAGAGCGCCGGGAGCGCTCCCTGGAGGACTTCGTCCCGACCTGCTGGTGGCAGCAGACCTCGCCGGCCTCTCATTTCACCCGGGGCACGATCTGCTCCCGGCTCACCGAAGACGGCAGAATCTCGGTCAGCGGCCGCACGCTGATCCGGACCGCCGGCCGATCGCGCACCGAAGAGCAGCTGGACACCGACGACGCCGTGCTCGCCGCCTACCGCGACCACTTCGGAATCGTCCTGGACCAGGTCCCCGTCGCGACGTCCGCCTAGCCCGCCCGGCGACCCTCAGCAGAGGCTCCCAGCGTTCCCGGCTGGCCTAGGGCGGCACGCCGGAGGGGAGCCTGGTGTACTCGGTGCGCGAATCGACTTGCTTTCCAGCCAGCAGGCGGACGACCGAGATCCCCGCGCAGCACGTGATGCGCCCGGCGCAGGCGTTGGCAGGCTGCGCCCCCGGAGCCGTCGTGGTGGCCTGCCATCGCGTCACGACGAGGTCATCCTCCGCGATCTGATCCTCGATCTTGATGTGCAGGCTCGGATGGTCGCGGCGGTGGCTGGTCACGAACCGGCGCACGCCCTCCGGTCCGCTCACGGGCGCAGCGGCGCACGGTACGTGGCCTAGGTAGTCGGCGGCCACCAGCTCGTCGATCAGCTCCAGCCGTCCTTCGTTGAGTACGGCCTCGAAGAACAGCCTGACCTTGAGCTTGTTGAGCTCGCTGACGCTCTTCACGCGGGCCATGATTCCGGCGCCGATATCGGCGCTGCAAGGGAGGATCCCCGAGGGTTTCCCCCCGGGTTTTGCCCCGGCGATGCCGCAGGCCTGGCGTGTATCGTCGGGTTTGTGCAGTTCATCGGGGGGACAGCCCTGCTGGAGCGCGAACTCGAGCTCAAAACGCTGGCCGAGGGATTGGATCGCGCCTGTGCCGGAGACGGGACGCTGCTCCTGGTCCAGGGACCGCCCGGCGTGGGCAAGACGGTGCTGGCGCGCGAGGCCCGCGCGACGGCCGGGCGGACCCGGATGCTGGCGCTCGAGGCCAGGGGCTCCGAGCTCGAGCAGCCGTTCGCGTTCGGTGTCGTGCGCCAGCTGCTGGAGCCGGTGGTCAGCCGGGAACCCGACCGCGGCGGCCTTTTCGCAGGCGGCGCCGGCCCGGCGGCGCGGCTGTTCGAGCCCGATGAGCGACGCGCGCTCGGCGCTGATGTCGGATTCGAGGCCCTGCACAGCCTGTACTGGCTCGTGGTGAACATCGCCGACCAGGCGCCCGTGCTCGTGCTGGTCGACGACTGCCATTGGGCCGACCGGGAATCGCTGCGATTCCTGGCTTACCTGGCCCAGCGTATTGAGGGGCTTCCGGTCGCGATGCTGCTCACCGGGCGCCCACCGGATCCTGCGCCGGACGAGGCGGGGTCGCTGTGGGCGCAGCTGGCCTCGCGGCCGTCCGGCGTGGCGCTGTATCCGCGGCCGCTGAGCCAGCATGCCGCGGTGGCCGTGGCCCGGGAGCGCCTGGGCGCGGAGGCAGCCGAGGAGTTCTGCCGGGCTTGTCACACGGCCACCGGGGGCAACCCCCTTTTCCTCCGGGAGCTATTGAGCGCGCTGAACGCTGCGGGGGTGGCGCCGACAGCGGCCGCGGCGAGCGAGGTGCAGGTGGTAGGGCCGGCCGCGGTGAGCCGTTTCGTCTTGCACCGGCTGGCCGCGCTCGGGCCGGCGGCGACGGAGCTGGCCCGGGCGGTCTCCGTGCTCGGAGACCACAGCGACCTGTCGCTGGCCGGCCGCGTGTCCGGCCTGAGCGAGGCCGCGGCCCGGGCCGCGGCCGACGACCTGGTCCGGGCCGACATCTTCACCCGCGCCGAGCGGCTGGGATTCGTGCACCCGATCGTGCGCGCGGCGTTGTATGAGGACCTGGCGCCCGGCGAGCGCCAGGCGCGGCACGCCGCGGCGGCCGAGGCGCTGGCCCGCGAGGGTGCTTCGGCGGAGCGGATCAGCGCCCACCTGCTGCTGACTCCCCCGACCGCGGACCAGCACCGGATAAACGTGCTGCGATCGGCTGCCGCCGACGCGGCGCACCGGGGCGCTCCGCAAGCGGCGGCCACGTACCTGCGGCGGGCGCTGGCCGAGTCCCCCGCCGAGCAGGAGCGCGCGGAGATCCTGGGCGAACTGGGCCGGTGCGAGGTGGCCACCATGCAGTTCGAGGCGGCCGAGGAACACCTGCGCGCGGCGCTGGCGTCGGACGCCACGCTGAACACCCGGGCCGTCGCGGCGTTCTGGCTGGGGCGGTGCGCGATCGTATCGGGCGGCGGCCCGGCCCGGGCCGCGGCCGACGCGCTGGCGTCGCTGGCCGGTGAGTTGTGGCCGGTCGATCCCGAGCGCTCACTCGAACTCGGTGCCGAGCTGCTGTCGGTCACCACGGCTTTCTCGGCACTGCGTCCCGGCCTCCCCGCGCAACTGCGGCGCTTCCAAGACCAGGCCCGGGGCCACCCCGGTTTCGAGGCCGTCGGGAGAATCCACAGCGCGTATGAGCAGCTTTTGCGCGGAGAGCCTGCCGCGGCCCCGACGCAAGAGGTGCAGCAGGCGCTCGCGACTGGCCTGCCGCCCAGCGCGCAGTCCAACGCCGCGCTCCTGGCACTGCTGGCGCTGCGGCTCGGCGAGCGGTATGAGCTGGCTACCCGGCTGCTGGACGCCGCGCTGAAACGTGCCCGCGACGAAGGCCACGCGACCAGGCAGGGCATCCTGCACGCGCAGCGCGCCGTAATCGCGCTCGCGCAGGGCTCACTGCACGATGCGCAGGCCGAGGCCGATACCGGGCTGCTGCTGGTGGAGAAGTCGCATTTCACCGCGCTACTGCTCGTCGCGGTGGCGATCACCGTGCAGGTCGAGCGCGGAGCGCTGGATGCCGCGACCGATCTGGCCCAAGCCGGCGAGGAGCTCGGAATTGTCAACCGCGCTCACGTAACCAGCTTCATGACCGCGCGCGGGCGGCTGCGGATCGCCCAGGGCCGCCTTGAGGAAGGCGTCGCGGACCTGCTGTGGTGCGGCCAGCGGCGTGCGGAGCGAGGGCTGGGCTGGCCGAGCGACTGGAAGGCACACGCGGCCCCGGCGCTGGCCGCCCTGGGCGACACCCGGCTGGCCACGAGGCTCGCGCGCGAGCAGCTGGCGGCGGCCCGGCGGGTCGGTGTGGCAGGGGCACTGGGAATGTCACTGCGCGCCGCTGCCGCGGTGGCCGGCGGAGACGAGGGGCAGGCGCTGCTCCGTGAGGCGGTCTCGGTGCTCGAGCACAGCTCCGCGCGGCTGGAGCTGGCGCACGTGCTCGCCGACCTGGCCGCCGAGCTGGGCCGCTCCGGCCGGCGGACGGAAGGCCGGGATGCCGCGCGCCGGGCGGTCAAGCTGGCCGGCCAGTGCGGTGCCATCGCGCTGGCCGAAACCGCGATGGCCGAGCTGCACGCCGGGCCCGGGCGCCGCGCACGGATGGAGCTGACCGGGCCGAGCGCGCTGACCGCCGCGGAGTGGCGGGTGTGCCGCCAGGCGGCCCAGGGGCAGACCAACCGCGAGGTCGCGCAGACGCTGTTCGTGACCGAGAAGACGGTCGAGCGCCACCTCAGCAGCGCCTACCAGAAGCTGGGCATACGCTCCCGCTTCCAGCTCGCGGTGGCCATCGCCGAGTAGGCCCCGGAGGGTTGCGCCGCCGGTGAAAGGCTGCGCCGCGGCCGTTCGGAAAAGCGTGGCGCGACACCGCGGCGTAAAAGCGTAGGGAAAACACGCGGGATCCCCCTCTTGTGAGGGGTTATGGCTGACCGGCACGTTGGCGTCAGGCCCGTGTAGCGGCGGTGATACCGCTGAGAGAAGAGAAGGAAGCCCGGTCATGACAGGTGTGCTCTACCGGCTGGCGCGGTTCTGCGTCCGGCATCGTTTCGCGGTTCTCACCGTCTGGCTGCTGGCGACGGTCGCGCTGGTCGCGGCGTCGCACAGCCTCGGCGACAACACCAACGACAACCTGACGCTGCCGGGAACCAACAGCCAGCGCGCCACCGACACGCTCAGCAAGTCGTTCCCCGACCAGTCCAACGGGACCAGCCCGATCGTCCTGCACGTCAGCAGCGGGAAACTGACCGACTCCAAGTACGCGTCGGCGGTCAACCAGTCCGCGGCCGACGTGGCCAAGACGCCGGACGTGGCCTCGGTGGTCAACCCGCTCACGTCGCAGGGCGCCTCCGCGCTGAGCAAGAACCAGCAGACCGGCTACCTCTCGGTGACCCTGTCGGTCAGCCCGGGGTCGATGTCCGTCGCTGACGCGCAGAACATCATCGACGCGGCGTCCAAGCCCGCTCAGGCGGCCGGGATCGAGGTGCAGACCGGCGGCCAGCTCGGGCAGAAGGTGTCCAACCCAGCCACCGAGTCCAGCGAGCTGATCGGGATCCTCGCGGCGGCGGTGATCCTCACGCTGACGTTCGGGACCGTGGTGGCGATGCTGATGCCGATCCTGACCGCGATCCTGGGGCTCGCCTCGACGCTGTCGGTCATCACGATACTCAGCCACGTGCTCACGGTGCCCACGGTGGCTCCGACCCTGGCCACGATGATCGGGCTCGGCGTCGGCATCGACTACGCGCTGTTCATCGTGACCCGGCACTTCCGCGGCATGAAAGACGGCCTGGAGCTGCACGAGTCGATCGCCCGGGCCGCCGCGACGTCCGGAGGCGCGGTGGCGTTCGCCGGCGGGACGGTGACGATCGCCCTGGCGTCGCTCGCGGTGGCCGGGATCCCGCTGGTGGCAACGATGGGCTTCATGGCCGCGATCGCGGTCGTCGTCGCGGTCCTCGCGGCGCTGACCCTGCTGCCTGCCGCGCTCGCGATCATCGGCCCGCGGATCAACTCGCTGCGGGTCCACCGCAGCCATCCGGGAGCTCAGCCGAAGCAGGGCCTGTGGGCGCGGTGGGCGTCGGGCGTGGCCAGGCACCCGGTGATCGCGTCGGTGGCCGCCCTGGCCATCCTGATCCCGCTGGCCATCCCGGTGCTATCGCTCACCCTGGGGCAGCAGGACGTCGCCGCTATGTCCAAGTCCACCACCGTCCGCCAGGCCTACGACCAGATATCGCAGAACTTCGGGCCCGGGGTGAACGGCCCGCTGCTGATCGCGGTCAAGCTCGGCTCCCCCGCGCAGGCCGCCTCCTCCAGCGGCTCGTCCGGTTCCTCCGGTTCCTCGGGCTCTTCCGGCTCCTCCGGCTCCTCGGCCTCGGCGGGCAGCGACCCGCGCGCCACCGACCCGCGGCTGCAGACGCTGGAGAAAGACGTCTCGCAGACACCGGGCGTGCAGACGGTCACGCCGGTGCAGATCGACAAGGCCGGGACCACCGCGTACTTCAACGCGATCGCCAAGACCGGCCCGGCCGAGCAGGCCACGACGGACCTGGTCAACCAGTTGCGGTCCAGCGTGATCCCCGCGGCCGAGAAGGGCACGAACATGACCGCCTACGTAGGCGGCAGCACGGCCAGCTACGTCGATCTCGCCTCGGAAATCTCCAGCAAGCTGCTGCTGCAGATCCTGGTCGTGATCGCGCTCAGCTTCCTGCTGCTGATGCTCGCGTTCCGCACGGCCGTGATCCCGGCCCAGGCCGCCGTCATGAACCTGCTCTCGATCGGCGCCGCCTATGGCGTGCTGACCGCGCTGTTCCAGTGGGGCTGGCTGCACAGCTCGATCGGCCTGGAAAGCGCCGTGCCGATCGTCTCCTACGTGCCGCTGCTCATGTTCGCGATCCTGTTCGGGCTGTCCATGGACTACGAGGTGTTCCTGGTCAGCCAAATCAAGGAACATGCCGACGCGGGCGAGGACGCCAGGCGCTCGGTCGTCGGCGGGCTGGTCACCAGCGGACGCGTGATCACCGCCGCGGCGACGATCATGGTGTTCGTGTTCGGCAGCTTCGTCCTCAACGGCGATCCGACCGTCAAGCAGTTCGGCATCGGCCTGGCCGTCGCCGTGATCCTCGATGCCACCGTGGTCCGCTGCCTGCTCGTGCCGGCGCGGATGGCCAGGCTGGGCAAGTGGAACTGGTACCTGCCCCGCTGGCTCGACCGGATCCTGCCGCACATCAGCATCGAGGGCGCCGAATACTTCAAGGCTCGTGACGAGCACGCGGCCGTGAAGCAGGTCCAGTACTCCGGCCCCGGGCCTTCCGCCGGCAGCTGACGACAAGGGGGAGGGAGAACCTGCCGGCCGCGCCGACTCCGTCGCGGCCGGCAGGTAGCGTTATGTGCTGTGTTACGGGCGGGCGGCCGATGGCCGGGATCCACGGGGTGACGGCGTGTCCACGGTGGACGAGATCCGCGACCAGGCGCAGGAGGTAGCGGCCGGCTGGGCGCCGCCGGATGCGCCGCAATCCTGGCAGCTGACGGCGGCGCTGTTCGGGGTGATCGCAGCGCACGAGGCGCTGCTGCGGCGACTGGCGGAGCTGCCGTCGGATCGCCTGCCCGCGCTGCTGGCCAGCGCGGCGGTCTCTTTCCTGGTACGCCGGGACAGGCCGATGCCGTTGGCGGGCTACTTCCCGGAGCCGGGGAGGCCGCAGCCTGGATTCGACGCCGGATTCTTCCCGGCGGCCCGGTCGTTCGTGTCGGGCCGGCTGGACGATGTCTCGGCCATCTGCCGGGAGCGGCGCTACCAGATGAACGAGGTGGCCCGGTGCGCTCAGATCGCGCTGGGCATCGCGGCCACCGCCTCGCCCGAAGCGCCGGTCGCGCTGGTCGACCTGGGCACCGGGGCGGGGCTGGGGCTGCAGCTGGACCGGTACCGGTACCTGGTCGGAACGCGCTCATCCGGGCCGCGGGCCGCGGCGCTGACCCTCAGCTGCGAGGCACGCGGATCTCACCTTCTGCCGCGGGCCGGGCTTCCGCCTATCACCGAACGGGCCGGGATCGACGTCAGCCCCGTCGACCTGGAGGACGGCGCCGCCCGGGCGTGGCTGCAGGCGTGCGCGCCGCCGGAAGCGTCCGCGCTGGCCCGGCTGGATGCGGCCGTCAAGACGGCCCGGCTGCACCCTGTCAACGTCATTCCCGGCGACGTGGTGGACGTGCTGCCCGGCGTTCTGGACAGCTTTCCGGCGGGCCGTGAGGTCATCGTGACCGACGCCTACCTGGCGGTGTTCCTGCCGCCCGAACGGCGCGCGCGGCTGGCCGGCATCCTGGCCGCGGCGGGCCGCGGCCGGCGGGTGACCTGGCTGTCGCTCGACCCCCTGGTCCCGCTCGGGCCCTCGGGACGCGACAGCGTGCAAGGCCTGGCGCTGCCCGCGCAACTGGTTCGCGACTACCAGCGCCACGGCGTCTTCGCCGCGCTCGGCGCCCG
>DASXLW010000002.1:0-3939 GCA_036496025.1 Streptosporangiaceae bacterium
GACCTCGGCGGCGGGGAAATCCAGCACGTCCCGCAGCACCAGCACCGCGCGCTGCCTGGGCGGCAGGTACTGCAGGCTGGCGATGAGCGCCAGCCGCAGCCCCGCGCGCGCCGCGACGATGGCCGCGGGATCAGCCGGGTCGCCGGCCACCATCGCGTCGGGGACCGGTTCCAGCCAGGCGACCTCAGGCCCGGCCTCCTCGGGGAAGGCCGCAGGATCCGGCTCGGGATCGCACAGGCCGGACGGCAGCACCCGCCGGCTGCGCTTGGCCAGCGCCGTCAGGCAAGCGTTCGTGGCGATCTGGTACAGCCAGGTGCGCACCGATGACCGGCCCTCGAACCGGTCGTAGGAGCGCCAGGCACGCAGGTAGGCCTCCTGGACCAGGTCTTCCGCGTCGTGGACCGAGCCGAGCAGGCGATAGCAGTGCGCGAGCAGCTCACGCCGCAACGGCTCGGTCTCCGCGACGAACGCCGCGCTATCGGGCACAGATCACACCGGCCTCCCGAGGAACGCGGCTAGCTGGTCGGCCGGACCCGCTCCGGCGGGAGCCTGGGCCGCGGGCCCGAACGGGGCCTGGCCGTCCGGGCCGCGGTACGCGTCGGTGATCACGAGCCTGGCCTGGCTGAGCAGTGCCGTGGCCAGCCCGGGATCCAGGTCAGCCTGGTCGCCGATGGCTCGCGCGAGGTCCCAGCCATGGGTGAACTCCTCCGTGGCCGCCATGCCGAGCACGACGGCGCCAGGGAACTCGCCGAATGGCAGCCGGATCGTCTTGTCGAGGACGCCGTCGGCTGCGAAGGCCGCGATCGTGACCGGGATGCTCTCCTCGTAGGCCGCGACGTAGTCCCCGGCCGCGTAGTCCGCCTCGGTGTCGGCGCCCTCACCGGTGACGACGCTGGCCCACCACCGGGTGGTGGCGATGAAATGATTGATCAGCGCGCTAACGTCCCAGGACGCGCAGGGGGTCGGCGCCTCCAGGTGGCCGGAGTCCACCTTCGCCAGTACGGCCAAGGTGGACTGCAGCGCTCTGTCCAGTTCCGTCACTCGTATCACTTCTTGCCTCCCAGCCGCGATTTGCCTTCAACCAGGAAGACTCGGCGGCCGGGGAAAAGGGATCGCTCGCGGTGCGACTACCGCCCCGGACGAAGGCGGCCCTCCTGCCTATTGCCGTTAACGGTAGTAGGCAGGTGAACGGAGGCTCAACCGCGTACGGGAAGCTCAGGACGACGGCGGGCCGGCCTCGATCCGGCGCCGCACCTCGGCGAGTCCCTCGGGCCCCCGCTCGATGGTCCACCAGCTCTCGATCCACCAGGTGGCGCCGGCCGCCGCCCAGGCCTCCGGCGCGGGCGGGTCGAGTTGGACGAACTCGCCGGTGCTGTCGGCTTCGATGACGACGTCGTAAGGAGCGCCGGCCAGCCCCGCCGCGGCCCGCAGTTCCCGCACCTCGGTGACAACGGACGCGAGCTCGTCCGGCCCGGACAGGTCACGCCCGGTGCTTGGCTGGTCGAAGATGGCGGGCAGCAGGCCGTCCCAGCGCGCGGCCCGCGCCAGCGACGGCTGTGCGGCCCGGCCGGGGACCCGGGCGCCGACCACCCAGACGGGCGGCCGCGGCCGCTGGGCCGGCGGGCCGGGCACCAGCAGGTCGGTGGGGCGCGCACTGTAGTGCTTGCCGTCGTACCGGAACGGCTGACCGCGCATCAGCCCGTCGTAGACGGCCAGGCACTCGTCGAGCTTCTCCGCGCGGACGCGGCGGCCCTCGTCGGCCTCGAACGCGGTCCAGCCTTCGTGGACGGCGCCGAGCCCCACGGTCATCACCGCCCGGCCCCCGCTGAGCCGGTCCACGGTGCCGACCGCGGAGGCGAGGTCCCAGGGCCGCCACCGGGAGGCCGGGGTGAGCAGAGTGCCGAGCCTGATCCGTTCGGTCACCATCGCCGCGGCCCCGAGGACGACCCACGCGTGCTCGCCCCAGAGTGCCTCCCAGGTGAAGACCGCGTCCCAGCCGCACCGTTCGCCCGCCGCGGCCAGCTCGGTGAACTCGCGCGCGGTCGCGTACGGCACTACGAATCCGAATCGCATAAGGCGACTTTAGGCACTATCCCCGACATTCGGCGCGGCGCCCTGACGGACGGGGCGGCCGGCCGCGCGACCGAAATGCGGTTGCGGTCCTGCGACAGCAGCCGGGAAGCTGGCCGCCATGACGATGCACGCCGGCGAGCTGCCGATTTCCGCCGCCGTGGTGCGGGACCTCGTCGGAGCGCAGTTTCCGCGGTGGCGGGACCTGCCGGTCAGCCGGGTCGCCTCGCCGGGCACGGTCAACGCGATCTTCCGGGTCGGGGACCGGCTCGCGGCGCGGTTTCCCTTGCGGGGGGCGGATCCGGCCGCGGCCCGCCGCCTGCTTGAATCGGAGGCGGCGGCCGCCAGCGAGCTGGCCGGAGCCACCAGGTTCCCGGTGCCCGAGCAGGTCGCCCTGGGCGAGCCAGGTCCGGGCTACCCGCTGCCGTGGTCGGTGCAGGCCTGGCTGCCCGGGCGCACCGGTGACGAAGACGACCCGGCCGGCTCGGCTGCCTTCGCCGCCGACCTGGCGGAGTTCATCGCCGGGGTCAGGGCGATCGGCACCCGCGGCCGGGCGTTCAGCGGCCGGGGGCGCGGCGGTGACCTGAAGGACCACGACGACTGGATGAGCACTTGCCTCAGGGAAAGCGAGGGCATCCTGGACGTGCCGCGGCTGTCCCGGATGTGGGCCGCGTTCCGGGAACTGCCCCGCGAGGATCCGGACGTGATGAGCCACGGGGACCTGACCCCCGGCAACGTCCTGGTGGCCGGCGGCCGCCTGGCCGGCGTTCTTGACGTCGGGTCCTTCGGCGCCGCCGACCCCGCCCTCGACCTGATCAGCGCGTGGAACCTGCTCGAGGCCGGGCCCCGTCAGGTGCTCCGCGATGCCCTGCGGTGCACGGACCTGGAGTGGGAAAGGAGCCGGGCGTGGGCGTTCCAGCAGGCCCTGGGCCTGGTCTGGTATTACGCCGAGACCAACCTCGTCATGAGCCGGCTGGGTCGGATCACCCTGGGCCGGATCAAGTCCGCTGGCCGGCCGTTACGAAAGATTCTCCGCGCGGAGGGTGCTTCCACGTCACCTCCACCCACGACTCGTCTCACGGTTGCGCCGCGGGCCCCGGCGATCGCGGGGCCCGCGGCTGATCGATGTCCAGCACTACAGGATCCGGCCATAGAGGCCTGCGGGCTGGCTGTCGGTTACCTGGGCGGGAACTGGGAGTTGGGGGCGGGCGGGGCGAGGTTGGCGGTGGGAGCACTGGCGGTGTAGCCGATCACCGCGCAGTTGATGTCGACTCCGGAGGCGCCGTAGGAGGCGGGCTGGCCGGTGGCCGGGTTGACGCCGGTCAGCAGGTCGGGCCGGGTGGCGGCCAGATTGAACACGACGTTCTCGTCGATCTGGCGGGCGTTCAGGCCTGCCTTGACCGCCTTGGGGGTCCACAGGCCCAGCTGGGCGTCCCACAGCGGGCTGTAGGCGTCGGCGTGCCGGGGGTCGGTCAGGGTCGGGAAGTCACCGAACACGTTCAGGAGGTCCCCGCCGTTGCGCAGGCCGTTGATCATCGCGGTGTTTCCCGCGGAGGCGTCCTGTGCCGCGAACCCGTCCTTGACCAAGTGGACGAACCCTTGCGCGTTGGGGTTGTTCGCGCCCGTCTGGCCGTTGATGAACCCGAACAGCCGCTCGCGGGCCGAGCCGAGGAAGTCGTCACCGCCGTTGAACGACGCGGTGTTCAGCGCGGGCACGTAGACCGAGCGCTCGAGCACCGCGGTCAGCGGCTGGCCGGCGTCGGTGGACAGGTAGACGATCGGCTGGCCGGCGTCGAAGCCCTTCACGAACAGCAGGTCGGCCCACGACTCGGCGAACTGGCCGGGCGCGGATTTGCCCGCGATGTGGAT
>DASXLW010000003.1:0-4241 GCA_036496025.1 Streptosporangiaceae bacterium
CGAGCGCAGCCGCGGGGCCAGCGTGTGCGGCGTGATCAGCGACCTGGCCAGCCGTTCGGCCGCCTGGAAGGCGCGCAGGGCGGCGTCGTGGCGGCCGCTCACGAGCTCGAGCATGCCCCGGCCGTAGTACAGCCGCATCCCGGCGGCCGGCTCGACCTCGGTCCGCACGGTGCGCTCGGCCCGGCCGAGTGCCCGCTCCGCGTCCTCGGTCCGCCCCTGGACGACCATCGCCACGCCGAGGGCCAGGTAGGCGACGCCAGCGACCGGCTCATCGGCCCAGCCGTGCTGCTCGGCCAGCTCGATCGCCTGCAGGCTCCGCCGCGCTCCCAGCGGGAAAGACCGCCAGCTCACCAGCTGGGCCCAGTGCGCCAGGCCGGTAACCTCCAGGTAGGGCCGTCCGGCCTGGCGGGCCAGGGCGATGCCGTCCTCAAGATGCCGGTCCGCCTGGTCGAAGCGAGCGGTCCAGGCCTCGGCGATGCCGAGGTTGATCAGCGCCAGCGCCCGCAGGTCGCCGCCCAGCCTGGGCTCCGCCAGGTCCGCCGCCGCCTCGGGGGCCAGCAGCCGCTGCGCGTCGGCGGCCACGGCCGTGAGGTCGCCCCGCTGGCGGGCCAGGCGCATGCGCACGACGGCGAGTACCACCCGCGCCCGCGCGCGCCGGTCCGCGGGAACCGAGTCAAGGGCCCGGGTGGAGACAGCCAGATACCGTTCGGCCTCCTCCAGCGATCCCCGGGCGAGCTCGTCCCCCGCCACCCGCGCCGCCAGCTCGGCGTCCGCGGTGACCACGCCGGGCGGGAAGCGGGCCAGGAGCTCGTGCGCCGTGCCGCCGAGACCGGACAGGCCCAGGCCGACCCACTGGTCCGACAGCAGGCGGGCGGCCAGGCTCCAGTTCCCCGCGGCCTGGGCATGGCGGACCGCCTCGACGGGATAGCCGTGTTCCGCGTACCAGCCGGCGGCGGCATCGTGCAGCGCGGGCAGTTCGGCCGGCGCGCTCCCCCGCAGCTCCAGCTGCAGCAGGTCGGCGAACAGCTGGTGATAGCGGAACCACGACCGCCGCGCGTCAAGCGCGACGACGAACGCGCCCGCCTCCTCCAGCTGCGGCAAGAGCCACTCGCCGCCCGAGCCCCCGGTCATGAGGTCAGCCAGCTCGCCGTTGACCCGTTCCAGTATCGAGGTCCGCAGCAGCAGCCGCCGGGCCTCGGCGCTCTGCCGCTCCAGGACCTCAGCCAGCAGGTACTCGGCGACCGTGCGCTCGCTGCCGCCGAACTCGGCCGCGAAGCGTTCCGGGTCGGGGTGGCCGGCCAGCGACAGCGCCGCCAGCCGCAGCCCCGCCGCCCAGCCCTCGGTCCTGTCATACAGCAGGGCCAGCGCGGAGTCGGACAACGGCACCCCGGCCGCGGCCAGCAGCGCCCGCCCCTCCGGCAGGGTGAAGCGCAGGTCGGCCCGGCGGATCTCGGTGAGCTCTCCGGCCAGGCGCAGCCGGTGCAGGCCCAGCCGCAGGTCGTGCCGGGTGACCAGCACGAACAGCAGGGCGGGGGGTGCGCGCATGATCAGCAGCTCCAGCTGGCGCAGCGCCTCGGCCGAGCGCAGCTCGTGCAGGTCGTCGAGCACCAGCCAGATCCGGTCCGCAAGCGAGGCGAGGTCTTCCAGCAGGCGTTCGACCACCGTCCAGCCGTCCAGGTCAGGCGCCGCCGTCAGCTCGCGCACCAGCGCCGACCCGGCGGCCGTGTCCCGTAGCGCGGCGGCCACCGAGATCCAGAACTGCTGACCGTCGCACGCACGCGCCACCGGCACCCAGGCGGCGCGCTCGGCCAGGCCCGACTCGGCGATCCAGGACCGGAGCACGACCGTTTTGCCGCTCCCCGCCGGCGCCGATACCTGCACGACGCGCTGCGCCTGGTTCAGCCGCTCAGACAACCCGGGACGCGAGACGACTCCATCGCGGACAGCCGGGGCGGCCGGAGTGCCGGCAGCCCCGGACAAGGCGGCAGGCTCCACGGCGGCTCTCCTCGGCAGGCACCCCTCCTAACAGTACGTCTTCCGTGACCGGCGGCCGCGCTGGTTGGCCGATCACCTCGCCGGGTGACGCCGGCTCACCCGGCCGGCCGCGAGGGTGGTGCTACCTCATCCGCGCGGCAGAAGGGAAGGGAACATGACCGTGATCTACCAGATCCGCGTCCGGGGCCTGCTGGGACGGACGATGCGCGCTGCCTTCCCCGCCCTGCACGCGCGGGGCGCGCGGCCAGGACACGGTGCTGACCGGCACCCTGGCGGACCAGGCCGCGCTGTACGGCGTGCTGGCCCAGGCCGAAGCGCTCGGGCTGGAGCTGCTCGAGGTCCGCCGTCTCCTGTGCGGTGACCGCCGTGAATCACCCGGCGGTGTGACGCCGCCTCACCCTGGCGCCAGGAACGCTGAGCCTAGCTGAAAGCAACCAGCCCTGAGAAAAGAGCCTGATATGACCGCGATCACGGATACCGAGACCGCACCGGCCGCCACCGACACCCAGTCGTTCTTGCTCACGCGGGTCCAGCCCGCGCTGAGCGGGCTGATGGACGGGTCGCTGTCGACCCTCGCGCCGATATTCGCGGTGGTCCTGGCCACCCATCACCCGCTGACCGCATTCTTCACCGGCGCCGCGACCGCCCTGGGCGCGGGAGTGAGCATGGCGTTCTCCGAGGGACTGTCCGATACCGGTGACCTGACCGGGCGCGGGAGCCCGATGCTGCGCGGCGCGATCACCGGCGGCGGGACGTTCCTCGGCGGCATCTTCCACACCTTGCCGTTCCTGATCCCTGGCTACGGCGCGGCGATCAGCGCCGCGGTCATCGTGGTCGCTTGCGAACTGTTCACGCTGGCCTACCTGCGGCACAAGTTCTTCCAGACCAGCTTCACCCGGTCGTTCGTCGCGGTGACCGTCGGCGGAGCGATCATCGCTTCCCTCAGCGCCACCCTGGGCATCCTCGCGGCGAGCTGAACACGTGGCCCTCTGGGCCGCTTCACGCCAAATATCTACATCCATGACAAGGAGAACAACCGTGATGACCACACTTCCCACCACGCCCCTGGGCCGGACCGGCATGCAGCTGACCAGGGCCGGCTTCGGAGCCTGGGCCATCGGCGGAGGCGGCTGGGCCTTCGCCTGGGGTAACCAAGACGACGCCGAGTCCATCGCCGCCATCCGGCACGCCGTGGAGTCCGGGATCAACTGGATCGACACCGCCGCCGTCTACGGGCTTGGACATTCAGAAGAGGTGGTCGCGGCCGCCCTCGCGGGCCTGCCCGAGGCGGACCGGCCCTACGTCTTCACCAAGGGCGGCCTGGTCTGGGACCCGGCCGACCGGTCCGCGGCGCCGCGGCGGGTCGGCGCGCCGGCCAGCATCAGGACCGAGGTGGAGGCTTCGCTGCGACGGCTGGGGGTCGAGCGGATCGACCTGTACCAGATGCACTGGCCGGCTGAGGACGGCACGCCGCTCGAGGCCTACTGGCAGGCTTTCACCGACCTGAAGCGCGAAGGCAAGATCCGCGCGGCGGGACTGTCCAACCACGGCGTCCTCCAGCTGGAGGCGGCGGCAGAGACCGGCCCGGTCGACGCCATCCAGCCGCCGTTCAACCTGATCCACCGCGACGCCGCCGGCGACGTTCTGCCGTGGGCCCGCGACCACGAGGCCGGGGCGATCGTCTACAGCCCGATGGCTTCGGGCCTGCTCACCGGCGCGTTCACCGCGGCGCGGGCGGCCCGCCTGCAGCCGGGTGACTGGCGGGCCGGTAACCCCGACTTCACCAAGCCTGCCCTGTCGGCCAACCTGGCCCTGGCCGAGACGCTGCGGCCGGTCGCCGAATGGCACGGCGTCACGCCCGCCGCGGTGGCCGTCGCCTGGACGCTGGCCTTCCCGGGAGTGACCGGCGCGATCGTCGGTGCCCGTAGTCCCCGTCAGGTGGACGGCTGGCTGCCCGCGGCGAGCCTGGAGCTGAAGGACGACGACCTGTCCGACATCGCCGCCGCCGTCCGCGCCACCGGGGCCGGGACGGGGCCCGCGACGCCCGCGGCCGTTCGCCGGTAGGGTACACCTGGCCTGGAAGCGGCGCTCGCCGGAGAACGGCTAGCGCCGCCAGGTTACGCGGGCTTCACGAATTCACCGGGAACCCCAGGTTCACGCCCCCGTGGCTGGGGTCGAGCCAGCGCGAGGTAACCACCTTCCCGCGAGTGTAGAAGTGGACGCCCTCCGTGCCGTGCATGTGCGTG
>DASXLW010000004.1:0-9246 GCA_036496025.1 Streptosporangiaceae bacterium
CCGCCCAGGATCACCGCGGTGACCACGGACAGCAGGTAGGGGTCGCCGATCTGCGGGGCCGCGGAGCCGAGCTCGGAGGTGGTGATCACGCCGGCCAGGCCGGCGCTCAGCGCGGTCGCGATGAACAGGCCCATCCGGAGCATGTTGGCCTGGATGCCGGACCGCACGGCCGCGTCGTAGCTGTCCCCGGTGGCGTAGATGTGCCGTCCCAGCGCGGTGAAGCGCGCCACGAGCAGGCCGATCAGCCAGAGGCCGAGGAAGAAGAACACCGGCACCGGGATCGAGCCGACCTTCCCGCTGCCCAGCACCTGGAACCCGGAGCCGCCGATGCTGACCGTGGCGGTGTTGGAGATGGCGTAGGCCACCCCCAGGAAGATCGAGTACGTGCCCAGCGTGGTGACCAGGGAGTTGATCTTGAAGTAGACGGTGATGACGCCGTTGACGACGCCCACGCCCGCGGCGAACAGCAGGCCGATCACGGCGGTCAGCCAGACGTTCAGGCCCTGGGCCACCATTACGCCCATGAGGACCGACGTGGAGGCCATCACGCTGCCGATCGAGATGTCGATCTCGCCGGAGATCACCAGCAGGGTCTCCGCCACGGCCATCACGCCGAGCACGCTGATCACGCTGGCCGCGGTGAGCAGGTTCTGCTGGGTGAAGAAGAACGGCGAGCTGATCCACATCAGGACGAAGACCACGATCAGGACTAGGATCAGCCCTTCGCCCTGCAACTGCTCGATGAACCTGCGGCGGCGCGCCAGCCTGCGCTCGCGCTCATCGGCCCGTTTCTGGTCCGCCGCCTCCAGCGCCAGTTCTTCCGCCCGGCTGTCAGGCACCGTCCCGCCGTCCTGGACGTCGTGTCTCAGCGGGCTGCTCATATGCCACCTTTCCCCGGTCCAGCGGGCTTCGCCCGGCGCGCCTCATGCGAGGCCCGCCAGGCGAAGCCCGGATCGCCTACTTGCAGTGCAGGAACGCGGTCTTGGCCGTGACCTCATAGCCTGCGATGTTGGTCACCTGCGGCACCTTGACACCGTTCATGGAGTTCATCTCCAGGGACAGCAGCACCGGCCCCCAGCCCGCGGGGTCGAGGTACCAGGACCCGACGTAATGCGAGTTCGAGCACACCTGGCCGAGGCCGAAGGAGTCGCCGCCGTAGGAGTTGACCATGTAGTTCGGCAGGCCGCGGCTGGCCGCCGCCTTGGCCATGCCGCCGGTGTCCTCGTCGTTCACGGCCTGCAGCATGACCACCGCGTCGTGCGGGACAGCGGACAGCGCCGACAGCGTGTTGTTATACGCCTGGGTGTCGACGCCGTTGGTGTCCACCATGATGATGTGGCTCTTCGGGATGCTGGGGAAGACGGTCTTCACCCCGGCCACCGCGCCCTGGTAGCGGGCCAGCACCGCGGCACCTGACTCGGGCTCGGCGCCGCCCACGAAGTAGGGCACCTGTCCGGGGTACTTCTTCTTGGCCTGGTTGGCCATGTAGATGGCGGCGTTCTTCTCGGTGTTGAACGGGTCCAGGCCGACCTGCGGGAAGCCGGGCAGGGTCGCGCCGACCACGGTGACCGACGGGATCTTGGCCTGCTTGAGGATCTTGGACATGGCCGGCTGGTACTGCGCGAGCACCTGGAAGTCGACGAACCCGTTGATGCCCTCGTTGATGAGGGTGTGCAGGTTGCCGATGGCCACCGGGCCGTTCTGGTTGTCCACGGTCTGCAGGATCTGGGCGCAGCCCACGCTCTTGGCCGCGTCCTTGAGCCCGTTGCTCAGGCTGACCGCGAACGGCTGGCTGTCGGAGAACACGTCGTAGCCGATCTTGTAGCTGGCCTTCTTGCACAGCGCCTTGGTCGGATGCGACAGGTCGAGCGATGTCGACCCGCTGGGCTGGACCGTCGGCTGGTTGGCCGGCTGGGCCGCCGTGCTCGAGCTAGACGAGGAGGAGCAGGCCGCGGCGGCCAGCACGAGCACGCTGGCCAGCGCGCCCAGGCCCAGGCCACGGCGGTACGTTAGTCTTGACATGGTTCGTTCTTCACCTCTTTTACGAGCCACTGTGTGTTGTGCGGGGGTGGCCAGATTCCGGCTGGTCACCCCTTTTGCCCCAGCGTGCGGGGCGTGTTGTATCGGCTGAGTGTTATCGGCTGGGCACCCACGCCGCTTCCAGCAGCCCCTCCCTGGCCAGGTCGTAGAGATGAGCCCGCGCGGTGGCAACGGTCTGCGGTGCGACCGGCGGCGTGGTACCCGTCGTCTCCCCGAGTCGTGCGGCGAGCTCGGAGGTCAGGAGCGGCGCCGGGGCGCGGTCGGCGGCCATCTCGCGGGCGATCTGGTCGGCCTGGTCGATGAACGCGAGGCTGTCCTGCAGGAAGGCCACGCCCTCGGCCCGCGGCATGGCCGGGACGTGGGCCGGGCAGAGCAGCTCGAAGGGGACCTCGAGCAGCCGCCTGAGCCCCCAGCGGGCCTCGGCGACGTCGAGGTAGAGCGGCGCGAACACCGACTGGCCGTCGCAGCTGGGCACCCCGTGGCCCTGCACCGCGTCGCCGGTAAACAGCGCCCCGGCGGCCGGGTCGAAGAAGGCGCAGTGACCCCAGGTGTGGCCCCGGGTCTCGATCACGGTGAGCTCACGCGACCCGACCGCGACCGTGTCGCCGTCGCGCAGCAGGAGGTCCACGCGGGGTTCGGGGACGCACAGCCCGGCCAGGAAGTCCTTCGTGTCGCGCAGGTCCATGACTCCCGGGTAGTCGTCCCAGAACCGGGTCCACTGCTTGTCGAAGGATTCCACCCAGGCCGCGTCCTCCAGCGGCGCGGCGATGCGCGCCCCGGGCGCCACGGCACGCCAGGAGCCCTGGCCGCCGGAATGGTCCGGATGGCCGTGCGTGGCCAGCAGCAGGTCGGCCTGGCTGGTGCCGAAGCCGGCCGCGGGTATGGCCTCGGTCAGCGTGGCCGCCAGCGTGCTGGTGATGCCGGGGTCGATGAGCGCGAAGCGGTCGCCGTCGGCGACCAGGTAAGTCCACAGCGGGGCGTTGCAGACCTCGGGGTAGTCGGTGGGCAGCTGGTAGACGCCGTTCCCGAGCTCGCGGACCGCGGCGCTCACTCCCCGTCCTCCAGCACCTGACCGGTGTGCTCGCCGAGGTCTGGCACCCCGCGGTGCAGCACGGCGGGGGTGGCGGAGAAGACGAACGGGGAGCCCGGTGTGCGGAAGGTCGCCGCGCCGTCGCCGATCGGGACCTCCCAGAACATCTGGTTGTGTATCGCCTGCGGGTCTTTGACCAGGTCGTCGTACGTCTGCACCGGGGCGCACCACACGTCGTAGGCGAGCAGCGCCTCCATCCACTGCGCGGTGGTGCCGGTCTCGAGCTTGGCGGTCAGGGCCGCGTAGATCTCGGCCCGGTACTCGAGCATGAGCGCGTTGGTGTCGTAGCGGGCCAGTTCCGGCATGTCCAGGGCGCGGCCGACGACCGGGCAGGGCGTCATGGCCAGGGCGATGCCGCCGTCGGCGGTCGGGTAGAGCCCGAACGGCGCGGTGGCCCAGATGGAGCCGTGGTTCTCGGCCGGGCGGGCCGGGATGCCGCCGTGGTTCAGGTAGTAGGTGAGCTCCTGCTGCTGGGCCGAGATCGCGCAGCTGAACAGGTTGAGCTCGACCTTCTGGCCGCGCCCGGTGTGCCGCCTGTGCTCGACCGCGGCCAGGATGCCGATGACGATGTGCAGCGCGGTGTACTGGTCGGCGATGCCGATCCCGGCGGCGGTGGGCGGCTCGCCCGCCCGCCCGGCCAGGTAGAGCATCCCGGTCATGGCCTGGATGAGCATGTCCTGCCCGGGCCGGGTCACGTACGGGCCCGACTGGCCGTAGCCGGAGGAGCTGACGAAGATGACGGCCGGGTTGTGCTGGGCGAACTCCTCGTAGCCCAGGCCGAGGCGGCTCATCACGCCGGGGCGGAAGTTCTCCACCACGACGTCGAACTCGCCGGACAGCGCCAGGATGCGCTCGCGGGTGGCCCCGTCCTTCAGGTCGGCGGCCACGCTGCGCTTGTTGCGGTTGAAGGCGAGGAACGAGTCGGTCTGGCCGTGCGTGTGCCCGTCGGCGATCCCCCAGTGCCGGCTCCACTCCCCCTCCGGCCGCTCGATCTTGACCACGTCGGCGCCGAGGTCGCCGAGGATCTGGGTGGCCAGCGGTCCCTGCACGAGCGCGGTGAAATCCAGGATCCGGAGGTGGCTGAGCGGACCAGCCTGCGGCGCTTCAGCCTGCCGTTCCTCCACGAGTCTTACCTCCCGACACCCCAGGTGACCAGGTGAAACATAGTGCGTTTCATTTAACGGAATATTCATTCCGAAGACATACATATGTTTTAATCCACGTACTGTGTCACATTTGATCATCGGTGACAAGACGCTGACGAGGAACAACGCCCGATCGTGGCCGGATCGTGAGGACCCGCGGTCACGAGAGGGCCGGGGTTACTAGGCCGGCGGCCAGGGCAGCCTGGAAGCCGGCGATGGTTTCCCGGACGCCGTCCGCCAGCCAGGCGTTGGGCAGGTCGCCGACCGCGTCGCGCAGCGCCGAGCCGGACAGCAGCGAGGGCACCCGCAGCGGCTTGTCGTCCCAGGTGATGAAGCGGCCGGAGCCGGGCAGGATGTGCTCGATCAGGTCCACCAGCGCCGGGATGCCGATCCGGCGGCCGGGCACGTTGAGGCTGACCGCGTCGCCGGACCCGGCCGCCGCCCGGGCCGAGGCGATGAAGGCGCGGGCGCAGTCCGGCGCGTAGGTGAGCAGCACGCTGCCGCCGAACTTGATCTTGAAGGGCACGCCGGCCGCCGCGGCCAGCATGGCCTTGGTCGGGTCGGAGGTCATGCCCTGGTCGCGGCCCAGCCCGTAGACGATGAACGGCCGCAGGCAGATCGAGCCGATGCCGTGCTCGCGGGAGTAGACCCTGGCCGTGCCCTCGTTGGCCGCCTTGTAGACGCCGTAGAAGGACTCGGGTAGCAGTTCGGAGGTGTCGGCGACGAGCCCGGCCCGGTGCCCGAGCGGGTCACCGAAGACCGCGGCGGAGCTGGCGAAGACCAGCCCGACGGTCTGGCCGGAGGCGCGGATCGCCTCGAAGACGTTGACCGTGCCGACCACGTTGACCATGGCGCCCAGCGGCGGGTTGGCGGCGCAGAACGGCAGCTGCAGGCCGGCCAGGTGGACGATGCGGGTGATGCCGCGGTCGGCCACGATGGCCGCCACGTCGGCGCCGCTGGTCACGTCCAGCTGGTCGAACTCCAGCTTCTCGTCGTGCTTGTTTTCCGGCCGGCCCTGGGAGATGAGCTCGAACCGGTGCAGGTCCGCGCTCAGGTCGGTGGCCACCACCGGTACGCCCTCGTCGAGCAGCAGCCGCACGACCCAGGCGCCGATGCAGCCTGCCGCGCCGGTGACCAGGAACCTCTCGGTTGACATCGCCATACGTTTCGGACCTCTAGGTGTCGGTGGTGGTGGGGGCGGGCAGCGCGACGCCGGCCAGCACGCCGCCGTCGACGCGCAGGTCGGCGCCGGTTACGAAGGACGACATCGGGCTGGCCAGGAACACGATCGCGTCGGCGACCTCGGCGGCCGTGCCGACCCGGCCGATCGGGTGCAGCGCGCCCCACTGCGCGATCACCGCGTCCGGGTCGTCGGCCGAGACGTCCAGGGCGGCCGCGCGCAGCATGGGGGTGTCCACCGAGCCGGGGCTGACCGAGTTGACCCGGATCCCGTCCGGCGCGTGGTCGATGGCCATGGCCCGGGTCATGGCCACGATCGCGCCCTTGCTCGCGGTGTACGCCACCACGTTGCGCTGGGTGGCGGTGGCCTGCGCCGAGGCCACGTTGACGATGGCGCCGCCGCCGCCGCGCCGCATCAGCGGGATGGCGTGCTTGGCGGCCAGGAACATGGCGCGCACGTTCACGTCGAGCACCTCGTCCCAGACCTCCACCGGGGTGGTCTCCGCGGTGCCGTAGCGCTGGATGCCGGCGGAGTTGACCAGCGCGGACAGCCGCCCGTGCCGTGCGCCCACGGCGGCGAAGAACTCCTCGACCTGCTCTGGTCTGGCCACGTCGAGCACCGTGCCGCGCGCCTCGTGCCCGTCCGCGCGGATCTGCTCCACCGCCGCGGCCACACCCGGCTCGTCGATGGCCGCGAGCTCCACCGCCGACCCATGCCGGGCCAGGCCGAGGGCCGCGGCCAGCCCGATGCCGGTGCTGCCGCCCATCACCACGGAAACGGCCCCCTCCATCAGGGGTCCGGCCATCGGGCCGGTCACCGGGCGGCCTCGAGGTCGCGGTCGTCCAGCTCCATCATCTCGATCAGGCCCTGGATGTAGCCGAGCGCGAAGGCGCGGCCGCGGTGACCGTACGGCGAGTCGCCGACCAGCGCGGGAGTGTGGTCGTCCAGGATGAACCCGTCGAACCCGCCGCGGCGCAGCGCGCGCAGCACGGTCGGCGGGTGGTAGTTCCCCTCGCCGAGGAAGCACTCGGTGAACGAGGGCACGGTGCCGCGCACGTCGCGCAGGTGCACGTAGGCGATCTTGCCGCGCGGCGCCAGGTAGCCGATGGCGTCCAGGACCGCCTGCTGGCCGCCCATCTCCGAGACCGTGCCGAGGCACAGCTCGATGCCGAACCCGGGTCCGGGCCAGAAGTCCGCCGCCCGTTTCAGCGCGGCGACGTCGCGGAAGATCCGGGCCACGCCGCCGAGCTCGGGCACCGGCGGGTCGTCCGGGTGGACGGCCACGCAGACGCCGACCCGCTCGGCGGCCTGCGCCACCGCGGCGACGAAGTACTCGAAGGCCGCCCACATCTGCACATCGTCGCGTTCGGCGCCGATGTCGAACAGCGCGCCGCGGGTCCAGGAGTCCTTGGCGTCCTCCACCCGGCGGTCCCGGCGCGCCACGTACACCTGGTCCGTGCGGTCGGCCGCGGCCAGGTCGAACGCTGAGACGACCGCGCCGCCGCGGCCGTCCGGGGCCACCGCGGTCCGCCAGACCGAGGCCGGCATCCAGTGGAAGCCCAGGACCGGAATACCCGCCCGGCCCATGTTCTCCACCGTGGCGATGACGCCGTCGATCTCGGCGTCCCGGCCGGGCAGGCCGAGCATGGCGGCCGAGTAGAAGCTGTTCGGCACGTTCTCGATCGCTTCCAGGCGCAGGCCGAACGACTCCACCCGCTCCCGCAGCGCGACCAGGTCGGCCAGCTCCCAGCGCCGCTCGCCGGGCAGGTCCGGGGTGTTGAACTGCACGCCCTGCGCGCCGATCTGGCGGGCGAAGGCGAGGTACTCGTCGGTGGCCCGGGCCGCCTGCCCGACCGCGATGCGCATCATGGTCTTCCTCCCAGCGCTAGGGCCCGCTCGATCAGGTCCTGTTCGGCCGCGATGCAGGCGGCGAGCAGCTCGCCGCGCTCCCTGGCCGCGGCGAACTCCAGCCGCCTGATGCCGAGCGGGTCGATCTGCTCGCGCAGCACCCGGAGCATCTCCGGCGGCGGTTCGGCGGTGACGCCGAGATCACCGGCCACGGCGGGCTCGAAGCCGGTCGACTCGCGCAGTTCCTCCAGGCTGACCCCTGGATGCAGGCTCTCGAGCACCAGCTCGCCGCGGTCGTCCGCGAAGCCGAACACCCCGAGGTTGGTGATCAGCCGGATCACCCCGGGCCGCAGCCCGGCGCGGCGGCGCGCCGCCGGGTCGGTCAGCGTGCGGGCCGCGCTCACCCGCGCGACCGACTCGACCAGCGTCAGCGGCGAGTGCCGGGTCAGGTAGAGGATGAAGTCCTGGTGCATGTCGGCGACGTCGGCCATGCCGCCCTGCCCGGGCAGCCGGATCCGCCGGCCGCTCGGGCTGGTCAGCTCGATGTTGTTGGTCCTGGCCCGCCGATCCACCTGAGCGACCGTGACTACCTCGCACGTCACCCGGCCCTGCTGGTAGTACCAGCGGTAGGAGTCCTCGCCGCCGCACTGCACGGCCGCGCTGGCGGTGTCGAGCGCCTCGCCCAGGCTGAGCAGCATCGGCCGGACCGCCACGTCGAGCAGGCCGCCGCTGGTCATGAAGATGGCCAGGCCCGGCGCGTGCGTCGCCTTGGCCAGCAGGTACGACGTAGCGGCCAGGGGCGAGACCGCCCCGGCCGAGGCGATGGAGTCGCTGTCAAGCTGGCGGGCGAGCCAGCACACCATGAGCTCGTCCACCGTGGCGGGCGCGGGGGGTGCTGGCGACGAGGCGGATGGCCCGGCCCGTTCGGTCACCGCGATCTTGACCGCCTCGTGGGTGAGCGCGGCCGTGGCCCGCAACCGGTCCCGCACGGCCGGGTCCGGGGTCGCCGGCGGCGGCGGAGACTGCGCCGTGACCCGCGCCAGCGCGGCGAAGTCCGCGGTGTAGTAGGGCAGGCAGGACGTCGGGTACGCGCCGGCGGGCACCACGCTAAGCGCGTGCGCGAAGTGCCGGGGCAGGACGAACGAGTTCCGCAGCGTGCCCAGGGTCCCGGCCGGGACGACCTCTTCGACCGTGACCAGGACCCGGCGGGCCGCGAACGCGGCGGTGGTGTCCATCCCGCGCGAGCCGTAGATCTCGACGTTGCCGTGCTCGTCGGCCCGCTGCGCGTGCATCAGGAACACGTCCAGGTCCAGGCGGGCGGCGTAGCCCGCGTCGGCGTCGCCGGTCGTTTCGCGGCGCACCGCGGGCTGGCCGTCCAGCAGGTCGGTCCCGGCCGGCCAGGTGAACGGCATCGCGGGCAGGTTCTGCTTGGCCGCCTCGAGCCGCGCGGTGAACGCGAACGCCGGCCATTCGTCTATGCTCACCCGGTCTTCCTCGACGGCCCGGCGGAACAGCGGGGCCAGCCCGAAGATGTCCAGGCTGGAGAAGCAGAAGACGATCCTGCTGACCGCCCCGGCGCCGAGCAGGATCTCAAGCGGAATGCCGCCGCCCCAGCTCACGTACGTCAGATCGCGCGGCCGGCGGCCGGCCAGCGCGTGCAGCGCGGCCAGCGGCAGCCGGGTCAGCAGCGCCCCGCCGACACCGACCCGGCTGCCGTCCGCTACGGCGGCCACGAGCTCGGGGAGGGGCACGAAGGGAGCTCCGGCCGAGTTACCCACGTAACTTCCTTTCAGCAGAAGAGAAATTCCGCTGATTGAAATAGACTCACGATGACCGGAAAGATCGGTGTTGCGCTAGACGCTAGCCCCGTGACCTGCGCACTGTCAACGGTCCCCGGAGCCGCGGTCCGGACCTCGATGCCGTTGACAGGGCCGTGACCGGCT
>DASXLW010000005.1:0-4399 GCA_036496025.1 Streptosporangiaceae bacterium
GGATCGGAGACAACGGTGAAGCCGAGGCCGTGCTTCTGCTGCATGGTCAGCGACCCGTCCGGCTTCTGCGGGCTGATCGCGACCAGCCGGACGCCGCGCTCGGTCAGCAGCGGAAGCAACTGTGCCTGGTAGACGGACAGGGCGATGTTGCAGTACGGGCACCAGGCGCCCCGGTAGAAGACCAGGACCGACGTGCCGCCGCCAGCCGCGCCGGACAGCGTGGTGGCCGCCCCGTGCGAGTCGAGCAGCTCCGCGTCGGGCAGTACCGTCCCGGGCGGCGCGACGCCGACCGGGTTGCTTGCCGCCAGTTCGGCCTGCTCGCGGGTGAAGACGTCCATAGTCTCGCTGGGCGGCTCGCCCGCCGCCTTGGCGCGCATCTCGGCGACGCGCTCGGTGATCGTGACTGGGCTGGTCATCATGGGCTCCTGTGGCTGGCTGTGGCCGGGTCGCGGGACCCTCGCGAGGGGGACGCCCCGCAGAGCGTGAGCGTCACACCGAAGGCGACGTCTTACCTCATGCCAGCGCGAGCCTTCGCACTGCCAGCGGGAGCAAACGGCAACGGCGGTAAGTCACCACCTGCCGTTCGGGAGAATATGGGTGGCGCCTGGCCGGCCTGCGCGGTTACTGCCTGGCCGATCAGGTCGCGGAGCTGGTGGCGGCCGGCGATGCCCAGCTTGGGGTATGAGCGGTACAGGTGAGAGGCGACGGTGCGCGGTGACAGGAACAGCCGGTCGGCGATCTCGGCGTTGGTCAGCCCCTGCCCGGCAAGGATGACGATCTCCCGCTGCTGAGGGGTGAGCTCGTCCAGCGCGCCCGGGGCCGCGGCGGGAGCCTGCCCGATCACGCCGCAGGCGCGCAGCTCCGATTCCGCGCGGCGCACCCACGGCGCCGCGCCGAGGCGGCGGAACGTGTCAAGGGCGGTCGCGAGGACGGGCTTGGCGTCGTTGATCCTCCGCTGCCGCCGCAGCCACTCGCCGTAGTCCAGCTCAAGCTGGGCGCGCTCGAACGGCCAGGTGTCCCCCGCCGGATCGGACATGGCCGCGGCGAAGTGCGCCTCGGCGTCGGCGGGCTCGGCGAGGAGCCCCCGCGCGCGGGCCGCGAGTTGCGTGAGCCGCGGCCCTGGAGCGGGATCCACGAGCGCCAGCGCCCGCTCGACCAGTGCCCGGGCCTCGAGGCGGCGCTCGGCCCGCACGGCCGCCGCGGCGAGGTCGGCGACGGCGAGGTAGGAGAAGTGGTGGTGCAGGGGCGGGCCGTCGACGGCGAAGAGCCGGCTGAGCCGCGCGTGGGCGGCCACGTAGTTGCCCTGGGCCAGCGCGTCGAGGCCGGCGGCGTGCCAGGTCCTGGCCGCGAACCCGCGGTACTCGGACGGGTCGACGGCGGCGAGGACCCGGGCCAGCAGCGGCGCTACCTGGTCGTGGTTGCCGCGCATGGCCAGGACGGTGGCCGTGACCAGGTCGGCCGAGGCGGCGACGGTCTCCATCTTGTAGGCGGCGCCGATGTCGCTGGCCTCGCGGGCCGCGGCGAGCGCGTCGTCCCAGCGGCCGCTGTCGACGCACGCCCATTCCAGCACCGAGAGCACCGCGCCGCTGGCGCCGCGGATTCCGGGGGCGCGCAGCTGGCTGAGCCGGGCGCGGAGCACCCTGACCGCCAGCTCGGTCTCGTCCAGGATCCAGGCCGCCCCGCCGACCTTGGCCGGGTCGCTGAGGGCGCGGCCTGCGATCCGCCGCAGGCAGGCGACGGCTTCCGATCTTTCCCCGAACGGGCTCGTGATTGCTGCTATCCATACCCGGTCTTCTTCGGCGCGGCGGGCGGGCCGGTGCCCGGCCGACTCGTCCAGGGCGTCCAGGGCGTCCAGAATGGCCCGGGCCCTGGCGCAGGCTTCTGGCAGGCCGGTCTGGTGGGCGACCGTGGCGGCCATCCCGGCGGCGTCCCAGGCGAGGGCAGGCTGGTCCGGGGCGGCCTCGGCGGCGACGGACAGGAGCGTGTCCAGCGCCTCGGTGTTCCGGTTTGACCACAGCAGCGACCAGCCGATATCCAGCCGGGCGGCGATGCGCAAGCCAGGATCTGACGTCAGGGTAAGCACCCTGCCCGCCAGCTCACGCACCCAGTCGGCCTGGCCGGCCGGAAGGGCGAGATCGGCGGCGGCGAGCAGCCGCCTGGCCTTGTCTGGGTCACCGGGGCTGAGCTCGGCGGACCGCTCGAGGGCGCGGGCCGCCGCGGCTGCTCCCCCGCGGCGCTGCGCCTGGGCCGCGCTGCTCTCAAGCAGCGCGGCCACGTTCTCGTCGGGTTCCATCGCCGCGGCGGCCAGGTGCCAGGCGTAGCGATCCGGCTGGTCGCGGACGATGCGGGCGATCCGCAGGTGCGCCTCGGCGCGCTCGGCGAACGGCACGGCGTGGTACACGGCGGCTTGCACGAGCGGGTGGGCGAACCGGGGGCCCGGCGCGTCCAGGCGGACCAGGCCCGCCGCTTCCGCCGGGGCGAGGACGCCGCCGGCGAGCCCGGGAACGGCCGCGGCGGCCCGCTCCGGGCTGTCGGCCGTGGCGGCGAGCAGTAGCGCGGCCCGGGTGGCGGCCGGGAGGGCGGCGAACCGGTCGGCCATGACCGCGGTCAGCCGCCTGGTCAGCGGCAGCGGCTCGGCGGCCCAGCGGCGCCCGGCGCCCGGGTCGGCGGCGATCACCTTGGACAGCTCGATCAGCCCAAGCGGGTTTCCTGCCGCCTGCGCGAGCACCTGCTCGCGGGCCCGGCCGCGAGGCGCGCGCGGCTGCTCGTCCAGGAGCCGGCTAGCGTCCGCCAGGCTCAGCGGCGTCAGCCGGAGCGGTTCCGGCAGGTCCCGTTCGAAGCCCGGCGGAGGCGCCGGCTCCCTGGCGGCGAGCAGCAGGACCACCGGTTCCGGGTCCAGGCGGCGGGCGGCGAAGGCGAGCGCGTCGAGCGAGGCGCGGTCCAGCCAGTGCGCGTCGTCAACGGTCAGCAGCAGCGGCCCGTCGTCCGAGAGCCCGGAGAGCAGGGTGAGCACGGCCATCCCGGTCAGCAGGGCGTCGGGCGGCGCGGGATCGGCCGACAGCGCGAAGGCACCGCGCAGCGCCCCGGCCTGCCGGACAGGGAGGTCATCCACGCGGTCAAGCACTGGCCGCAGCAACTGGTGCAGCCCGGCGAACGCGAGGTCCTGCTCCGATGCCCGGCCTGCCGCCGCCAGGACCCGCGCCCCGGCCCGCGCGGCCTCCCGCGCGGCCCCGGCCAGCAGGATGGTCTTGCCCATGCCGGGGTCGCCGAGGATGACCAGCACCCGGTTTCCCCCGTAGGGCGGGGTCACGAGCTCGCTGAGCCGTGACTGTTCCCGCTCTCGTCCGACCAGGTGCGTATCCTCGCCGGTCATCCCGGGAATACCGCCGTCACGCTGCCCAATATAGGCACGGCGACCGGGTGCCGTCGCCTGATCGCCGGCTGGTCACCGCCTCGTGGCGCTGGCGGCAGGTGCGGTCAACGTGCCGATACTCCACCCGGGACATACGCGGGAGCATGCCGGGTAAGGACGTTAACCCGTGGGAGCACAGTGGACCTGCCGTTCGCGACCCGCCGAGATTGCACTGCCGGAGGAAACGATGAGCCTGGCGTTCGACGTCTTCGTGGTGGATCCCAAGCCGATCCCGAGCAGCGTCCCCGGCTTCGAGGCGGCAGTCGGCCAGGCCACCTGGCCGCCGTCCACGTCCACCCTTATCAGGGATGACGATGCCGGCCTGCTCGTCGACTGCCTCATCACCGAGCGGGAGGGGCGGGAACTGGCGGCGTGGGTGAAGTCCCGCGGCTGCACGCCCGGGTACGTGTACGTCACCCACCCGCACGCCGACCACTTCCTGGGCCTGCCGGAGATCCTGGCGGTGTTCCCCGACGCCCGGCCGGTGGCCCTGGCCGAGTCCATCCACGCCATGGAAGAACAGGTGTCACCCGGGTACATGCAGGTCTGGGGGTCGTTCTTCCCCGGCCAGCTGACGGATAAGCCGGTCGCGCCGTCGGCGCTGGCAGGCACCACGATCCCGGTCGGCAGCTCAGCGGCCACAGTGATCCCCGTCGGTGCCAGCGACACCGGGCACTCCACCGTCGTGCACGTCCCCGGCCTCAGCCTGGTCGTCTCCGGCGATGTCGTCTACAACCAGACGCACATGTGGCTCAGCGGGTCCACGCCGGACACCCGCGCCGCCTGGGCGCGGGCGCTGGATACCGTGGCCGGACTCGGCGCCCAGACCATCATCGCCGGGCACCGCAAACCACAGGCTCCTGACGACGACGCCCGCCGCCAGATCGACGACTGCCGCCGGTACCTCGCCGACTTCGAGGCAGCGCTGGCACGCAGCACCGCCCCGGCCGAGCTCATCGACCAGATGACCGCCGCCTACCAGGACCT
>DASXLW010000006.1:0-6557 GCA_036496025.1 Streptosporangiaceae bacterium
GCGTCGCGCATCTGCTGGAAGTCGGCCGGGGTCGGCATCCGGTCCTCGTCCAGTGGCGCGCTCTCCCGGCCTGGCGGCCGGTGGGCGTCGGCCGAGGCCACGATCAGCTTGCGGACCCGGGCGGGCGCGCCGAGCGCGACCGCGTACGCCACGAGACCGCCGAGGCTGAAACCGTAGAGATCGGCCTCGTCGATCCCCAGCTGGTCGAGCAGCGCGACGACGTCACCGGCCAGCGCCTCGATCGTCATCGGGCGGCCGGTGTCGGCGGTGTGCCCGTGGCCCTGGAGCTCCACCGCGATCACCCGCCTGCTCGCGGCGAGGGGTTCGAGCAGCGGCCCGAAATTGAGGTCGATGGTCATCAGGCCGCCGTGCAGCAGCACGAGCGGCCTCCCGCTGCCGTGGATCTCGTAGTAGAGCTGCAGGCCATTCACCGGTGCGTATGTCATACCGGATCTGACGGTACGCGGCCCGCATACTCATCGCGAAGCGCCGCACACGGGTTAGGCATGTCCGTCGCGGAAGCTCGTAATGATCTTGGGTCGCTCGTTGCTGACGCGCTGCGGCCGCGCGCCCGCTGCACTACTCGCATACGACCGAAGCAGAGATTCGGAAAGCTGCTCATGAACTGGGAGCCGGCGAGGGGAATCGAACCCCTGACCTGCGGTTTACAAGACCGCTGCTCTGCCTTCTGAGCTACACCGGCGCGGGCAGCCATCGTAGCCGACCCGGCCGGCAGGCGACGGCGTGCTGCGCGGCGGCGCACGCCCGTACCTGCGGCGCTGTCAGCCGGCCTGACCGCTTCGGGGCGCGGTCGCGCCGCGGCGGCGGGCCACCTCGTGCAGGGCGATGCCGGCCGCGACGCTCGCGTTCAGCGATTCGGCCGCGCCGATCGGGATCCGGGCGAGCAGGTCGCAGCGCTCGGCGACGATACGGGACAGGCCCCGTCCCTCCGACCCGACGACGAGCACCAGCGGGCTCTCCGCGACCTCCAGGTCGTGGATGTCCGTGCCCCCGTCCGCGGTCAGGCCGACGACGAACAGGCCGCCCTGCTGGTAGGCGGCCAGCGCGCGGGCCAGGTTCGGAGCCTGGGCGACCGGCAGCCGGGCCAGTGTGCCCGCGGACGCCTTCCAGGCTCCCCCGGTCACGCCGGCGCTGCGGCGCCCCGGGATCAGCACGCCGTGCCCGCCGAACGCGGCCGTCGAGCGCACGATCGCGCCGAGGTTCCGCGGGTCGGTAACGCCGTCGAGCGCCACGATCAGCGGCGGCTGCCCGGCATCGGCGGCCAGCGCGATGAGGTCGTCCGGATGGGCGTACTGGTACGGCCGGACGCGCAGCGCCAGCCCCTGGTGCACAGCGCCCTGAGTCAGCCGGTCCAGGTCGCCGCGACCCGACTCGAGGACGGCCAGGCCGGCATCGGCGGCGAGCCTGACCGCCGCGCGGATCCGGTCATCGGTGTTGGTCCGGTAGGCCACGTACAGGGCTGTGGCGGGCACGTTCGCCTGCAGCGCCTCCAGGACCGCGTTGCGTCCGGCGATCATCTCCGCACCGTCACCGCGCCGCGGCTGGACGGCACCCTGGTCACGATCGGCTCCGGCCCGGGCAGCGCCAGCCCCGGAGCGGGCCGCCGGGGCCGCCTTCTGGGCTGCCCGGCGCTGCGCCGGGTGGCCCGGCCGCAGGTGGGCGGGCGGAGTCGGTCCCTTCCCTTCCAGGCGACGCCTGCCGTGCCCGCCGGTGCCCGGGCGCGGCTTCCCCTTCTTGGTGACCCCGCCACGTCCCGCCCGGCCCTGACCGCCGCCACTGCTACCGGAGCCGCTCAACGTTTGAGTTCCCAGCGCGGTCCGGTGGGCGTGTCCTCTATCAGCACCCCTGCCGCCCGCAGGTCGTCCCTGATCGCGTCGGCGGCTTGGAAGTCCTTGCGTGCGCGGGCCGCCTCACGCTGGCTGAGCGCCACCCGGACCAGCGCATCAACGATGCCGTGCAGATCGCCGTCGCGGTCGGCGGCCGCCCACGGCTCGGACAGCGGGTCCAGCCCCAGCACCGCGAGCATGGCCCGCACCCGGGCGGCGGCCCGGGCGGTGCCTTCGCGATCACCGGCGGCGAGCGCGTTGTTGCCGTTCCTGAGCTCAGCGTGCACGACGGCGAGCGCCTGCGGGACGGCGAGATCGTCGTCGAGAGCCGCGACGAAGGCCTGCGGCAGCGTGTCGCGCGCTGGCAGCCCGGTGTGCTGCGAGCCATCCTGCTGGCCCGGGGGGGAATCCCCCGCTGAGGTGGCGCCTAGCTCGGCCGCGCGGATCAGGAAGCCTTCGATCCGCCGGTAGGCGGCGGCCGCCTCGGCCAGCGCGTCCGGCGAGAATTCAAGCGCCGAGCGGTAATGTGCCTGGCCCAGGTAGTAGCGCAGCTCGGCCGGACGGACCTGAGTCAGCATCTGCCCGATGCTCAGCGAGTTGCCGAGCGACTTGCTCATCTTTTCGCCCGACACCCCGACGAGTCCGTTGTGCACCCAGTAATGAGCGAATTCGTATCCGGCGGAATGAGATTGCGCGATCTCGTTTTCGTGGTGCGGGAACACCAGATCCAGGCCGCCGCCGTGAATATCGAAGCTATCGCCCAGGTATTTGCGGGCCATGGCCGAGCACTCGAGGTGCCAGCCGGGCCGCCCCGGTCCCCATGGCGTCTCCCAGAACGGCTCACCGGGCCGGGCTGCCTTCCACAGCGCGAAGTCACGCGGATCCCGCTTGCCCGCGTCGCTGGAGTCGTCGGCGGGCCGCATCTGGTCCAGCCGCTGCCCGGAGAGCTCTCCGTACTCGGGGTCGGAATGAACGTCGAAGTAGACATCACCGTCAGCCGGGTAAGCGTGCTCACGCTCGATCAGCCGGCGGATCATCGCGATCATCTCCGGCACGTGGCCGGTGGCCCGGGGTTCGACCTCCGGCGGCGCGCAGCCCAGGGCCTCGTATGCGTGGGTGAACGCCCGCAGGTTCCGCTCTGCCACCTCCCACCATGGCACGCCCTCCCGCTCGGCGACCTGGAGGATCTTGTCGTCGATGTCGGTGACATTACGGCAGAAAGTCACGTCGTAGCCGCTGGCCCGCAGCCAGCGCACCAGGATGTCGAAAATGATCGCGGACCGGAGATGGCCGATATGCGGCGGCGCCTGGACCGTGGCGCCGCAGAGATAGATGGACACCCGGCCGGGGACGAGCGGGCGGAACTCGCGAACCGTCCGGGTGGCGGTGTCGTGCAGGCGCAGGTTCACCTGCACAGGCTACGGGATGGGCACGGCGGCCCGCGCTCCGCGATCTCGGCCGGGCTCGTTTCGCGACCCATGGCTGATATTCGCACCCAGATTATCGTTACACGCGCGTCGCGGTATTCCCCGCTCTGCGCGGGCGACGTAACCTGAGCGTGCGGCTGCAAGAGCGGTCTTGTCTATCCTGAATGGCCCGCCCGTGAACGGAAACGTCCTGTGCTCTCCCGGCGCGGATTCCGGCTGACCGCGGTCATCGCGGCGGGCCTCTGCGTACTAGCCATCGCGGCCGGCGCGGTCGCCTTGTCCTACTCCGACGTGCGTGAGCTGGCGCTCACGGCGGGACTCAGCCTCCGCCTGGCCAGGTTCTATCCCCTGCTCTTCGACGCGGTGCTCATCGTGGCCTGTACCGCCGCGGTCACGCTGCGCGGGGTGCTGCGCGGTTTCGCCTGGCTGGCGGTGGTGGTCATCATCGGCGCGCTCGCCGCGGCGGACACCGTGCACGCCATGTCGATCACGGTGCCGACGCGACCGCTGGATGCAACGATCGCCATCGCCCCGTGGGTGGTGCTGCTGACCGGCCTGACCCTGCTGGACGCGATGTTGCGGCGGACGCCGGGCCGCAGGACCGGGGCCGTCGGCCCCGGCTCGGCGAACGGCTGGGCGCCCCCGGCCGGATCTCCCGAAGCGGTCGCCAGGCAGCCGGCCGGCGCAGCCGTGGTGTCGCTGAGCACGCTGTTCCGTGACTCGCCCACGGCACCGGCCGGCCGGGCCCGGGCCACCGCCAGCCAGCCTGCGGCCGACGCTAGCCCGGCCCGGGCCACTCCCCGTGAGCCTGCGGTCGATGCCGACGAGCCCGAAGCCGGCGCCAGCCCGCTCCAGGCCAGTGCCGGTCCGGCGGCTGCCGACCGCCGCGAAGGCGGGACCGGCGAGGACTAGCTCCGGGACGGATGAGCCTGGGCGGGGATTACCAGCGCCACCGCGATCGCCGCCAGTCCCTCGCCGCGCCCGGTGAGGCCCAAGCCGTCCGTCGTCGTGGCCGACAAGCTGACCGGGGCTCCGCCCAGTGCCTCGGCCAGGACTTTCTCCGCTTCCTCGCGGCGCGGCGCGACCTTCGGTGAGTTGCCGATGACCTGAATGGACACGTTCCCGATCGCGAACCCGGCCGCGGCCACGAGCCGGGCGGCCTCGCGCAGCAGCGCGGTGCCGGACGCTCCCGCCCACTGCGGCCGGGCTGTTCCGACGTTCGCGCCGAGATCACCCAGCCCCGCGGCGGAGAACAACGCGTCACAAGCCGCGTGCGCGGCTACGTCTGCGTCGGAATGCCCGGTCAGCCCGGTCTCGCCGGGCCAGAACAGCCCGGCCAGGTGCAACTGACGACCCTCCGCGAACGGATGAACGTCGGCAGCCACGCCAACCCTGGGGAGAACGGGCTGGTCCCCGGACATTGCCAGCGCCTGGTGCGGGCGCGATTAGCTGACCAGGACCTCGTCGAGCAGTGCCTCGGCCTTGTCCTCGTTGGTCTTCTCGGCCAGCGCAAGTTCACTTACCAGAATCTGCCGTGCCTTGGCCAGCATGCGCTTCTCGCCAGCCGAAAGGCCCCGCTCCCTGTCACGGCGCCACAGATCCCTGACGACCTCGGCCACCTTGTTCACGTCGCCGGACGCGAGCTTCTCCAGGTTGGCCTTGTACCTACGGGACCAGTTGGTGGGCTCTTCGGTATGCGGGGCTCGGAGCACCTCGAAGACTCGCTCGAGACCTTCCTGCCCGACCACGTCCCTGACCCCGACGAGCTCGGCGTTATCCGCCGGCACGCGTACGGTCAGGTCGCCCTTGTCGACCTTGAGGACGAGGTAAGTCTTCTCCTCGCCCTTGATCAGCCGGTTCTCGACAGCTTCGATGCGAGCGGCCCCATGATGGGGGTAGACGACCGTGTCGCCGACCTTGAATGACATGTGGTGAGTATCCCTTCCGCCTGCTAACGATGATAGCACGAACGGAAGGGTCGATGAAGCCTCATCCGAAATGAAAGTGCAGGTCAGAGACCTGATTTGAGTCGCGGAAAGGGCAGCCGGGTGCCATCTGGGGGCCCGGAGTGCCGCTCTTGCCGGGTACCGGGACGACCTCCCGCGGCCCCGGGCGGCAGGCTGCGGTGCCGCTGGCCGGGCCCCTCGCCAAGGCCGCCCTTGCGGTTCAGGAAGGGCCCTCGGGCCTGCTCCCGCCGCGCCGCCGGGTCATGCCGCGGAGATCATTGAGCCCCCTGGCAGCACCGGGTCTCGGGCGGGCACATACTGGAGGGTAAGGTGGCCGCTCGCGTGGGAGAGATGGGTGGAACCAGGCAACGATCCCGGCCGGGACGAGTACGGTCTTCCCCCGGCCGACATTGAGATCCCTGACGATGCCAGGGATCTGGATCGTGACGTCCAGGCCTACTACCGAGAGGTCCGGGCGCGGCGCCGGCACGTTCGCATCCGCCGGCTGACCGGCCCGCTGACCCGGCACGGGATGGTCCTGCCGCTGGTTGCCGCCTGCCTCGCGCTCACGCTACTGACCGGCAGCCTGCTCACCGTGCTGTCCGGCCGGCAGCTCCCGCCGATGCGCAACCGGCTCGCGCCGGGCCCGACCCGGGGAGCGCCGGCGAGCCGGGGACAGTCGGCGAGCCGGGCACAACAGCTGCCGGACGCCTCCGTGGTCTTCCACAGCCACGAGGTCAAGTTGCGTACCCTCACCCCGGCGGTGCTGGCCTGGGTGCCGACGACCTGCCTTGGCTGCGGCCAGGTCCTCAAACTGCTCGCCAGGCAGGCCGCCAGGAAAAACGTCCCCTTTTACTTTGTTGCCCACGACCCGGTTGGGCCGCCGGGCGTGATGAACCTCACGAGTCAGATCGGACCCAAGTACAGTCGGCAGATCGTCAATGACACCCACAACACACTCGGCATCGCGTACGGGCTCGAGGGCGTAACCGCGATCTTCGCGCACAGTGACGGTTCGGTGCAGGTCCCAGCCGATGTGGTCCGCGGGTTGTCCCGATCCTCAGGGCTCAAACCGTTCCAGGTCAGGCTCGCGCTCCTCGACAACAGCGGGGCGGCGGCGGGCGGGTCGTCTGCGGCCCAGCAGCCCGCACCGCGGGCTTCCTGACCGCGGTCGGCGGGCCGGCGGCGGGCCAGGCCCGGGCGACCGCTACGCTGTGCGTCGTTGCGGTCCCCGTGCCACGCACCCAAGGAGCAGCCAGTGAGCCGAAGCCGCAGGCCGTTCAGGCCCATCGGCCGTCTCGCTGTCGTGGTCGCCGCGGCCTGCCTGGCCGCCGGGC
>DASXLW010000007.1:0-10942 GCA_036496025.1 Streptosporangiaceae bacterium
CTGCTCGAGGTGGGCGGGCTTCCGGTCGCGTCGATCCGGCGGATCATCGCGGCCCTCGACGACGAGACGGTCAGCCTGCACGTGCTGTTCGGGACGGTGCAGTACGCGCTCCCCCCGCACGTCAGCCCGCGGCCCGGCGACGCGGACTGGCAGGCCGCGGAGCGCGAAGTCGATGCGCTGATCACCGATCTGGGCTGGCAGGTCGAGCCGGATTCGCCAGCCCGCGGCCTGCTGGCCGGGGCCCTGGTCGCCCTGGCCCGGCTCGACCAGGCGCCGGCCGGCCCGAGCCTGAGCGTCTACGCGGAGGCGGTGCGCCGGCTCGCGGGGCTCGAGATAGACAGCGTGCGCCTGCCCGCCGAGCCCGTCGATGCCACCGAGCCCGCTGAGGTTACCAAGCCCGCTGAGGCCGGCGAGCCCGCTGAGGTCGGCGAGCCCGCCGGGGCCGGGATCGCAGAGACCGCCGAGACCAGGATCGCCGAGACGGGGATCGCCGAGACCGGGCCTGCCGGGCTCGGCCTCGCCGAGCGCACGGATGCCCTGGAGTCCGTCGTGGCCGGCATGGTCCTCTACGAGCGCGTGATCATCGCGTTGCGCCGGCTGGCCCAGGAGGACGCGTCGGCGCGCCGCTTCCGGCCCGCGGCGGTGGACTGACCGGCCCGGGTTACCGTGGCGCGTTGCGGCTTCCGGCCCGCCGCGGACTGACCGGCCCAGACTTGCATGGCGCGTTGCGGCTTCCGGCCCGCCGCGGACTGACCGGCCCGGGTTTGCGTGGCGAGTTACCCGTCGGCCAGGTCGGCCGGCGACTACGGGGCTTCGTCGTCGACCGACGGGCCGTTCAGCCCGAGCGCGTCCGGATGCTCCCGGCGGTAGTGGTCGGTCAGTACCTGGCTGGCCTGGCCCGGGCGGTGCGCGACCGTGCGGCGGCAGACTTCGCAGCGCACGACGGGAAGACGCGTGACCGTCACCGGAAAGCGGCGGGGGCGGGGCTTAGTCATCACCGGTCATGATGCCAGCCTGTACCCAGCCGCCCGACACCGGGCTGTGGCTTCGCGCCCGGGGTCCTGCGCCCCGGGTCCTGCGGGCGGGATCCCGCGGGCGGGGTCCCGCGGGCCGGATCCGGCACGGCCCGGCTACCTTTCCTGCAGGACCGCGAGGATGTTGCCGGCCGGGTCCTTGAACCAGGCGATGTACGGGCCTCCGGCGCGGTTGATGCCCTTGTCGTCCTGGCCCATTCCCTCGTAGTGCTCGAACACCACCCCGCGCTCGGCCAGCTGGTCGACGGCGTAGTCGATGTCGTCCACCTGGAAGTTGAGGATCGTGTAGTCAGCCGGATGGTGGCCGGGCTTGGGGTAGACGATCGTGTCCCGCCCGCCGACCAGGTGCAGCGTCATGATGCCGTACTCCACTGAGGTCCGCAGGCCGAGCGTGCCGCCGTAGAACTCTCGCGCCTTCTCCACGTCATCGACGGCAAACCCGCTGAAGGCCTTGGTATCCGCGAACATGATCTCGGTGCTCCTCTCGTAGCGATCTCCTAGACAGACCGGCGCCGGAGCCTGGACTCATCGGCGGTCAGGCGACTCCGGTGGGCCGGATGGCCGGGCGGGCGAGCGCGAACCGGTCGCGAGGGATCCGGGTCGGCTCGCCGAGCGCCAGGTCGGCCAGCATCTCGCCGAGCAGCGGCCCGAACTTGAACGCGTGGCCCGACCCGCCGCCGCCGACCACGATCGGCCCTTCCCGGTCGAGCACGAAGTGCTCGTCCGCAGTCATCGTGTACAGGCAGGTCTGCGCGCCCAGGCCGTCCGGGACCAGCCCGGGCAGCCGCTCGCGCACGTATCGCGCGGCCGCTTCCTCGGCACCGGGGTCGATCTCGTCGAACGGCCCCGACCGGGGATCGACGCCCCGGCCGGGAGCGTGCGCTCCGACCTTCACCCCCGGCGCGCCACCCCCGGCCGGCACCGCGTACCACTCCGCGGCCGTGCCGGACCACTCGATCAGCGTCGGCCAGTCGTCGGCAGCGGCTCGGGGCGTGAAGTACCGGATCCGCTGCAGAGTGGCGGTCAGCTGCGGGACGTGGGTCACCGCCCCGGCGAGCAGTCCCGCGCACCAGCCGCCCGCCGCGATCACCGCCACCCGGGCCGAGACCTCTCCCGCCGGGGTGCGCAGCAGGACCCGGTCTCCGCGCGGCTCGACGCCGAGTACGGGGGTGCGGGGCCGGATGTCGGCGCCGTCGCGGGCGGCCAGCCGCTGTAGCGTCGCGACCGCCCGGTCCGCGAGCAGCACCCCCGCGTCGGCCTGGTAGAGCATCCGCTCCCCGGGCCCCGCGGCGACGCCGGGAAAACGTTCGGGTACCTCCTCCGCGCGCAGCCACGCATGGGTCACGCCGCACTCGCCCAGCGCCGCCGCGCACGACCCGGCGGCCGGGCCGGCGTCGAGGCCGCCGGTGATGACCAGCAGCTCCTGGCCGGACTCGTCCTGCAGCCGGGTCCAGGCCTCGCGGCCGATGACGGCCATCCGCGCGTAGCCCGGGTCCGGGTACGACAACCGGAAGATCCGCGTGGCGCCGTGCGATGAGCCCCGGGCGTGGCTCAGCTCGAACTGCTCCAGCAGCACGGTTTGCACCCCGCGGGCGGCCAGGGCCCGCGCGGCCGCCGAACCGATCACGCCGGACCCTACGACCGCGACCTCCACCCGTTCCACGGCCGTGACGATAGCCGGCCTCGGTGTCGTCAGCCGGTGCTGGCGGCCGGGGCGGTCAGCTCGAGCTGGACGCCATCGGGGTCCTCGAACGGAAGCACGTCGATGCCGAACGATGCCAGGCCGGTGATCTCGCCGTGCCGCACGCCCTGCTCATCGAACAGCCGCATCGCGTCGTCGAGATCAGCCCGGCCGGGCACCCCGAAGCTGAGGTGATCGAGACCCACCCGGTCCGGATCGAAATGGTCACCGCTCGCCGCCATCGGCCGCAAGCCCAGCAGCAGGTTGCCCCGGATCATGACCACGCCGCCGAAGAGGATCTTGAACACCTCGGCCGCCGCCGGGTCGTCCGGCGGCGGTGACTCCACCGCCACCTGGAAGCCGAGCAGGCTGGTATAGAACTGGAGGCTCCGCGCCAGGTCGGTCACGGTGAGCCTGAGGTGATGAATATCACCGGTCGGAATCTGTCCGGGCATGGCCTTCTCCCCTCCTACGTGGGGTCCTCAGGCCTCAAGCATGGCGTGCCGCCCACCGTCGCGCCCGCCGATCGCGTCCGCGAATCACGGCGGCAGGCCGCGCCCGCTGCCGATCGCCCGCAGGATCGAGCACTCCGTCTGGGGCGGCGTGCTCAGCGGCCCGGGGCCGAGCTCGCTCAGCACGATCCCGATGACCAGCGGGTCGGTTGGCAGCTGGCCGTGCGCGATCACCGCGTTCGGGCACACCGCCTGCAGCGGGACGTTGACCGCCCCGGCTAGGCGGGCCGAGGTCGGCGGCCTGACCACCTGGTCGTCCTGGGTCCACAGCGACAGCCACCCGGGCTGACGGGTCAGCGGGATCTTCCGCAGCTGGCTGAGCAGCGTGCTGCCCGGCACCAGCTCCTGACAGGCGACCGGGCAGGCCGCCGGGTCGGCGGCGTTCCCCGCCGCGGCGACCCTGGTGCCGTTGAGTGGCGAGCCGAGGGAGATGATCCGGTGCGCCTTCCGCGCCCCGCCGTCCTCGGCGTCCCACAGCCGGGCGACCACGCCGCCCGCGGAGAACCCGACCACGTCGACCGGGCCCTTGCCGCTGCGCAACGTCCGGCTCACGTAGCCGTTGAGGATCACTGCCTGGGCGGCGAGGTCCCCGGTCCCGTTGCCGGGCAGCCTGACCACTTCGGTGGCCCGGCCGGTGCGGCGGATCCACGCCGCGAGGACGTTCAGCCCGGTGGTGCTCCCGCCGTAACCCGGGACCAGAACCACGGTGCCGGGGCTCGCCGAGACGGGGCGGGGGGCAGGGCCCGCGAACGCGCCCGACCCCTTAAGGCCGGCCGCCGCGACCACCGCGGCGACGGCCAGGGTGGAACCGACGACGAATACCCGGCGGCGCGGGCTCAGGCCGGCCAGTCGCCCAGCGCCCGGCACCCGCATGCTTCAGGGTAACTCCGGCTTGTCGTCCGGCCCCGGCTGGTAGCGGTACCCCATGCCCGGCTCGGTGATCAGCCAGCGCGGCCGGGGCGGGTCCGGCTCCAGCTTGCGGCGCAGCTGGGTCATGTACAGCCGCAGGTTGCCCGTGGCATCCGCGTAGCCGGGCCCCCACACCTCGTTGAGCAGCTGCCGCCTGGTCAGCAGCTTGCCGGGATTGCGCAGTAGCACCTCGAGCAGGTGCCATTCGGTCGGCGTGAGGTGAATGTCCGCGCCCTCGCCGGCGTTGCCGTCGGCGGACTGCCGGAACACCCGCTTGGCGGCCAGGTCCACGGTCAGCGGGCCGAGCCGGACCCGGGGGGCCGCGTCGGCCCCGGGAGCCCGCCGGGCCACGGCGCGCATCCGCGCCAGCAGTTCCTCCATCCCGAACGGCTTCGTCACGTAGTCGTCGGCTCCGGCGTCGAGCGCTTCCACCTTGTCCGTGCCGTCGGCTCGCCCGGACAGCACGATGATGGGCGCGCTGGTCCAGCCGCGTAGCCCCTCGATAACGTCGAGGCCGTCCATGCCGGGCAGGCCGAGGTCGAGCACGACCAGGTCAGGCGGGTGCTTCGCCGCCACTTCGAGTGCCTCGGGCCCGGTGGCCGCGGTACGCACCTCGTACTGCCGCGCACGCAGGTTGATCCGCAGCGCCCGCAGGATCTGCGGCTCGTCGTCAACGACGAGAACGCGGGCCATCACTCGGTCCCGTGGTGAGCCTCGGCCGCTGGCATCGCCTTGCGCTCAGGCCGGCCGGGATCCACCTCACGCTCAGGTCGGCCGGGATCTGCCTCGCGCTCAGGCCAGCCGGGATCCGCTTCACGCTCAGGCCGGCCGGGATCCGCCTGGCGCTCGCGCCGGCCCGGATCGGCCTCGCCGTCGCCGGGGCCGGATTCCGCGGCCGGCAGGGACAGGACCATCGTCAGCCCGCCGCCCGGCGTCTCCTCCGGGTCGAGCGAGCCACCCATCGCCTCGGCGAAGCCGCGCGACAGGGCGAGGCCCAGCCCCACGCCGGTGGTGTTGTCGTTGTCTCCGAGCCGCTGGAACGGGACGAAGATCCGCATCCGGTCGGCCTCCGGGATGCCCGGGCCGCGGTCGATCACCAGCAGCTCGACCCGGTCGCCGAGTGAGCTCGCGGTGAGTTTCGGGGGGTCGCCGGGCGGCGAGTAGCGCAACGCGTTGCTGGTCAGGTTCACGATGATCCGCTCCAGGATGCCCGGATCCGCGACCACCTCGGGCAACGAGTCGGGGATGTCCACGCCGACGCTCCGCCCGGCCGGCCCCAGGTCGTCGAGCGAGCGCGCGACGATCTCGTCCAGTCCCACCGGCCGGGGGAACACGGACAGCACCCCGGCCTCGAGCCGGCTCATGTCGAGCAGGTTGCCCACCAGGTGAGCCAGGGTCTCCAGCGATTCGTCGGCGGTGGCCAGCAACTCCTCGCGGTCCTCGGCGCTCCAGTTCACATCCGCCGAGCGCAGGCTGGTGATCGCGGCCTTGGCCGCGGCCAGCGGGGTGCGCAGGTCATGGCTGACCGCGCGCAGCAGCGCGGTTCGCATCCGGTCGGCGGCCGCGATCGGCCGGGCCGCCTCCGCCTCGGCGGACAGGCGCTGCTGTTCCAGTGCCACCGCCGCGTAGGCGGCGAATGCGCCCAGCACCCGGCGGTCGGCGGCCGGCAGCGTGCGGCCGCGCAGCGCGAGGGTCAGCGACTCGGTGACCGGCACGTCGACGTCGGCCTCCGCCGGGCTGGCCACGGCGGGCCCCCCGGAGCTGGCCGCCACGGTCCACCCCGCGGTCGGCCCCCGGGCGGCGCCGCTGGCCACCGAGGTTGACTCGAGCAGCGTGACCGACTCCATGCCGAACGCCTCGCGGACCCGGTCCAGCACCGCGTTCACCGCCCGCTCGCCGCGCAGCACGCTGCCGGCCGTGGTGACCAGCAGCTCGGACTCCGCGGTGGCCCGGGCGGCCTGCTTGGTGCGCCGGGCCGCGGTGTCCACGACCGAGCTGACCAGCAGCGCGACGATGACGAACGCGCCGAGGGCCAGGGCGTTGTTCGTCTCGGCGATCGTGAACCTGTGGATCGGGGGGATGAAGTAGTAGTTGAGCAGCAGCGACCCGGCGACCGCCTCGAGCACCGCGGGAACGAACCCGCCGATCAGGGCGACCACGATGACCGCGACGAAGAAGGCCAATACGTCGGTGGTGAGGTTGAGGCTGCCGCGCAGGCTGGCCAGCACGATGGTCAGCAGCGGCAGCAGCGCGGCCGCGAGCAGGTAGCCGGCGATCCTGCGGCGCAGCGTGATGCCGCCGCCGCGGGCCTGCGGCAGCCCTCGCCCGCGCCCCATCTGCGAGTGGGTCACAATGTGCACGTCGATGTCGCCGGAACCGCGGATCGTCCTGGCCCCGATGCCCGGGCCGGTGAGCAGCGCGAGCGGCCAGGACCGGCGGCTGGCCCCGAGCACGAGCTGGGTGGCGTTCTCCGCCTTGGCGAACTCCAGCAGTGCCTCGGGGATGTTGTCCCCGACCACCTGGTGGTAGGTGCCGCCGAGAGACTCGGCCAGGCGGCGCTGTTCGGCCAGCGCGGCCGGGTCGGCGCCGGTCAGCCCGTCGGCCCTGGTCACGTGCACGGTCAGCAGCTCGCCGCCGGCGCTGCGGGCCGCGATCCTGGCCGCGCGCCTGATCAATGTGTCGCCCTCTGGCCCGCCGGTGAGCGCGACCACCACCCGCTCCCGTGCCTCCCAGGTGTCGTGAATGCCGTGCGCGGCGCGGTAGCGCTGCAGGCCCTCGTCCACCTTGTCGGCCAGCCAGAGCAGGGCCAGCTCCCGCAGCGCGTCCAGGTTGCCGGGCCTGAAGTAGTTGTTCAGCGCGGCGTCGATCTTCTCCGGCGGGTAGATGTTCCCGTGCGCCATCCGCCGTCGCAGCGCCTCCGGCGTCATGTCCACCAGCTCGACCTGGTCGGCCGCGCGGACCACGGCATCGGGCACGGTTTCCCGCTGTGGCACCCCGGTGATCTTCCCGACCACGTCGTTGAGCGATTCCAGGTGCTGCACGTTCACGTTGCTGATCACGTTGATGCCCGCGTTCAGCAACTCCTCGACATCCTGCCAGCGCTTGGCGTTGCGGCTGCCCGGCACATTGGTGTGCGCCAGCTCATCGACCATGGCGATCTGCGGCTTGCGGGCCAGCACGGCGTCGAGGTCCATCTCCTCGAAGGCGGTTCCGCGGTAGGGGATGGTCACCCGCGGGATGATCTCCAGGCCCTCCAGCAGCGCGGCCGTCTGCGGCCGATCGTGCGTCTCGCCGAAGGCCAGCACCACGTCGGCGCCTCGCTCGGCCCGGCGGTGACCCTCGCACAGCATCGCGTATGTCTTGCCGACGCCGGCCGCGCTGCCCAGGTAGATGCGCAACTCACCGCGCCGCCCGGGGTTTCCAGTGTCATCCATGGTTACCCCTAGTGTGCCCGGTGCGGCTGGTAGCGGTACCCCATGCCGGGTTCGGTCAGCAGGTACACCGGCCGGGACGGATCCTCCTCCAGCTTGCGCCGCAGCTTGGCCATGTGAAAGCGCAGGTAGTTGGTGTTCTTCTCGTATCCGGGCCCCCACACGGCGGTGAGCAGGCGGCCGGCGGGCACCAACTGCCCAGGGTGGCGCAGCAGGATCTCGAGCAGCCGCCACTCGGTGGGGGTCAGCCGCGCGGTCTGGGACTCGTCGCCGTTCCTGGTAGCCCGGTATGCGACCAGATCGATCCGCCAGGGGCCCAGCCTGATGTCTGTCGCCCCGACCGGATCGTCCCGGCGCAGCGCGGCCCGCAGCCGGGCCAGCAGCTCCTCGATGTCGAACGGCTTGGTCACGTAGTCGTTGGCGCCCGCGTCCAGCGCCCCGATCTTGTCCCCGGATCCGGTCCGTCCGGACAGCACGATGACCGGCGCCCGGGACCAGGTGCGCAATTCGCCGATCACGCCGACCCCGTCGACGTCGGGCAGTCCCAGGTCGAGCAGCACCGCGTCCGGTGGCCGCCGGGCCGCCTCGGTCAGCGCGGCGCGACCGGTCTTGGCGGTCGTGACCTCGTATCCGCGGGCACGCAGGTTGATCCGCAGCGCCCGCAGCAGGGCCGGCTCGTCTTCCACGATCAGCACTCGCTGCGGGTGCGAGACGGCGTGCGCAGGCCGGGCGGGGGGGTGGCCCGGCCCGCGCACTGCCGCTTCCTCCATCAGCCGCTGCTCAGCTTCCGGAGGAGACCGGGTACTTCTGGTCCAGCGCGAGGTTCAGCTGCAGGACGTTCACCACCGGCTCGCCGAGGAAACCGATTATTCGGCCCTCGGTCTTCTGGCTGACCACTGCCCTGATCGCGGCCGGGCTGACGTGCCTGGCTGCGGCGACCCGGTTCACCTGGATCGCCGCGTTCTGTGGAGAGATATCCGGGTCCAGGCCCGAACCCGATGCGGTCACCGCGTCCGCCGGGATCTGGGAGATCTTGACGTGGTCGAACGCCGCGATCTGCTGCTGCCGCTGCTTGATCAGCTTGACGAGCGCCGGGTTATTGGGTCCCAGGTTGGACGCCGACGAGAACCTCGGGTCGCAGCCGTAGTCGTTCTTGGCGCCAGCGAGGATCGCCGCCGACGGGCGCGGCTGGAAGTACTGCGGCAGCGGGTTGCCCTTCGCGTCCGTGAACTCCTGGCAGAGCAGGCTGGAGCCGACGGTCCGCCCGTGGAAGCTGACCAGCGAGCCGTTGGCCTGGTGATGGAACAGCCCCTGCGCCACGCCCCATATGGCCACCGGGTAGACGATCCCGGCGAGCACGGTGAAGACGAGGAGCATGCGCAGTCCCGCGATGTGCTGCCGGACGAAGCTGGGAAGACGGTCCATAGGTCACCCGAATCCAGGGATGTTCATGATGATGAGGTCGATGAGCTTGATCCCGATGAACGGGATGATCAGGCCGCCGACGCCGTAGACCCACAAGTTCCTGCGCAGTAGCGACGTGGCCGACGCCGGCCGGTACCGGACCCCGCGCAGCGCCAGCGGGATCAGCGCGATGATGATCAGCGCGTTGAAGATGATCGCCGAGGTGATCGCGGACTGGGGGCTGTGCAGGTGCAGGATGTTGAGCTTCTGCAACTGCGGGAAGGCGACAGAGAACATAGCGGGCAGCATCGCGAAATACTTCGCGACGTCGTTCGTGATGGAGAACGTGGTCAGCGCACCCCGGGTGATCAGCAGTTGCTTGCCGATCTCCACGATCTCGATGAGCTTGGTCGGGTTGGAGTCCAGGTCCACCATGTTGCCGGCCTCCTTGGCGGCCGAGGTGCCGGTGTTCATGGCCACGCCCACGTCCGCCTGGGCCAGGGCGGGCGCGTCGTTGGTGCCGTCACCGGTCATCGCGACGAGCTTGCCGCCCTCCTGCTCCTTCTTGATCAGGGCCATCTTGTCTTCCGGCGTCGCCTCGGCCAGGAAGTCGTCCACGCCGGACTCGTCCGCGATCGCCTTGGCGGTCAGCGGGTTGTCGCCGGTGATCATGACGGTGCGGATGCCCATCCTGCGCATCTCGTCGAACCGCTCGGAGATGCCCTCCTTGACGATGTCCTTGAGGTAGATGACGCCGAGCGCGCGAGCCGGCCCGCTGGCAGACTTCTCGGCTACCACCAGCGGAGTGCCGCCGACGGCCGAGATGCCGTCGACCATGCCGCCGAGCTCATCAGGCGGGGAGCCGCCGTTGTCGCGGACCCACTTGGCTACCGACGAGGCCGCGCCCTTGCGCACTTCCCGGCCGTCGGCCAGGTTGATGCCGCTCATCCGGGTCTGCGCGGTGAACTCCACGAACTCCGCACCTTGCAGCTCACCCTCGCCGCGCTCGCGCAGCCCGTACTGGTTCTTGGCCAGCACCGCGATCGAACGCCCCTCCGGGGTGTAGTCGGCCATGGACGACAGCTGCGCCGCGTTCGCCAGCTCCTCGGCCGAGACCCCGTTCACCGGCAGGAACTCGGTGGCCTGCCGGTTGCCGATGGTGATCGTGCCGGTCTTGTCCAGCAGCAGAGTGTTGACGTCGCCGGCCGCTTCCACGGCCCGGCCGGATATGGCCAGCAAGTTGCGCTGCACCAGCCGGTCGATGCCGGCGATGCCGATGGCCGATAGCAGGGCCCCGATGGTGGTGGGGATCAGCGCGACCAGCAAAGAGATCAGCGTGGTCTCGGAGATCGGCGTGTGGGCAAACAGCCCGAACGGCCGCAACGTGACGACCACGATGATGAAGATCAGCGTCAGCCCGGCCAGCAAGATGTTCAGCGCGATCTCGTTCGGCGTCTTGCGTCGGGAGGCACCCTCGACCAGCGAGATCATCCGGTCGAGGAACGACTGGCCGGGATCCTGGGTGATCTCCACCACGATCCGGTCTGACAGCACTCGGGTGCCGCCGGTGACGGCGCTGCGGTCGCCACCGGACTCGCGGATCACCGGGGCGGACTCGCCGGTGATGGCCGACTCGTCCACCGAGGCGATGCCCTCGATAACCGTTCCGTCGCCGGGGATCAGCTCGCCGGCCTCGACCACCACCACGTCGCCCTTGGCCAACTCGGAAGCCTGCTTGGTCCCACCAGCCTGGAGCGTGGCTGTCGTCTCCTGGCGCATCGCGCGCAGCGTGTCGGCCTGGGCACGGCCCCGGCCCTCCGCGAACGCCTCGGCCAGGTTGGCGAACACCACGGTCAGCCACAACCAGACAGAGATGACAAACGCGTACCAGCCCGGCTCGTGCCCCCCGCCCAGCGAGCTGCCGCCGGCCAGCTGGATGAACCAGGTGACCGTCGTGATCACCGCGCCGAT
>DASXLW010000008.1:0-7131 GCA_036496025.1 Streptosporangiaceae bacterium
GCAGGCGCACCTGCGGCCGTCCGCCGTGAGCTTCATTACCACGGTGTCGGAAGGCACGTTGTGTCCCACCACTATCCCGGGCCCTTCCGGTGACTCGACCTCCTCGCCGATCTTCGGAGCCTGCTCGTGGAACTCCTGGTACAGCGGGTGCTCGTACTTCAGGCAGCACATCAGCCGCCCGCAGGCGCCCGCGATCCGCAGCGGGTTGACGGGAAGGTCCTGATCTTTGGCCATCCGAACGGACACGGGCTCGAAGTCCTTCAGGAACGTGGCGCAGCACAGGTCGCGACCGCACGGCCCGATCCCGCCCTGCAGGCGTGCCTCGTCGCGCGGGCCGATCTGGCGGAGCTCCACGCGCGCGCGCAGCCTCCCGGCCAGGTCGCGGACGAGCGCGCGGAAGTCCACCCGGTGCGGTGCGCTGAAGTAGATGACGACCACGGTGGGACCGGAAGACGTGCCGTCGCGCGGGTCGAGGTAGTCGACGGCGGTGACCTTCATCGGCAGCCCGTGTTCGCGCACCAGCCGCCTGGCGGCGACCTTGGCCTCCGCTCGCTTGCGCCGGTTCGTCTCGTTCCTGGCCAGGTCGGCCTGGCTGGCCAGCCCGGCGCACACCGGAAGGCCGCCAATGTCCTCGGAGACCCACTGCGGGGCCCAGATGCATTCGGCCACTTCGGGACCGGAATCGGTGGGCACCAGCACCTTGTCGCCGATCGACGGCGAGTACGCCCCGGGATCGAGGTAGTACAGCCGCCCGTACCGCTCGAAGCTCACCGCCATCATCATGCCCACCCCACCAGAGTACGGCCGCTCCCCGCGCGCCCCCGAAACCATCTGACTTTGCACACGTTCCGACCACTGAACCGGGACAAATCGCACCGGTTTTTGGTCGTACCGTGTGCAAAGTGGGATTGGGGCCGTGCGTGCGCAGGGGCTAGCCGGGCAGGAGGGCCAGGGTCATTTCCTCGACGGCGAGCAGCGGGGCCACGTTGAGCGCTACCCGCTCGCGGCAGGTCATGATGGCCTCGATCCGGCGTACGGTGGACTCCGGCGTGGTCGCCTCCGCCAGCTTGCGCAGGTCCGCCTCGCGGCCGGTGTTGCCCAGCTCGACCTGCGCGCCGAGCTGCATCGCCAGCACGTCGCGGTAGAACCAGGCCAGATCCAGCAGCGCGACCTCCAGGGTGTCCCGCTTCGCCCTGGTGGCGCGGGACTTCTGCCTGTCCTCGAGCTCGCGCAGCGCGCCCGCAGCCCCGCGGACCGCCTTGGCGACCCCCTTGCCGGTCGAGCCCTCGCCGAACGCCTGCCGCAGCGCGTCGCGCTCTGGCTGGTCCCGCTCCTCGGTAGCCGCCCTGGCCTCTTCACCGGCCGCGCTGACCAGGGATGCGGCGGCGGCCAGGGCCGGGCCCAGGCTGGTCACGGCCAGGGGGATGCGCAGCACCTCTTCGCGTCGCCTGGCCGCGTCGGCGTCGGTGGCCAGCCGGTGCGCGCGGCCGATGTGCCCCTGCGCTGCCCTGGCCGCCGCCAGCGCCCGCCGCGGATCCACCCCGTCCCGGCGGACCAGGACGTCGGCCACCTCGGCCGACGACGGTGTCCGCAGCACGATCAGCCTGCACCGGGACCGGATCGTGGCGGGCAGGTCCTCGGCCGACGGCGCGCACAGCAGCCACACCGTCCGCGGCGCCGGCTCCTCGATGGCCTTGAGCAGGGCGTTCGCGGCGGCTTCCGTGGCCCGGTCGGCGTCCTCGAACAGCACGACGTGCCAGCGCCCGGCGGCCGGAGCGGTCGCGGCGTGCAGCACCAGGTCCCTGGTCTGCTTCACCCCGTAGGAGAGCCCGTCCGGGCGGACCAGCATGAGGTCGGGGTGGCTGCCCGCGCGCACCTGGCGACAGCTCGGGCACGACCCGCAGCCCCGCGCCGGGCAGAGCAGCGCGGCGGCGAAGGCCCGGGCGGCTACGCTGCGCCCCGATCCCGGGGGTCCGGTCAGCAGCCAGGCATGCGCCATGCCGCCCGCGCGCTGGCCGGCCCGACCGCTGAGCACGTCAGCGGCCGCGGCCGCCGCCTGCCGTAGCTCGGCGACAACCGGCCCCTGCCCGGTTAGCTCGGCGAACACGTCGGCGTCGGTGTCCGCCTGGCCGCCAGCGCGGTCACCACTAGCCGTCACAGGCAGCCCTGCCCCTCGTCCTCGGCGTGGTCGATGGCACATCGCCTCCCTGGGAGGGGAGGTGATCGCACATCGATCTTGCGCGGCCGGGCCGTGTGCCTGCCCCGCTAGCCCGCACTTGACCGCCCCGGTTTCCGGCTGCCGCCTACCCGCCCGTCCTCGCCGTCCGCATTCGCGCCGCCTCCGTGGCGGCCTCCCCCGGCCCGTCCCGCCTCGCGGTCCGCACCCGCCGCCAGTCCCGCCTCGTGGTCCGCACCCGCCGCCAGTCCCGCCTCGTGGTCCGCACCCGCCGCCAGTCCCGCCTCGCGCTCCGCACCCGCCGCCAGTCCCGCCTCGTGGTTCCCGCCGTTCCCCTCGGGCTCGTGGTCCGGGCTGGCCCGGACCGGCTCGGTGATGGCCGGGAAGGTACTGGTTTCCGCCTCCGTGGACGGCGGCACCGGATCCGGCAGCAGTTCGCGGACCCGTTGCTGGATCTCGCGGCCAATCACGTCGGGTGGCTGAGTCGCGTCGAGTACCAGGTACCGCCCGGGCTCGGCGTCGGCGAGCTGGCGGAAGCCGACCCGGACCCGATTGTGGAAATCCGCGGGCTCGGCCTCCAGCCGGTCGGCGGATCTGGCCCGCCGGTTGAGGCCCGCGGCCGGGGGCAGGTCGAGCAGGATGGTCAGGTCCGGGGTCAGGCCGCCGGTCGCCCACCGGTTGATCCTGGTCACGTCGCCGAGCGGCAGGCACCGGCCGGCCCCCTGGTAGGCCAGCGAGGAGTCCACGTAACGGTCGGTAACGACGATCGTGCCGCGGGCCAGTGCGGGCTTGATGACCGTGGTCACGTGCTCGGCCCGGTCCGCCGCGTACATCAGGGCCTCGGCCCGCGGGTCCAGCCCCGCGTGCGCCGTGTCGAGCAGCATCGCCCGCATTCGCATGCCCACCTTGGTGCCCCCGGGCTCATGCGTCGTCACCACGTCGTATCCCTGGTCCCGCAGCCAGATGGCCAGCGACCGCGCCTGCGAGGTCTTGCCTGCGCCCTCGCCGCCCTCCAGTGCGATCAGCAGCCCGCGCCGGGCGGGCGCCGCGGAGCCAGCTGCTTGCTGCTGGGCCACAGCGAACATCGGCTCGCGGCGGATGGCCCGCATCAGGTCCTGGCGGAGCGGGACGCCCTTGCGGTCGTCCATCTTCCGGTACGCGGTGATCCCGCAGGCGGCAGCCACCCCGGCCGCGAGCAGCAGCACCACGTTCTGCCCGACGGAGTGATACACGACCTGGCCGATCTGCACGTTGCCCGAGCCGGTGATGTCCGAGATGAGCTTGGTGAACCCGGACGCGACCACGCCGGACACGGCGATCACCAGGAACAGGATCACCTGGATGGTGGACTGGAAGAACGCGAACGTCCGGCCCCGGGTGGCGTCGTCGACCTCCAGCCCGACGATCGTGTTCCCGGTGGCGTACGCGATGCCGGCCAGCGACCCGAGGATGGCCACGAACAGCGTGACCAGGGCCAGGTTGGGCACCAGCGCGATCAGCGCGAGTGGCACCGCAGCGGCGGCGATGGACAGGCCGAACAGCCTCCGGAGGCTGAAGTCTTTCAGCCGGACGCCAACCAGCATGCCCAGCGCCAGCCCGACGAAGATGGCCGAGAACACCAGGCCCCAGCCTGCGCTGCCCCCGTGCAGCGTGTCGGTGATGTACACGTAGCCCAGGCCGACGATCACGCCCGCCGCGGCGAACGCGCCGGTCATTCCCAGCGCCAGGGCGCGCAGCACCGGCGTCTGGCGCAGGAACCGCCAGCCTTCCCAGATCGACTTGGCCACCGAAGGCTGGGAGATCCGGTCGCTCGCGGTCGGCTTGCGGATCTCGCGCAGGAAGAAGATGGTCAGCGCGGAGATCCCGTACGAGGCCGCGTTGAACCAGAGCGCCAGGTTCACCTTGTTCGGGTTGAGCGCCGGGATCACGTGCGAGAGCGGCAGGCTGATCAGGGCGAGCACCGAGAACAGCCCGGCGGCGATCGGTGCGGTGCCGTAGGTGGTGAGCAGGCTAAGCTGGTTGGCCTGCTCCAGCTTGTCCTTGGGCACCAGGTTGGGGATCGTGGCCGAGGTGGCCGGGTTCCAGAACAGCGACGCGCACCCGGCCAGGAACTTGACGATATAGATCCAGGTCAGGTTGGGGAAGATCGGGATCGACAGGAACAGGACGCCGCGGACGACGTCGCCCGTGATCATCGTCATCCGGCGGTTCAGCCGGTCGGCGATCGCGCCGGCCAGCGGGCCGAGCAGCAGCGCGGGCAGCAGCGTCGCTATCCAGACACCGCTGACCGCCGCGTTCTGCGCCGCGGTCGCCCCGATCACGCTGGTGTGCCCGTGCTTGCCGGCGAGCGTGGCGGCCAGCACCGTCAGCGCGACAATGCTCAGCCAGTCACCGAGGCTGGACAGCGAGAGCGCGATCCAGAGCCGGCGGAAGGGGCGGATGGCCAGAACGCCCCCGCGTCCGCTTCCGGGCTCGGATCGGGTGCTCACGGCGCCAGCGTATCCGTCCCCGCCCGTCAAGCACTCTTGCTGGGTCTTGACCGGGACCTTGACTTCCCCGAGGAAGACTTCCCCGCCGCGCCGGAGGGCCGGCGGCCCTGTCGCGTCGGCGCCGACGGGGCGGCCAGACGCCGCTCTGCGAGCAATTCCGCGCCGCGCTGGGCGGTGACCGATTCCACCGTGTCGCCCTTGCGCAGCGACGCGTTGGTCTCTCCGTCGGTCACGTACGGTCCCCAGCGGCCTTCCTTGATCAGCATGGACTTGCCGGACGCGGGATCCGCGCCCAGCTCGCGCAGCGGCGGGGCCGCCGCGGCGCTCGTCCGGCGGCCGCGCGCCTTGGGCTGGGCGAACAGCTCCTTCGCCTCGGCCAGCGTGATGTCGAACAGCTGCTCCTCGCGCTCCAGCGAGCGGCTGTCAGTGCCCTTCTTGACGTACGGGCCGTAACGGCCGTTCTGCGCCGTGACCGGCTCGCCGTCCAGCTCGCCGATCAACCGGGGCAGCGAGAGCAGGTTCAGCGCGTCCTCCAGCGTGACCGTCTCCAGCGTCATGGACTTGAGCAGCGACGCCGTGCGCGGCTTCGCCGACCCGGCGCCGGCGCCGTTGCCGGTCTCGGTGCCCGGCTGTTCGGTCACGTAGGGCCCGAACCGGCCCGCCCGGGCCACGATCTGGTGGCCGGTCTTGGGGTCGGTACCGAGCTCGCGGTCCCCGCTCGGCTGGTCGAAAAGCTCGGCGGCGCGCTCGGCGGTCAGCTCGTCGGGGGCGGTGCCCTCGGGGATGTTCACCCGCTGGTCGCCGCGCTCCAGGTAGGGGCCGTACCGGCCGACCCGGACCACGATGTCGCTGTCGGCCAGCGGGAACGAGCTGACCTCGCGGGCGTCGATGTCGGTCAGGTCGCTGACCAGGTCCTTCAGCCCTTCCTCGCCGTCAGAGCCGAAGTAGAACCGGCGCAGCCACGGCACTCGGGCGGCCTCGCCCCGCGCGATCTGGTCGAGCGCGTCCTCCATCCGGGCGGTGAACTCGTAGTCCACCAGGTGCCCGAAGTGCTGCTCAAGGAGCGTGGTCACGGCGAAAGCCAGGAACGAGGGAACGAGCGCCGTGCCCTTCTTGAACACGTAGCCGCGGTCCAGGATCGTGCCGATGATCGAGGCGTAGGTGGACGGGCGGCCGATCTCCCGCTCCTCCAGCTCCCTGACCAGCGTGGCCTCGGTATACCTGGCAGGCGGGCGGGTCTCGTGGCCGCTGGCGGCCAGCCGCAGCGCCTCCAGCGGGTCGCCCTCGGTCACCGGGGGCAGCCTGCGCTCCCGGTCGTCCCGCTCGGCGTCGGGGTCGTCCGCGTCTTCCACGTAGGCCCTGAGGAACCCGTAGAACCCGATGACCTTGCCGGACGCGCCGAACTCGGCACGCTCGCCGGCCGACGACACGCCGGCCACCCGGACCGACACCGACTCCCCGGTGGCATCCTTCATCTGCGAGGCGACGGTGCGCTTCCAGACCAGCTCGTAGAGCCGGAATTCATCGCCGGACAGCCCAGCCCGGCGGACCTCGGCGGGGCTGCGGAAACTGTCTCCGGCCGGCCGGATCGCCTCGTGCGCCTCCTGGGCGTTCTTTACCTTGCTGGCGTAGGTGCGCGGCTTTTCCGGCACGTACGCATCGCCGTACAGCTCGCGGGCCTGGGTGCGCGCCGCGGTCAGAGCGGTCTGCGACAAGATGACCGAGTCGGTCCGCATATAGGTGATGTAGCCGTTCTCGTACAGCCGCTGCGCGATCGACATCGTGTACTTGGCGGAGAAGCCGAGCTTGCGCGACGCTTCCTGCTGCAACGTGGTGGTCCGGAACGGCGCGTACGGGGACCTGCGGTACGGCTTGCGCTCCACCGAGCTGACCGAGAAATCCGCCTGGCCCAGGCGATCGGCCAGCGCCGCGGCCTGCTCCCCGTCCAGGTGCAGCAGGTTCGCGTTCGGGGCGCTCTTCAGCTCGCCGACCGGTGTGAAGTCACGGCCCTGCGCGACCCGGCGGCCGTCCACCGAGACCAGGGTGGCGGTGAAGGAGCCCGGGCCGTCGTCCTGCCCAGCCGCTTCCCGGCCAGCCTGGGCGAACTCGGCCTCCAGGTCCCAGTACCTGGCCGCCCGGAAGGCGATCCGCTCCCGCTCCCGGTCCACGACCAGTCGCACCGCGACCGACTGGACGCGGCCGGCCGAGAGCCGGGGCATGACCTTCTTCCAGAGCACGGGCGAAACCTCATACCCGTAGAGCCGGTCGAGCACCCGCCTCGTCTGGTAGGCGTCGACCAGCCCGTTGTCCATCTCCCTGGGGTTGGCGACCGCCTGCGCGATCGCCGCCGGGGTGATCTCGTGGAAGACCATGCGGTGCGTGGGAACCTTGGGATTCAGCTCCTCGAGCAGGTGCCAGGCGATCGCCTCGCCCTCGCGGTCCTCGTCGGTGGCCAGCAGCAGTTCG
>DASXLW010000009.1:0-7391 GCA_036496025.1 Streptosporangiaceae bacterium
GAGCAGGCAATAGCCGTGTTCGCCGAGGCCGCCGGGTCCGCCGACCCCGACATCGTCCCGCTCGCGGTCGAATTGCTCGCCAGGACCCTGCCGCTGCGCGAGCGCGACGAGGAATCGGCCTGGGCGTGGCAGCACGGACTCGAACACCCGGACCCGGCGGTGGCCGCGGCGGTGCGCCAGCGGCTGCGCCGCGCGTTCGGCAGCGACGAGGCGTCCTGGTGGGAAGGATTCGTGGAGTCCGCCGTCTGCCACAGCACGCTGCCGCTGCTGACCAATGAGGTATTCGGCGCGCTCGATCACATGTACGCGCTGGCCGCGGTCCCGCTGGCCCGGGGCGGGGCCAGGACCAGGGAGCTGCGGGACGTGCTGGCCCAGGCGGTGCGGGTGCCAACCGGATACGCCTGGGGCGACGAGCTGCTGGCCAGCTTCCGGGCGCGGTTCCGTGACGTCACCGGAAACGACACCGAGGCGTTCCCCGCCGACTGGCCCGCCAGCTAACCCCCTCCTCCCGCCCCAGCGCGCGTCAGAACACCCCGTCGATGTGCCATCGAGCTGAATATGACGTCCGCGAGGTGCGCGGCGGGAGCGCCTTCACTGCATAGAGTTGCTTTGTGGCAGATCCGCACGCCTACCGGCCGGCCCCCGGCTCGGTCCCCGATTCCCCCGGCGTCTACCGGTTCCGCGACGAGCGGGGCCGGGTGATCTACGTGGGCAAGGCCAAGTCGCTGCGGTCCAGGCTTAACTCCTACTTCGCCGACTTCGCCACCCTGCACCCGCGCACCCAGGGCATGCTGCGGGCGGCGGCCAAGGTGGACTGGACCGTGGTCGGCACCGAAGTGGAGGCGCTGCAGCTCGAGTACTCCTGGATCAAGGAGTTCGATCCTCGGTTCAACATCAGGTACCGGGACGACAAGAGCTACCCGTACCTCGCGGTCACCATGGACGAGGACTACCCGCGGGTGATGGTGATGCGCGGGGCCAAGCGGCGCGGGGTCAGGTACTTCGGGCCGTACTCGCACGCCTGGGCGATCAGGGAGACGGTGGACACGCTGCTGCGGGTATTCCCCGTGCGGACCTGCTCGGCCGGGGTGTTCAAACGGGCGGGCCAGATCGGCCGGCCCTGCCTGCTCGGCTACATCGGCAAGTGCTCCGCGCCGTGCGTCGGGCGGGTCAGCCAGGCCGAGCACAGGCTGCTGGCCGAGGACTTCTGCGACTTCATGGCCGGGCAGACAGCCCGCTTCACCCGCGCGCTCGAAGCCGAGATGCGCGAGGCCGCGGCGGCCGAGGAGTTCGAGCGCGCGGCCCGGCTGCGCGACGACATCAAGGCACTGCAGCGGGCGCTGGAGAAGCAGGCGGTCGTGCTCGGCGACAGCACCGACTGCGACGTGATCGCGCTGGCCGAGGACCAGCTCGAGGCCGCGGTCCAGGTGTTCTACGTGCGCGGCGGCCGGGTGCGCGGCCAGCGCGGCTGGGTGGTGGACAAGGTCGAGGACAGCACGACGGCCGAGCTGGTGGAGGACTTCCTGGGCCAGGTCTACGGGGACGCCAGGACCGGCGGCAGCTCCGCCGACGCGAGCGGCCGCGGCGGCGTGCCCCGCCAGGTGCTCGTCCCCGTGCTGCCGCCCGGCACCGGCGCGATGCGGGACTGGCTGGCGCTGCGGGCGGCCCGCCCCGGCGGCCGGGTCGACCTGCGGGTACCGCAGCGCGGCGACAAGAAGGCGCTGCTTGAAACCGTGGCCCGCAACGCCGCCGAGGCGCTGGCGCTGCACAAGACCAGGCGGGCCAGCGACCTGACCACCCGCAGCCGCGCGCTGCAGGAGATCCAGGACGCGCTCGCCCTGGACGAGGCACCGCTGCGGATCGAGTGCTACGACGTGTCGAACCTGCAGGGGACGCACGTGGTGGCGTCCATGGTGGTGTTCGAGGACGGGCTGGCACGCAAGAGCGAGTACCGGCGATTCAGCATCAAGGGCGCCGACGGCACCGACGACATCTCGGCGATACACGAGGTGATCACCCGCCGGTTCCGCCGCTACCTGGACGAGCGCGAGCAGACCGGCGAGCTCGACACGCTCGGTGACCGGGAGGAAGACGGCCTGGCGGCCGGGCTCATCGCCGATCCCAAGCGGAAGTTCGCCTACCCGCCCAATCTCGTCGTCGTGGACGGCGGGCCCGCCCAGGCCGCGGCCGCGCAACGGGCCCTGACCGAGCTCGGCATCGACGACGTGGCGGTCTGCGGACTGGCCAAGCGGCTTGAGGAAGTGTGGCTGCCCGGCGAGGACGCACCGGTTATCCTGTCCCGCACGAGCGAGGGCCTCTACCTGCTGCAGCGGGTACGAGACGAGGCCCACAGGTTCGCGATCACCTACCATCGGGCGAAGAGGTCAAAGGCGCTGACGGCCAGCGAACTGGACGGCGTGCCCGGGCTGGGGCCGGCCCGGCGGGCCACGCTGCTGCGCCACTTCGGCTCCGTGCGGAAGCTGGCGGCGGCCAGCGCCGAAGAGATCGCCGGGCTGCCGGGAATCGGACCCAGCGTGGCCGAGGCGGTCATCACCGCCCTGCGGCCCGGGTCCGCGCCGGCCGGCGAGCGAGTCGCGGCGGACGGGGGAGAACGGTGAGGAACGATCAGGACGACGCCTACCGGGAGCCGGACGCCCCCGGCATCGTGATCGTCACGGGGATGTCGGGCGCCGGGCGGAGCACCGCGGCGAAGGCACTCGAGGACATGGGCTGGTTCGTGGTGGACAACCTGCCGCCGGCCCTGCTGCCCACCATGGTGGACCTGGCCGCACGGTCGGGCGGCGCCGTGTCCCGGGTCGCCGCGATCGTTGACGTGCGCGCGCGTGCGTTCACCACCGACCTGAACGCCGCTCTCGGCGAGCTGGCGCGACGCGGGACCCCGCCCCGCGTGGTGTTTCTCGAGGCGGCCGACGACACGCTCATACGCCGGTTCGACAGCGTCCGGCGGCCGCATCCGCTGCAGGGCGACGGCGGGGTCAGCGAGGGCATCGCCGCCGAGCGCGAGCTGCTGCGCGGCGTGCGGGGCGAGGCCGACCTGGTCGTCGACACCTCCGGTCTCAACATGCACGAGCTGCGCGCCAGGATGCAGGGCTTCTTCGGCGGGGACAGCGCGCCCGGAGTGCGCGTCAACGTGGTGTCGTTCGGCTACAAATATGGCCTGCCGGCCGACGCGGACATCGTGGCTGACTGCCGGTTCCTGCCCAATCCGCACTGGATCGAGGAGCTGGCCCCGCTCACCGGGCAGGACCCGCCGGTGCGGGACTTCGTCCTGGGCCAGCCCGGGGCCAAGGAGTTCATCGATGCCTTCGCCGAGGCGATGCGGGCGGCCCTGGGCGGCTTCGAGCGTGAGGGCAAGCGCTTCCTGACGCTCGCCGTGGGCTGCACCGGGGGCAAGCACCGCAGCGTCGCGGTGGCCGATCAGCTGGCGGCCAGGCTCACCGAGGCCGGGGCGGGCGTCCAGGTCACGCACCGGGACCTGGGGCGCGAGTGAGGACGCTGCCCGCCAGTACCGGGCCGGGAGAAGGACCACGGGTGGTGGCGCTGGGCGGCGGCCACGGGCTGTTCGCTTCGCTGTCAGCGCTGCGCCGGGTCAGCGGCCGGCTGACCGCGGTGGTGACGGTCGCCGACGACGGCGGATCCAGCGGCAGGCTGCGCCGCGACTTCGGCGTGCTGCCCCCCGGTGACCTGCGGATGGCCCTGGCCGCCCTGTGCGGCGACGACGACTGGGGAACAACCTGGAGCCGGGTGGTCCAGCACAGGTTCGGCGGCCGCAGCGAGCTGTCCGGGCACGCCGTGGGCAACCTGCTCATCGTGGCGCTGTGGGAGCTGCTCGGGGACACGGTCGAGGGACTGGACTGGGTGGGACGGCTGCTGGGCGCGCACGGCCGGGTGCTGCCCATGGCCGCGGTGCCGCTGGACATCACCGCCCAGGTGGAAGGGGCGGACCCGGCCCGGCCCTACGCGCTGAGCACAGTCAGAGGCCAGGTGGCCTGCGCCACTACCGCCGGCCAGATCCGGTCGATAACGCTGGAGCCGGCCGCACCGCCGGTCCGCCCGGAGGCCGTCGCCGCGGTGCGCGAGGCGGACTGGACGGTGCTCGGCCCCGGGTCGTGGTTCACCAGCGTGCTGCCGCACCTGCTGGTGCCCGGCCTGGCCGACGCGATGCTCACCACCCGGGCCCGCCGGATCGTGGTCCTCAACCTCGCGCCACAGGACCGGGAGACCGCGGGCTTCTCGCCGAGCACCCACCTCGAGGTGCTGGCCGACCACGCCCCCGGCCTCGCCGTGGACGTGGTGCTCGCCGACCGGCATCACGCCGCCGGCACCGGGACGACCGAGCTGGCGAAGGCGGCGGACCTGCTGGGCGCCAGGCTGGTGGTGCAGGAAATGGCGATGCGGGACGGGACGGCACGGCACGACCCGGCGCGCCTCGCCGAGGCATACGCTGAAATCTTCGATGGGGAGTGACGCAGATGGCGATGACCGGCCTCGTAAAGGACGAGCTGAGCCGGGTCACCGTGGTCAAGCCGTGCTGCCGCAAGGCAGAGGTGTCCTCGCTGCTCAGGTTCGCCGGCGGCCTGCACCTGTCCGCCGGGCACATCGTGATCGAGGCTGAACTCGATACCGGGGCGGCGGCTCGCAGGCTGCGCAAGGATATCGCCGAGGTGTTCGGGCACACCTCCGAGCTGCTCGTGCTCGCCCCCAGCGGGCTGCGCAAGGGCAACAGGTACCTGGTCCGGGTGTCTAAGGACGGCGACAGCCTGGCCCGCCAGACCGGCCTGGTCGACGGCCACGGACGGCCGGTGCGGGGGCTGCCCCGGCAGGTGGTGTCCGGTGGCAGCTGCGACTGCGAGGCGGCCTGGCGGGCCGCGTTCCTGGCTCACGGCTCACTGACCGAGCCGGGCCGTTCGATGTCGATGGAGATCACCTGCCCGGGCCCGGAGGCCGCGCTCGCCCTCGTCGGCGCGGCGCGGCGGCTGAAGATTCACGCCAAGGCCCGCGACGTCCGCGGAGTGGACCGGGTCGTGGTGAAGGACGGCGACGCGATCAGCGCGCTGCTGGCCCGGCTCGGTGCGCACGACAGCGTCCTGGCCTGGGAGGAACGGCGGGTCCGCCGGGAGGTGCGGGCCACCGCGAACCGGCTGGCCAACTTCGACGACGCCAACCTGCGGCGCAGCGCCCGGGCGGCAGTGGCCGCGGGCGCGCGGGTCGAGCGCGCGCTGGAGATTCTCGGCGACGACGCGCCGGAGCACCTGTGCGACGCGGGCCGGCTGCGCATCGCGAACCGGCAGGCGAGCCTGGAAGAGCTCGGTCAGCTCGCCGAACCTCCGATGACCAAGGACGCGATCGCCGGGCGGATCCGGCGGCTGCTGGCCATGGCGGACCGGCGGGCCGACGAGCTCGGCGTCCCCAGCACCGAGGCCGGGCTCACCCCTGACATGCTCATGTAGGGGGTCCGGTAGTGTCGGCCCGGGGGACTGCGCGGCTGCCGGGCGGCGAGCGAAGAGAATCAGGGACGTGCGAGGAGAACGCTGCTGTGACCATTCGGGTGGGCATCAACGGATTCGGCCGGATCGGACGGAACTTCTGGCGCGCCGTCAACGGCGGCGCCGGCGACGACATACAGATCGTCGCGGCGAACGATCTCGGTGACGTCGCGACCATGGCGCACCTGCTCAAGTACGACAGCGTGCTCGGCAGCCTGCCGCAGGACGTCACGGCCGATGGCGACACGATCCGGGTCGGCGGCCAGCCGCTGCGGATCCTGGCCGAGCGGGATCCCGCCGATCTGCCCTGGGGCGAGCTCGGCGTCGATGTGGTGGTCGAATCGACCGGCCGGTTCACCAACGCCGACGACGCCCGCAAGCACATCGCCGCCGGCGCCAGGAAGGTGATCATCTCCGCGCCGGCCAAGGGCGAGGACCTCACGATCGTGATGGGGGTCAACGACAGCGCCTACGACCCGGCCCGGCACGACGTCATCTCGAACGCCTCGTGCACCACGAACTGCGTCGCGCCGATGGCCAAGGTGCTGCTGGACAACTTCGGCATCGTCCGCGGCATGATGACCACGGTGCACGCGTACACCAGCGACCAGGTGCTGCAGGATTTCCCGCACCGGGACCTGCGCCGGGCTCGTGCCGCGGCAATCAACATCATTCCCACCACGACCGGCGCGGCCAAGGCCACGGCCCTGGTGCTGCCCGAGCTCAAGGGCAAGATGGACGGCCTGTCGCTGCGGGTCCCGGTCCCGGACGGCTCGGTCACCGACCTGGTGGCCCAGCTCGGCCGCGAGGTCACCAGGGACGAGGTGAACGCCGCCTTCCGGGCCGCGGCCGACGGCGAACTGAAGGGCTACCTGGCCTACACCACTGACCCGATCGTCTCCTCCGACATCGTCGGCTCGCCCGCCTCATGCGTCTTCGACTCCTTGCTGACCATGGCCGACGGCGACCAGGTGAAGGTGATCGGCTGGTACGACAACGAGTGGGGCTACTCGTGCCGGCTCGCCGACGCGGTCCGCCTGGTCGGTTCCCGGCTGGGCTGACGCCGCGCGACGAGCTGACGGGAAATCGATGAGGGGCATCGACTCCGAGGAGGTCCGCGGGCGCGCGGTCCTGCTGCGCGCCGACCTCAACGTGCCGATGGACGGCACCCGGATCACCGACGACGGGCGGGTCAGGGCCAGCCTGCCCACGATCACCAGGCTGGCCGGCCGCGGCGCCCGCGTCATCGTGCTCGCCCACCTGGGCAGGCCCTCAGGGGCGGATTTTGCCGAACGGGCCGGGGGCGGACCATCGCTCGAGCCGGTCGCCGGCCACCTGGCCCGGCTGCTGGGCCAGCCGGTCTCGTTCGCCAGCGACGTTGCGGGCCCGTCCGCCGCCGCGGTGGCCGCCGCGCTGGCCGACGGTGATGTGGCGGTGCTGGAGAACGTGCGCTTCGAGCCGGGCGAGACGAGCAAGGACGATCAGCAGCGGGTGGCGCTGGCGCGCAGGCTGGCCGAGGTGGGCACCGGGGCGATGGGCGAGGCCGCCGCCGAGCCGCTCTACGTCGGCGACGGGTTCGGCGCGGTGCACCGCAAGCACGCCAGCGTCTATGACCTGCCCCGGCTGCTCCCGCACGCGGCCGGCGACCTGGTGCTAGCCGAGGTCGAGGTGCTGCGCAGGCTGACCGACGAGCCGCAGCGGCCCTACGTGCTGGTGCTCGGGGGCGCCAAGCCCTCGGACAAGCTCGGCGTGATCGGCAACCTGCTCGACCGGGCGGACCGGCTGCTGATCGGCGGCGGCATGTCTTACACGTTCCTGGCCGCGCAGGGGTACGAGGTCGGCAAGTCATTGCTCGAGGCTGCCCAGATCCCGCAGGTGCGCCGG
>DASXLW010000010.1:0-5838 GCA_036496025.1 Streptosporangiaceae bacterium
GGGCCCTCGGCTGACGTGAGCGGCGGCAGGCCGCCACGACGGTCGTCCCGCTACCGTTCCGGCACCGGGACGTCCTCCCCAGCCCGTACCGCGTAGGCGCGGACGGGGCCACCGCCGTGACGATCCTGTGTATCTCTGGCCGACCTGGGGGCAGGCCCGTCGGCCACCGCCGCTGCAAGCCCGCGGGGCCAGGTCGCGCTCTTGTGGCCCGTGGCTTTGCCTGCTCATGGAACTGTAAGCGGGCCCCCGGCCGACTGCCAGGGTGGTTGTTGCGGCAAACGTGCGGAGAAGATGCGGCTAAAGTGCGGCAGAAGTGCGCGGCGCCGGCCGCCCTCGGCCGTGTTCGCATGACGACCAGCCCGGGTAACGACGCGGAGCGGTCAGCCGTGGTGGATGCGGCCGGCGGTCTGGGTGAGCGGCCGGCCGGAGCCGCCCCAGCGGAGCTGGATGAGCTCGGCCGCGACCGACACCGCCGTTTCCTCGGGGGTGCGGGCGCCGAGGTCGAGGCCGATGGGTGACCGCAGCCGGGCCAGCTCGGCGTCAGTGAGGCCCTGGCCGCGCAGCCGTGCGATCCGGTCGTCGTGGGTCCGCCGGCTGCCCATCGCCCCGATGTAGGCGGCGGGCTTGCGCAGCGCCACCTCGAGTAGCGGGACATCGAACTTGGGGTCGTGCGTGAGCACGCAGATCACAGTCCGGGTGTCGGTGTCCACGCCTTCCAGGTACCGGTGCGGCCAGTCCACCACCACATCGTCGGCGTCCGGGAACCTGGCCTGCGTGGCGAACAGGCCGCGGGCGTCGCAGACCGTGACCCGGTAGCCGAGGAACTTGCCCACCCTGGCCACGGCCGCCGCGAAGTCGATCGCGCCGAACACCAGCATCCGCGGCGCAGGCGCGAACGAGTTGACGAACACGCTCAGCTCGTCGCCGCGGCGCTCCCCGTGCGCGCCGTAACGCCGCACCCCCGTCAGGCCCTGGGCCAGCATGCCGCGGGCGTCGTCGTCCACCGCCGCGTCCAGCCGCTCGCCCGCGCCGAGGCTGCCGCCCGGCGCTCCGGCGTCGGCCGGCCCCCTGATCACCCGGCGCGCGCCGATGCGGCCCGGCCCGGCGATCACGGTGGCCACCGCCACCGGGTCGCCGCGTTCCACCGACGCGGCCACCTCACCCAGCTCGGCGAACTCTTCCTGGCCGATCCGCTCGACGAACACGTCGAGGATCCCGCCGCAGGTCAGGCCCACCGCGAACGCATCGTCATCGCTGACGCCGTAGGTCTGCAGAACCGGGACCCCGGTCTCGATCACGTCGCGGGCGAGTTCGTACACCGCCCCTTCCACGCAGCCGCCGGAGACGCTGCCGGTGACCTCGCCTTCGCCGGATACGGCGAGCGCGGCCCCGGGCTCCCGAGGCGCGCTGCGGAACGTGCGCACCACGGTCGCCAGCCCGAAGGTCTCACCAGAGTCCCACCACTTCGTGATGGGGTTCAGGATGTCTCGCACCCACCCAGGTTAACCCGGCAGCTGAGGCTCGCTATTCGACGATCTTGGAGATCGGGATCTCCAGGATGTCCCGCGCCCCGGCCGCCTTGAGCGCGGGGATCAGGGTGTTCACCCCGGCCTTGGGCACGACCGTCTCGACCGCGTTCATCTCGCCGCGGGCCAGCGTCGTGATCGTCGGGGACGACATGGCCGGCAGCATCGCGGTCACCGCCCCCAGCCGGCCGGCCGGGACGTTCAGCTTGAGCAGCACGTTGCCCCGGGCCTGGATCGCCCCGCGCAGCAGCAGCGCGATGTCCTCCATCGCGGCTCGCTTGCCCTCATCGGCGTGGGCGTCGGAGTTGGCCACGAACTCTGTGTAGCTGGTCACCACGGTCTCCAGCACGCGCAGCCCGTTGCGGTGCAGCGAGGATCCGGTCTCGGTGAGGTCGACGATCGCGTCGACGATGTCCGGCACCTTGGCTTCGGTGGCACCGTAGGAGGGCACGACCGTCGCCTTCACCCCGTGCGTGTCCAGCAACCGCCGGGTCAGCGACGGGAACTCGGTGGAGATGCGCACCCCGTCGGGCAGGTCGGCCACCGACTGCCAGGGCGAGCCGTCCGGCACCGCCAGCACCACCCGCACCGGCTGCGAGGTCGCCTTGGAATACTGCAGTTCGCCCAGCGAGACGATGCTCGCTCCGGTCTCCTCGATCCAGTCCCGGCCGGTGATGCCCGCGTCGAAAAGCCCGCGCTCCAGGTACGTCGGGATCTCCTGGGGCCGCAGGAAGCGCACCTTGTCGATCCGGGGATCGTCGATCGAGGCGTGGTAGTCGCGGGCGGAAGACCGGCGCACGGTCAGGTCGGCGGCGTCGAACAGGTCGAGCGTGGCGTTCTCCAGGGAGCCCTTGGGCAGCACCAGGGACAGCAACTCAGCCGCTCCTCACCGACCGCAGCAGCAGCGCGGTGTCCAGCGCGGCCACGGCGGCCTCCCATCCCTTGTCCTCATGGCTGTCCGGCAGACCGCAGCGGTCCCGGGCCTGCTCCAGGCTGTCACAGGTAAGCACGCCGTTGCCGACGGGGGTGCCGGTGTCCAGCGCCGCCCGGGTCAGGCCGGCCGTGACCGCGTCGCACACGTACTCGAAGTGCGGCGTGCCGCCCCTGATCACCGCGCCCAGGCAGACCACCGCGTCGTACCGCCGGGCCAGCTCGGCCGCGACCACCGGCAGCTCCACCGCGCCGGCCACGCGGATCACTCGCGGCTGCTCGATGCCGCAGGCCCGGGCCGCGGCCACCGCGCGCGCGGTGAGCGCGTCGGTGATCTCCGCGTGCCACCGGGTGGCCGCGATCGCCACCGACAGGCCCGCGGCGTCGACGGCGGTCGCGCCGGGGCGGCCCGCTCCGCTCACCGGGCTTCCGCTGGCTGACCGGTCGGGGCAGCGCCGTTAGGGAGGGCCAGGTTGTCGAGCTGATGCCCGAGGCGATCCCGCTTGGCGGTGAGGTAGCGGAGGTTCTCCTTGGTGACCAGGACGGGCAGCGCGGAGCGCCCGGCCACCTCGATGCCGAATCCGGACAGGCCGTCGACCTTCGCCGGGTTGTTGGTCAGCAGCCGGATCGAGCGGATGCCCAGGTCGAGGAGCATCTGCGCGCCGGTGGAGTACTCCCGCGCGTCGGCGGGCAGGCCCAGCTCGAGGTTCGCGTCCACGGTGTCGGCCCCGGCGTCCTGCAGGTTGTAGGCCTGCAGCTTGCTCAGCAGCCCGATGCCGCGGCCCTCGTGCCCGCGCAGGTACAGCACGACGCCGCGGCCCTCGCCGGCGATCGCGGCCATCGCCGCGGCGAGCTGGGCGCCGCAGTCGCAGCGCAGGGAGCCGAACACGTCGCCGGTCAGGCATTCGGAGTGCACCCGGGTCAGTACCTGCTCGCCGTCGCCGAGCTCGCCCAGGACCAGGGCGACGTGCTCGGTGCCATCGACGGAGTTCAGGTAGCCGAACGCCTGCCATTCGCCGTAGGCGTTGGGCAGCTTGGTCTGCGTGACCCGGCGGACCATCTGCTCGGTGTGCCGCCGGTACTCGATGAGCTGGGAGATCGAGATCAGCGCCAGGCCATGCTCGTCGGCGAACTTGCGCAGCGCGGGCAGCCGGGCCATCGAGCCATCGTCGTTGACCACCTCGGACAGCACGCCGACCGGCTCCAGTCCGGCCAGCCGGGCCAGGTCGACCGCGGCCTCGGTGTGCCCGGGTCTGCGCAGTACGCCTCCCTCGGTGTAGCGCAGCGGGAAGATGTGACCGGGGCGGACCAGCTCGTTGGGCTCGGTGGCCGAATCCACCAGGACCTTGACCGTGCGGGCGCGGTCGGCCGCCGATATCCCGGTGCTGACGCCGTCCCGCGCGTCCACGCTGATCGTGAACGCGGTCCGCATCCGCTCGTTGTTCTCGGTGGTCATCAGCGGGATCTGCAGCCGGTCCAGCTCGCGGCCGGGCATCGGCACGCAGATGACCCCGCTGGTGTAGCGGATCATGAAGCCGAGCAGCTCAGGGGTGGCCTTGACCGCGGCGAAGATGATGTCGCCCTCGTTCTCCCGGTCGACGTCGTCCACGACCACGACCGGCCGGCCGGCCGCGATGTCCGCGACGGCCCGCTGCGGGGTGTCCAGCGGGGTGCCGTCCGCGGCTTCGGTGGCCACGGCGGTCATGACCGGACGCTCCCGCCGAGCAGTTTCTCCACGTACTTGGCGATCACGTCGACCTCCAGATTGACCGTGTCGCCCGGCTGCTTGCGGCCCAGCGTGGTGCGCCGCAACGTTTCCGGGATCAGGCTGACCTCGAACCAGGGCGGGCCTTCGGCATCGGAGGTGGCGGTGACGGTGAGGCTGACGCCGTCCACGCCGACCGAGCCCTTCTCCACCACGTACCGGCCCAGGCCCTCGGGCAGCGAAATGCGCACGACGTCCCAGTGCTCGGCCGGACTGCGGGAGATGATCGCGCCGACGCCGTCCACGTGCCCCTGGACCAGGTGCCCGCCGAGCCTGCCGTCCGGGCGCACCGAGCGCTCCAGGTTGACCGGGCTGCCGGCCCGCAGGTCACCCAGGCTGGACCGGCTCAACGTCTCGGCCATGACGTCGGCGGTGAAGGTGCCGTCATCCGCGGCGGTGACGGTGAGGCAGATCCCGTTGATGGATAGCGAGTCGCCGGGGGCGGCGTCGCTGACGACCAGCGGGCCGCGCACGGTGATCCGCGCGGCGTCTTCGAGGTGTTCGAGCCCGACGACCTCGCCCAGCTCTTCTACGATCCCGGTGTACATCCCGCGGTTCCTCCTCCGGCGCCGTCATGCCTGTTCGGCTCCGGGGAGAACGCGCGGCCCACGCGCGGAGGCGTGGGCACGGCCAGTGCGGCCGCGCGCGTGCTTCCTCCCATCCGGACTTTCACCGTCGGTCCCGGGGTTCCACCGGGTCAGCCGGCTGCGGCCTGCTGCGGTCCCGCCTGGGCGGGTGACGCGGCATGCTGCGGCCGGGTCGCGGACTATCACCGCCGGTTCGGAATTTCACCGACCCCGGAGCACGCATTTTGCTCGTCTTAACCAGTGTGCCATGAGTGCTATTCCGAACGCATCGCGGTATTGCGGGCGGGTCGGACGTCCGGGTCGTACGTCCGGGGCAGCCGGCCGGGGTCAGCGCGGCGGCCGGGGTCAGCGCGGCGGCCGGGTCAGCGCGGCCAGCCGGGTCAGCGCGGCGGCTGGGTCAGCGCGGCCAGCCGGGGCTTCGGCCGAGCAGCGCGACGATCTGGTCCAGCGCGCCTGCCGGAACGGGCGCGGGTACGGCGGGCCGGAACGCGGAGCCGGGCTCGAGCCGGCCCGGCCCGTCCGGGACGGCCTGGGCGACCTTCAGCGCGACGGCCAGCACCTCCGGGTCGGGCTCGAACCCGGCACCGAGACAGCGGGCGACATCCCAGCCGTGCACCACATAGTCCACGAGGTGGAAGGCCATCGCCTGCCGGCCGGGGAACGTCACCGCGGTGGCGATCTCGGGCAGCGCGAATTGCCTGTCGGCCGCGCCGCCGGCGGCGAACGCCGCGATCACGGCGTCGGCCGCCGCCACGTAGGCGCCGACCGGGTCCGCAGCCGGGGGGCCGGCCTGCCACACGGCGAGGTCCGCGCCCCGGCCCGCGGCCGCCGCGGCGAAGCCGCGATGCTGGACGGTCATGTGCGCAAGCAGTTCGCCCGGCGACCACTGCGAGCAGGGCGTGGGCCTGCCGAGATCCCCGGGATCGACCTGGGAGACCACCTCGACGCTGGCCTGCACCGCCCGGCGGTTCAGTTCCCTGATGTCATGACGCGGCATGGCCCGCTCCCGTACTGTCCGGTTTCCGCTCCG
>DASXLW010000011.1:0-36284 GCA_036496025.1 Streptosporangiaceae bacterium
GGCCCCGGCCGTGCTGCGTTCGCCCCGACATCGTACCGGAACCGGTAGGTTGCGAGCGTGCTCCTCTCCGACCGCGACATCAAGGCCGAGATCGAGTCGGGCCGGGTCAAGCTCGATCCGTACGCTGCCGAACTCGTCCAGCCGTCTAGCGTGGACGTCCGGCTCGACCGGTACTTCCGGGTATTCGAGAACCATCGGTATCCGCATATCGACCCCGCGGTGGAGCAGGCGGACCTGACCCGGCTGGTGGAGACCAAGGGCGATGAGCCGTTCGTGCTGCACCCGAACGAATTCGTCCTCGGCTCTACCTACGAGATCGTCTCGCTCCCGGACGATATCGCCGGGCGGCTGGAGGGCAAGGCGCTCGCCATAGACACGCCGATCCCCAGTCCGGGCGGATGGCGGGTCATGAGCGAACTCCGTCCCGGCGATCAGATCTTCGACGAGTTCGGGCGGCCGACTACCGTCACGGCGGCCACGCCGGTGATGTGGAACCGGCCGTGCCGCGAGGTGGCGTTCTCCGACGGCCAGGTGATCATCGCCGACCTCTCGCATCGCTGGCTTACCACCAGCAAGTCCGAACGCAAGCGCGGCCGGCCCGGCTCCGTCCGGAGCACAAGGGAAATTGCACAGACCCTTCGGGCCGGAGATGAGTGGAATCATCACGTCGCCCTCGCCCTCCCCGCCCGCTACCCGGGCCAGCAACTTCCCGTCGACCCCTACGTCTTGGGGGTCTGGCTAGGGGACGGGACCGCCGCCACAGCAGAGGTCACCGTAGGTCGCGGCGACGAGCAGATACTCGACGAGATCGCGAACGCGGGCTACGCGGTCTGGAAGTCCAGCGGCGAGCGAGCCTTCCGGATCGGAGGCCTGTCCCGCCGTCATGTCGGGAGAGTCAGGGACCCAATGACCGGCCAGTATGCGCTGGACGATTCGCTGACCAGCGAACTTCATGCTATGGGCCTGATCGGCCGCAAGCATATCCCGGAAATCTATCTGCGCTCCTCGGTCGAGCAGCGGCTTAGCCTGCTGCAAGGACTCATGGACTCCGATGGATACATCGACGACAGCGGCCGCTGCGAGTTCATTAACATCAATGAGCATCTCTCCGACGCCGTCCGTGAGCTGGCCGCCGGGCTTGGCCTTCGGCCTATGAAGCGCAAGAAGCGCGTGACCCTCTATGGCGCGGAGTGCGCGCCTGGGTACCAAGTGAAGTTCACGCCTCACTTCTCCGTCTTCCGGCTGGCCCGCAAGGCCGTCAGAACCAAGCGCACTGGCAGCTTCCATGCCTTCCGGTCCATCGTGGAAGTCCGGCAGGCCGAGCCGCACCCGGTCAGATGTATCCAGGTCAGCAACCCCACCGGGCTCTTTCTGGCCGGGCCGACGTTTATCCCCACGCACAACTCGAGCCTGGGCAGGCTGGGGCTGCTCACCCATTCCACGGCCGGGTGGATCGACCCCGGATTCTCCGGGCACGTGACGCTGGAGCTCTCTAACGTGGCCACGCTGCCGATCAAGCTGTGGCCGGGCATGAAGATCGGCCAGCTGTGCCTGTTCCGGACCAGTTCTCCGGCCGAGCACCCGTACGGCTCGGATGTGTACGGCTCCAGGTACCAGGACCAGCGGGGACCTACGCCGTCCCGGTCGTACCTGAATTTCTATCGCTCGCCGATCTAGGTCATGGTCCCGGTCGCGCATCCGGGCTTCCGGGCCTTCCCGAGCAGCGGATTCTGCCTTAGCTTGCTGTTACCCCCTGGTAAGACCGGGAAGTAACTTAGACAGGTATCAGGCACGCCGACCGCAGAAAGCCAGGCCGAGGGAGGCCACGATGACACACGTCGACGAGCGCCAGGCGCGAAAGGTGGCCGAAGAGGCCCGGGAGCAGAACTGGCGCAAGCCGAGCTTCGGCAAGCAACTCTTCCTCGGCGACCTCCAGCTTGACCTCATTCACCCGCACCCGAGGCCCACCGCCGAGGCCCGCCAGCGAGGCGAGGAATTCTGCGCCAGGATGCTCGAGTTCGCGCAGACGCACATCGACGGCGCGCTCATCGAGCGCGAGGCTCGCATCCCGGACGAAACCATCAAGGGCCTGGCCGCGCTGGGCGCGTTCGGAATGAAAATCCCCCCCGAATACGGCGGGCTGGGCCTGTCCCAGCTGTACTACAACCGGGCCCTGATCATCGCCGGATCGGCCTCGCCCTCGGTGGCGGCGCTGCTGTCAGCGCACCAGTCGATCGGCGTGCCGCAGCCGGTGAAGCTGTTCGGCACCGAGCAGCAGAAGCAGGCGTTCCTGCCCCGCTGCGCTCGCGGCGAGGTCAGTGCGTTCCTGCTCACCGAGCCAGACGTCGGCTCGGACCCGGCCCGGCTGCGCACCACCGCCACCCCAAGCCAGGACGGCAAGGAGTACGTGCTCGACGGGGTCAAGCTGTGGACCACCAACGGGGTCATCGCCGGCCTGCTGATCGTGATGGCGCGGGTGCCCAAAAGCGACGGCCACCACGGCGGAATCACCGCGTTCGTGGTGGAGGGCGACGCCGAAGGGCTGACCGTCGAAAACCGCAACGCGTTCATGGGCCTGCGCGGCCTGGAGAATGGCGTGACCAGGTTCTACCAGGTCAGGGTGCCTGTCGAGAACCGCGTCGGCGAAGAGGGCCAGGGTCTCAAGATCGCCCTGACCACACTGAACACCGGCCGGCTCTCGCTGCCCGCCAGCTGCGCGGCAGCCGCGAAATGGTCGCTCAAGATCGCCAGGGAATGGTCGCGGGAACGCATCCAGTGGGGCCGCCCGGTGGGCGAGCACGAGGCGGTGGCGAAGAAGATCGCGTTCATCGCCGCCACCGGCTACGCGCTGGAGGCCATGGTCGATCTGACCAGCCAGCTGTCCGACGACGACCGCAACGACATCCGCCTCGAGGCGGCCATCGCCAAGCTGTTCTGCTCGGAAATGGGCTACCGGGTCGCCGACGAGCTGGTGCAGATCCGCGGCGGCCGCGGCTACGAGACGGCCGCGTCGCTGGCGGCCAGGGGCGAGCGCGGCGTGCCGGCCGAGCAGGCGCTGCGCGACATGCGGATCAACCGGATTTTCGAGGGTTCGTCCGAGATCATGCAGCTGTTCATCGCCAGGGAGGCGGTGGATGCGCACCTGTCGGCCGCGGGCGAGCTGATCGAGCCCGGCGCCCTGTCCGCCAAGGCCCGGGCGGCGGCCAAGGCTGGCAGCTTCTACGCCAAGTGGCTGCCCACCCTGGTGGCCGGCCAGGGCTCGGTGCCCGGCGCGTACAAGGAGTTCGGGACGCTCGCGCCGCACCTGCGCTACGTGGAGCGGACCAGCCGCAAGCTGGCCCGCGAGACCTTCTACGCGATGGCCCGCTGGCAGGGCAAGCTGGAGCGCAAGCAGGGCTTCCTGGGCCGGATCGTGGACATCGGCTCGGAGCTGTTCGCGATGAGCGCGGTGTGCGTCCGGGCCCAGATGGACGCCGCCGACAACCCGGGCTCGCCGCGGGCCAAGACGTCCGCGGAACTGGCCGGCGCGTTCTGCCGGCAGGCCCGGCTGCGCACCGACGAGCTGCTCCGCGGACTGTGGCACAACACCGACGCGCTGGACGCCAAGCTGGCCCGGCGGGTCCTCAAGGACCAGTACACCTGGCTTGAGGAGGGAATCGTCGACCCGTCGACGCCTGGCCCGTGGATCGCCCCGGCCGAGCCGGGGCCGTCCGAGCGCGAGAACGTCCACCGCCGCGTCGGGTAGAGCCGGTTCGGAGACCTCGCTCGTCCGAGCGGCGATCCAGGCGTCGTCTCGCCAGGCGGAGCGAGGGAGCCTAGCCGGAGGTACTAAGCGACCGAGCGACGACGCAGCGAGGCGGCGTCTGGGCGTCGCGCAGCAGAGCATTGGGTTTCCGAACCGGCTCGACGGCCTGCTAGGCCGGCTGGCCGGGGCCTTCCGGCCCGCTGATTTTCCCGAACGCGCGCAGCCGGGCCGCCGGCACGTCACGGTCGGCAATCGCGGCCGCGAGCGCGTCGCGCTCGGACTCCAGCTCACGGACCCGCTGTTCCAGCTGGCGGACCTGGGCCTCCAGCCGGAGGACCCGGCGGACGGCGGACAGGGTCAGGCCGTCCTCGACCAGCCGCAGTACGTAGGCGACCCTGGTCACCTCGTGCCGGGTATAGCGCCGCTGGCCACCGGCCGACCGGGACGGGCGCACCACGTTGAATTCGTCGAGGCGCCGCAGGAACGCGTGCTGCACCTCGAGCGTGGCGGCGACCTGCCCCACCGTGAACAACGGCAGGTTCTCGTCGTCAATAGGCAGCGAAGGCACGGCATGCTCCAGATAAGCAAGACGGGTCCGGACGGCCGCTGCCGCCCGGACCCGTCTTTGACGGTCTTACGACGGTCAGGCAGCGATCATCTTCTTGGTGTCGTTGCCGATCTCCACCTTACGGGCCTTGGCCTTCTCGGCCAGCGGCACGCGCACGGTCAGCACGCCGTTCTCGTAGGCCGCCTCGACCTGGTCGGCGTCGTAGGCGTCACCGAGGTAAATCCGGCGGCGCAGACTTCCGGTGATCCGCTCGCGGACGAACGGACGGTCGGAGTCGGTGTTCTCCTCGTCCCGCTTCGCGCTGACGGACAGCACGCCGCGGTCGACGTTCACGTCGATGTCCTCCAGGCTGATGCCGGGCAGGTCGAAGCGAAGCACGACATCGCCGTCACGACGGATGCCGTCCATCGGCAGCGCGGCGCGAGCGACGCCGGCCGTCCGGCCGAACGTGCGGGGATACAGGAACGGGTCAAAAGATGTCCAGGGCATGAGGCCCACCTCCATGGGGTAGCTGGGTCCCCACAGTGGTGAACCCAGGTTTCACGCATCATCTAATGGAGATAACCTCAAACTCTGCTTGTATATTTCCTCTCGCCGACGGCGAACTCGGGGCGCCTGCTCAGGCGACCCGCTCGATGATCGTCGCGTTGGCCTGCCCGCCGCCCTCGCACATGGTCTGCAGCCCGTACCGGCCCCCAGTGCGCTCGAGCTCGTGCACCAGCTTGGTCATCAGGATCGCGCCGGTGGCGCCGAGCGGGTGGCCGAGCGCGATCGCGCCGCCGTTGGGGTTGGTCCTGGCCAGCGAGGCACCGGTGTCGCTGGACCAGGCGATGAGTACCGGGGCGAAGGCCTCGTTGACCTCGAACACGTCGATCTTATCGATCTCCAGCTTCGCCCGGCTGAGCGCCTGGCCGGTCGCCGGGATCGGGCCGGTCAGCATGAAGACCGGATCCGCGCCGGTCACTGCCAGCGCGTGGATCCGCGCCCTCGGGGTCAGGTTGTGCCGGTGCACCGCCTCCTCCGAGGCGATCAGGAGCGCTGCCGCGCCGTCGGAGATCTGCGACGCGGTGGCCGCGGTGATCTGCCAGCCCTCGCGGAGCGGCTGCAGGCCGGCCATCTTCTCCTTGGACGTGTCCCGCCGCGGGCCCTCGTCGGTGGTCACGCCGGCCAGCTCGGTGATCTGGCTGGCGAACCGGCCCTCATCGATCGCGCGAACCGCCCGGGCGTGGCTCTCCAGGGCGAAGTCCTCAAGCTGGTCGCGGGTGATCCGCCACTTCTCGCACATCAGCTGCGCCCCGCGGAACTGGGATATCTCCTGGTCACCGTAGCGCTGCTTCCAGCCCTCGCCGAAGGGCAGCGCCATGTTCATCGGCAGCGCGACCGACGAGCCCATCGGGACCATGCTCATGCTCTCCACCCCGGCCGCAATCACCAGGTCCTGGGTGCCGGACATGACGCCCTGCGCGGCGAAGTGCACCGCCTGCTGCGAGGACCCGCACTGCCGGTCGATGCTCACGCCGGGCACCTGCTCGGGCAGCCCGGCCGACAGCCACGACTGGCGCGCGATGTCGAGCGTCTGCGGGCCGACCTGCGAGACGCACCCCATGACTACGTCGTCGATCGCGGCGGCGTCCACGCCGGTCCTGCTGACCAGCTCGTTCAGCACGTGCGCCGCCATGTCCACCGGGTTCACGCCGGACAATCCGCCGTTTCGCTTACCTACCGGGGTACGGACCGCCCCGACGATGTACGCCTCTGCCACCACGCCTCCAGCCGTTGTCCCGGGTGCCGGCCCCCGGCAAACCGAGTGCTGTTCGGTTTTACTTCAGGGTATCTCCCTGGCGTCGACCGCCGGGCTGGTCCCCGCCGGACGACTCAGCGTAGGCTGGGGACAGCAACGACCGAGCACGGAGGAGGCGCTGATGCTCACCGGGTACATCTTGGTGGCGTTCATCGCCGGCGTGTTCACCTTCGGCTTCACCAAGCTGCGCCGCCGGATGGGAATGGGCACCACCGGCCGGACCTGGGGGATCACGTTCCTCGTCACGGTCGTGATCATCCTGGGGTTCTGGGCCACCAGCCACGGCTGACCGGGCTCCCGCCCGCGCCGCCGCCCTGTTACCGCGGCGGCTTCCGGCCTCCGTCGATCGGTATCTCGAACCAGACGGACTTGCCGTCCGGGGTGGGCCGGGATCCCCACCGGGTGGCGATCTGGTCCACCAGGTACAAGCCGCGCCCGCCCTCGTCGGTCTCGCCAGCGCTGCGGATCCGGGGCAGCCGCAGGTCGGGGTCGAACACCTCGACCCACACCGCCGACCGGCCGCGCCGCAGCCGCAGTGTGATCTCCCGGGCCGGCGGGTGCCCGAGGCCGTCCAGCGGTTCGTCCCAGGGCCCGGCGGGCACCGCGGCCACGGGCGACGCCCCGGCGGTCTCCAGCGCGTGCTCGGGGCGCGGGCTCGGTGCGGCCGCCGCGTGCAGGACGGCGTTGGTAACCACCTCGGAGACCAGCAGGCACGCCAGCTTGGCCTGCTCGGGTTCCAGCCCCCACCCCGTCAGCGTGTACAGCGCCGCCCGGCGGGCCTCCGACACGTTGATCGGCTCAGCCGGGAAAGTCGCCTCCCAGGTGGCCAGGTCCACCGGCGATGACTGGACTACCACGATCGCCATATCGTCGTCGATGTCGCCGGGAACCGCCTCCTCGGCCGCCTGCGCGATCGCCTCGACGTCCTGGTAGGCCACCATGCCAACCGCCGCGCGGAGCATTTGCAGCGCCTCGTCCTCGGTGTAGTGACCCAGCCCGTCCGCGCGCACCCGCCGGTCGGTCAGCCCGTCGGTGTAGAAGACCAGCGTGGCCCCGGGCGGCAGGAGCATCGTCTCCTCGCGGAACGCGGGCACCCCGGCGATGCCCTGGCCGCGCACGCCGAGCAGCAGGCCCTTGTCGGCGATCTTCATCTCGCCGACCATGCCCTCGGTGACCAGCAGCGGTGCGTCGTGGCCGGCGTTCGCGTAGGTCAGCTCTCGCGACCACGGGTCGTACACGAGGTAGGTGCAGCTGACGATCGGCGGATCCCCGGCGTCATCGCGCGCTCCTGGATGGGCGGGCACGAGCGTCCGGCACCAGTCGTCCAGCTTGCGCAAGATCTCAGCCGGCGGCTTGTCGTCCTGCGCGAACGCGCGCAGCGCGGCGCGCAGCTGTCCCATGATCGCCGCCGCCCGGGCACCGCGCCCCACCACGTCGCCGATGACGATGCCAACCCGGCCGGCCGACAGCGGGATGATGTCGTACCAGTCGCCGCCCACCTGGGTCTGGATGCCCTGCCCGTGCGTCTCCAGCGGCTTGGCGGGCACGTACCGGCACGCCACGGTGAGCCCGTCGAGGTCGGGCATGCTCTGCGGCAGCAGGCTCTTCTGGAAAGCCAGCGCGGTGCGCCGCTCCTCCTCGAACAGCATCGCGTTATCGATCGCGACGGCGACCCGGCTCGCGACCGCGCTGAGGAACTCCCGGTCATGGGCGTCGTAGCACTGCTCTTCGCGATCGCTCAGCTGGGACAGAGCCAGGCTCATCACGCCCAGCAGCTCGCCCCGAGCCAGCAGCGGGGCGGCCACGATGGAGAGCATGCCTACGTCGTCGCACGCCTCCTGGCTGGCGGGACGCGGAGAGGGGAACAGGACGTCCGTCGCGTCGGCCACCAGGACGGTGTCCAGCCGCGTCATGGCCTGGTGGCAGAAATGCCCCTCGGGGTACCTGATGTGCTCGCCCACCGCGGCCCAGGTGCCCGGCCGCGGCGTCCAGCCGCGCGCGTGCACCGCCGCGCGCCGCACCAGCTTGTCCCCCTGGCACAGGTCGATGAAGCAGTGGTCGGCGAACTGCGGCACGAGCGTGTCGGCCACCTGCCGCAAGGTGACGCCCAGTTCAAGGGAGCCGGCCAGCCGCTCCCCGATGCGGTCCAGCAGCGCCAGCCGCTCATGCTCGCGCTGGCTGCCCCGCCTGGTGGCCTCGCGTGCGAAGATCGCGATGCCGTCGATGGCGCCGGACGGATGCCGCAGCGGGACCGCGGTGGCCCGGACGAACACGCGCGAACCGTCGACGCGGCGGCTGGCGATCGTCCCCTCCCAGGCACGCCCGCGCAGCACCTGCCGAGCCAACTCGACCGCCTTACCCAGATCCTCGACCTCGAATCCGAGCGAGAGGACAGGGCGGCCCACCAGGTGCTGCGCGTCGGCGGAAACCCCGAACAGCTTCTGCGCGAACGCGTTCGCATAGAGCAGGTTGTTGAGCCGGTCGGTGACCACGACCGCGGTCTCGACCTGGTCGAGAACCATTTCCGCGGGCAGGTAGGAGGGGTAAGCGGCGTCCCTCCATCCGGTCACGGCCACGAGGTCACCTCACCAGCCCCCGGACCGCCGCGAAGACGGCGGCGAGCCCCTTCACTGCCGAGCGACGAAAACGTGCGCGGCGACGTCGCGGGGCAGCTCGGCGCTATGGCCGTCCGAGTAGTCCTCACACGTCACCCGCACACCATCGTGACTGGCCACGAGGGTAACCTCGCGTCCGGGTTGGATCCCGATGTGCTTGAGTCTAAGCATCAAATCGGCATCGCTCTGGACTTGCTCACTTATCCGCCGGACGATAAAACGCCCGCCCTGGCCGGCCGCGACCTCGGTCATGGCCTCGGCGGGCTCGTGGCCGATAGCGATATGGCGCTCCCGCGCCTCCGCGGGCAGGCCCAGCTCGTCCAGCCCCGGGATGAGGTTCCCGTGCGGGCAGTGCACCGGATAGCCGAGCAGCTCCACCAGCCGGCGCTCGACCTCCTCCGATATCACGTGCTCCCACCGGCAGGCCTCGATGTGCACCTCTTCCCAGGGCAGCCCGATGACCCCCACCAGGAGGCACTCGGCCAGCCGATGCTTGCGCATGACCCGGGTGGCCAGACCGCGGCCGGTCGCGGTCAGCGCGAGCTGACGGTCACCCGCCACCTCCAGCAGTCCGTCGCGCTCCATCCTGGCCACCGTCTGGCTGACCGTGGGACCGCTCTGCGCGAGCCGCTCGGCGATGCGGGCACGCAGCGGGACGATACCTTCCTCTTCGAGTTCGAAGACTGTGCGAAGGTACATCTCGGTCGTGTCGATCAGCCCGTGCGCCGTCACCGGTCCTACCTCCCACCCTGATGCTATGCCGCGCGGGAAGACCAGGCACGTCAGTGTGTCAGGGCGCCAGCCGCTCGATGATCCATCCGGCCGGCGACCGCCGATACCGGAACCGGTCGTGCAGCCGGTCGGGCCGTCCCTGCCAGAACTCCACCGAGTCGGGCACGACCACGTACCCGCCCCAGAAATCCGGCATCGGGACCGTCTCACCCGGCGGCCAGCGGCGCTCCAGCTCGGCGTACCGCTCGTCGAGCTCGGCCCGGGACGCCAGCACCGACGACTGCCTGCTTGCCCAGGCGCCCAGCTGGGAACCGCGCGGCCGGGCCCGGAAGTACGGCTCGCTCTCGTCCTGGGTCAGCGCGCGCACGCCGCCCTCGATGATCACCTGCCGGTGCATCGCGTGCCAGGGAAACAGCAGGCAGGCCCGCGGCCGCCCGGCCAGATCCTGGCCCTTCCGCGAGGTCCGGTTGGTATAGAACACGAAGCCGGACGCATCGTAGCTCTTCAGCAGCACGGTCCTGGCCCGCGGCTGGCCGGAGCCTGACACCGTAGCCAGCACCATGGCGTCCGGCTGCTCGATCGGGTGGCTGGCCGCGTCCTCCAGCCAGCGGGAGAACTGGCTGAACGGATCCGCCGCCAGCATGCTCTCCTGGAGGCCGGGGCCCTCGACTTCGTATGGCGTAGCCGGGCCGGCCTGCCATCGCGCGGGCGGTCCGGATGCGTTCTGGGGGGCGTCCACGGATAGGGATCCTCACACACCCCGCCACCACCCCGCGCGCCCCCCCGCGCCCCCGCGGCACCGAACCCGGCGCCGGTCACCCGGAGATAGGCAAGACGCCGCGGACGCGGTTGAATAGGTCGGCCGGGCACCGCGGGCCGGGCACTCATCCAGTGCCGGGCGGGCCAGGAGACGGAGGAACGTGCATGTCCGAATTCAAGCCCGGACTCGAAGGCGTCGTGGCGTTCGAGACCGAGATCGCCGAGCCCGACCGGGAGGGCGGGGCTCTCCGGTACCGCGGCGTCGACATTGAGGACCTCGCCGGGCACGTGTCGTTCGGGCACGTCTGGGGCCTGCTCGTGGACAACGAGTTCTCTCCCGGGCTGCCGCCCGCCGAGCCGTACCCGATCCCGGTGCACTCCGGCGACATCCGGGTGGACGTGCAGAGCGCGCTGGCCATGCTCGCCCCGGCCTGGGGGATGCGGCAGCTGCTGGATATCAGCGACGACGAGGCCCGGGACGACCTGGCCCGCGCCTCCGTCATGGCGTTGTCGTTCGTGGCCCAGGCGGCCCGCGGGCTCGGGCTGCCGATGGTCCCGCAGGGCCGGGTGAACGAGGCGCACACGATCACCGAGCGGTTCATGATCCGCTGGCGTGGCGAGCCCGATCCCAAGCACGTGCATGCGGTCGACGCCTACTGGACGTCGGCGGCCGAACACGGGATGAACGCCTCCACCTTCACCGCCCGCGTGATCGCCTCCACCGGCGCGGACGTGGCCGCTGCGCTTTCCGGAGCGGTCGGCGCGATGTCAGGGCCGTTGCACGGCGGCGCGCCCGCCCGGGTGCTCGGCATGATCGAGGAGGTGGAGAAGACCGGCGACGCCGAGGGCTACGTGACGGCGGCGCTGGACCGGGGCGAGCGGCTGATGGGCTTCGGCCACCGGGTGTACCGGGCCGAGGACCCGCGGGCCCGGGTGCTGCGCCGGACCGCCCGGGAGCTCGGCGCGCCGCGGTACGAGGTAGCCGAGGCGCTGGAGCGCGCGGCGCTCGCCGAGCTGCACGCGCGCAGGCCGGACCGGGTGCTGGCGACCAACGTGGAATTCTGGGCCGCGATCGTGCTCGACTTCGCCGAGGTACCCGCGCACATGTTCACCTCGATGTTCACCTGCGCCCGGACGGCCGGCTGGGCCGCGCACATCCTGGAGCAGAAGCGCACCGGCCGGCTGGTCAGGCCGAGCGCGCGGTACGTGGGCCCCGGGCCGCGCCCGGTGTCCGACGTGCCCGGGGCCGGCGACGTACTCGACCGGCAGGTGTGAGGCGCCCGTCCGCGCGCCCCGCCGCGGCGGCCCCGCGAACCCCATTGATGTGCATCGCCGTGATCCAGACCACGGTGATCCAGACCACGGCAATGGCACATCGACCGGCTTACTGATGCGGTCGCGGCGCTCACTAAACTGACTCGGTGACCGGCATAGACATCCCCGAAGACCTCAAGCCAGCCGACGGCAGGTTCGGCTGCGGGCCGTCCAAGGTCCGCCCCGAGCAACTCGACGCGCTCGCCGACTGGGGAGCCCGCTACCTGGGCACCTCGCACCGGCAGTCCCCGGTTCGCGCGGTGGTGAGCCGGGTCCGTTCCGGAGTATCCGATCTTTTCTCGCTGCCCGGCGGCTACGAGGTCATCCTGGGCAACGGCGGGACCACCGCGTTCTGGGAGATCGCCGCGTTCGGGCTGGTGCGCGAGCGGGCCCAGCACCTCGCGTTCGGCGAGTTCTCCTCGAAGTTCGCGAAGGTGACCGCCGCGGCGCCCTGGCTGGCCGAGCCGACCGTGATCGACTCCGCGGCGGGTACCCACCCGGTGCCGCGCGCCGAGGCGGGCGTGGACGCCTACGCGCTCACGCACAACGAGACGTCCACCGGGGTGGCCATGCCGGTCAGCCGGGTGGCCGGTGCCGACCCCGGGGCGCTGGTGCTGGTGGACGCGACCAGCGGCGCGGGCGGCCTGCCCGTGTCGGTCAGCGAGGCTGACGTGTACTACTTCGCGCCGCAGAAGTGCTTCGCGGCCGACGGCGGTCTGTGGATCGCGCTGATGTCGCCGGCGGCGCTGGAGCGGGCGGCGGCGATCGCCTCGTCGGGGCGGTACGTGCCGGAGTTCTTCTCGCTGCCCACCGCGATCGACAACTCGCGCAAGGAGCAGACCTACAACACGCCCGCGCTCGCCACCCTGCTGCTGATGGCCGAGCAGGTGGAGTGGATGCTCGGCAACGGCGGCCTGGCCTGGGCCACCGCGCGCACCGCCGATTCCTCGTCCCGGCTGTACACCTGGGCGGACAAGGCGCCGTACGCGACGCCGTTCGTGGCCGACCCGGCGCAGCGCTCCCAGGTCGTCGGCACGATCGACTTCACCGATGCCGTCGACGCGACCGCGGTCGCGGCCACGCTGCGGGCCAACGGGATCGTGGACACCGAGCCCTACCGCAAGCTCGGCCGCAACCAGTTGCGGATCGGGATGTTCCCGGCCGTGGACCCGGGTGACGTCGAGGCGCTCACCGCATGCATCGACTACGTGGTCGACCGCCTCTAGACCGTCCTGCCGCCCCGCGCAAGCGGTCCTGCCGGCCCCTGGTTGCGCGCGCTCAGCGGACGATCGCGCCGACGACCACGGCGAGGACCAGGATCGCCAGCACGGACGGGAGCAGCCAGCGCGGCGCGCGATTCACTCCATCGAGCCTAACCGGGATGCGGGGACGCCCAGTGGCCAGTCCCCGAGGGATTCATAACGAGGCCGCGGGCCCAGGTAACTGCGGATCAGGTGGATCCGGTCCGCCGTCCAGGCCGGGCCCGAGTAGTCCGCGAGCGCGGTGACCAGCGGGCGGAAGTCGGCCGGCTGCCGGGAGCGAGCCAGCGTGATGTGCGGCCGGAACCGCCGCCGCTCGCCGGGCGGCCGCGCGCCCGCTTTCGTGGCTCCCCTCGCGACCGAGCCTGACATCTTGCGCAGCGCGTCCGGATCTCCCCGGACTCCGGTCCACAGCACGCGGGCGCGCGGCACGGTCGGGAACGCGCCGGCGCCCGCGGTGGACAGCTCAAGGCGGGGGTGCCCGCCGGCGGCTCGTTCCAGCCGCGTGGCCAGCCGCGGCACCACGGCGTCGCTCACCTCGCCGAGGAAGGCCAGCGTGACGTGCCAGGACTGCGGGCTGCTCCAGGTCAGCTCGGGCCGGGCGGCGCGCAGCGGGGCCACCGCCGCGTCGATCTCGGCCAGGGCGGTGGCTGGCGGCGTGATGGCGACGAACAGTCTCACCCGACCATGGGTACCAGAAGCCGCGGCGCTCAGGCCGCCTGCTTCAGCAGACGATCCGGCAGCAGGTGGTCACGGACCCGTACGCCCAGGCTGCGGGAGAGCATGAGCGCGACCGCCGCCGCGGCGGCGGCGGAGATCGCACCGCCCGCGATCAGGCTCACCCTCGGCCCGAACGCCTGGCCGACCCAGCCGACGAGCGGCGACCCGAGCGGCGCGCCACCCAGGAACACCAGCAGGTACAGCCCCATCACGCGGCCGCGCATCTCCGAAGTGGTGCCCAGCTGGGTGGCCGAGTTGGCCGCGGTGGTGAAGGTGAGGAGCACGAGCCCGATCGGGAACAACACGACCAGGAACATCCAGAACGACGGCATCAGCGCGGACAGCACCTCGAGCGCCCCGAACGTGAACGCGGTCGTCAGCAGCAGCCGGGCGCCCGGGCGCTTGCGGCGCGCGGCCAGCAGCGCCCCGGCCAGCGCACCCGCCGCGAACACCGTGGAACCCAGCCCGAACGCCCCCGCGCCGGTGTGGTACACCAGGCGGGACATCAGGGCGTTGGTGACCTGGAAATTCATCCCGAACGTCGCCACGAAGAACACCAGCACCATCAGCGTCCACAGGCTCGGCCGGGCCCCGACGTAGGCCAGGGCCTCGCGAAGCTGGCCCCGGACCCGCGGTGTGCGCTGCGCCGGGCTCAGCTCCGACGGGCGCATGAGCTTGAGCCCGATGATGACCGCCGCGTACGACGCCGCGTTGACCAGGAAGGCCGCCGGGGTGCCGACCGCGCTGATCACCAGGCCCGCCGCGGCCGGCCCCGCGATCCGGCCCAGGTTGAAGACCGCGCTGTTCAGGGCGATCGCGTTGGGCATGTCGGCCTTGCCGACCATTTCCACCGCGAACGTCTGCCTGGTCGGGTTGTCCACCACGGTGACCAGGCCCAGCGCGAACGCGAGCGCGTACACGTGCCAGATCTGCACCGCGCCGGTCAGCGCGAGCAGGCCGAGGATGAGCGCGAGCCCGCCCGCGAGCGCCTGGGTGATCATGAGGATGGTCCGCTTGGGGTAGCGGTCCGCGATCGCGCCGCCCCACAGGCTGAACAGCAGCAGCGGCAGGAACTGCAGCCCGGTGGTGATGCCCAGCGCGGTGCCGCTGCCGTGGGTCAGGTCCAGCACCAGCCAGTCCTGCGCGACCCGCTGCATCCAGCTGCCGGTGTTCGAGACGACCTGGCCGGTCGCGAACAGCCGGTAGTTGCGGGTGCGCAGCGAGCTGAACGTGCCGGCCCGGCGGCCGGTTACGCCTGGCTGAGCTTCTCTAGCACTGGCGCCGCCGCCCGCAGGATCGCCCGCTCCTCCGGCGATAGCTCCTTCAGCCGCTTCGCCAGCCAGGCGTCCCGGCGCCGGCGTGCCTGGCTGACCAGCTCCCGTCCCTCCTCGGTCACGGTCAGCACTACCTGGCGCCGGTCGGTGGCATGGGGCGCCCGCATCACCAGCCGCCGTTCCTCCAGCACCGCGATCACGCGCGTCATGGACGGCGGCTGCACCTTCTCGTGCTCGGCCAGCTCGCCAGGCGTCATCGCGCCGTGCCGGTCCAGCACGGCGAGCGCGGCGAGCTGGGTGTCGGAGAGCGAGGCCAGGCCCTCGGCCTGGCGCTCCACCCGCAGCCGACGGGCGAGCCGGCTCACCGAGATGCGAAGGCCCGTGGCGAGGCCCGCGTCCGACCGGCTCTTCGTCGCAGTCATGTTCATTAGCCTGAGTCATTACTCTTGCTAACAATAAGCGGGATGCGTGCATTCCGCAAACCATTAGCAATGGGAACGGGGCGGCGCCGGCGACGCCTGACCTAAGTACACCATGACTCGGGGGCCAACTCACGCCTTCGCAGCCATCGAATCCCGCCCATTTCGGCCCGCTTCGGCCGACACCGCGTCCGCTGAGACCAGGGCGGGCTCCAGCCCCAGACGGCCGAGGCGGGCGGCAACCTCGGGCAGCAGAGGCGCGCGGCGCCCCCGGCGGCAACCTCGGGCGGCAGGGCAGGCGGCGGCCCTAAGCGGCAGAGGCGGGCGGCGGCCCTGGACGGCAGGGCACGCGGCAGCCCGGGGCGGTGTAGGCAGGCGGCAGTGCCGGGCGTGGCTTAGCCTGTGCTCTGTGAGCGGTCGGCCGCGTCCAGATGAGGAGTCCCGCGAGGTTCAGGCGCGGGATCCCGTGCCAGCGCCGCCGCCGGCCCGGCCGGCCGCGGTGCTGCGCGACCCGCCGCCTCCGCTGGAGGCCAACGACCAGCTCGTGACCGCCGTCATCACGGCCGGGTGGGCCGTCGCGCTGGTGGTCCTGCTCATCGTGCGCAGCTACATCCCGCCGGGGCAGCGCTGGTGGATATGGAGCGCGCTGGCGGGCCTGGTCATGGGCCTGTTCGGGCTCTGGTACGTCCCGTATCTCAAGCGCGCCCGGGCGCGTTCGGCGCAGCGGCGGGCGAGCCGGCGCGGCTCCTAGACACGGCCTGACGCGCTAGCCGTGGTCGAGGGACTCGAAGACGGTTTCGTCCACCGAGATGCCGGGCTGGTCCACGAGGTCGTAGCCGAGCTCGTCGATGATCGGCGGTATTACCGGCTCCGCGCCGTGACCCCGGCCGGCCTCTGAGTGCGCCCCGCAGCCGTGATCGACGGAGACCACCCGGCCGTCCTCGGGCGCGTAGGCGTTCGCGCACACCCCGAACACGCCGCCCAGCGGGCCGGACAGCCGGACCAGGAATCCGCAGCTGGCGCACGGCGCGGGAGCCGCGCGGGCCAGCGCGGTGTGCGGGCCGTGATCGCCCTCGTACCAGCGCTCGGCCGTGCCGTCACGGCCGATGGCCGACAGCACCCGGGCCTGCCCCGCTTCCGGTTCTGTCGCCGTCTGCGCCGCGGCCGTCCCGGCTCCGGCCTCGTCGGGCCAGGCCAGCCCGTCGTCGCCCTCGCCCGCCACCACGGGCACCAGGCGCTCATCGTCCGGGGAGGCGGGCAGCAGGTCCCCGACGCCCAGATCGCCCGGCCTGAGACGATCCCGCCACGGTACCCACTCCGGTGCGAGCAGGGCGTCGGGCCCGGGCAGCAGCACGACCTCGCTGACGGTCACCAGCTTCGACCGCGATGCCCTGGTCACGGTGACGGCCCAGCGCCAGCCGACGTACCCCGGCAGCAGGCTGTCGAACAGGTGCGTCACCACCCGGTCGCCATCGGCCTGGACGGCGAGATGCTCGCCGACGTGCTCGGGCCCGGTCAGCTCGGCGGCGGCGGCGCGGGCCAGGTCGACGGCCTGCGCGCTCAGCTCGTCGGGTTCCCGGGCCCTGGTGCGGGTAACGGGGCTCACGTTTAGCCATTGTCCCCTATCCGCGGGAGTGCCCGGAACGCCGGCCGAGTTATGACTGGTAGCGGCACGGAGCCACTGCCGGGTCGTGATAGCACGAGACACCCTGAATACTGGGGGGCATGCGAATGTCGGGCGCGCGGGACGCGGCACGGGGGGCGGCTTCCGCCACCGGTGCGGCGGCGCGGGCCGGCCGGTCGGCCACGCGCGGGACCGCGCGGGTTATCCACCGGCTGACCGGAGCCGGCGGCGCGGGCCGTACCGGCCTGGACAAGCTCATCGAGCTCACTGCGGCGGGCAGCGTCGGCGACGCCTTCGTCGCCGTTTCACTGGCCGGGACGATCTTCTTCAGCACCTCGGTGGACCAGGCCCGGGGCAAGGTGGCGCTGTTCCTGCTCATCACGATGGCCCCGTTCGCGGTGCTGGCCCCGTTCATCGGGCCGATGCTCGACCGGGTCCAGGACGGCCGCCGCTACATCCTGGCCGGCACGCTGCTGGCCAGAGGGCTGCTGTGCTGGGGGATGTCGGCCGCGATCAAGAACCCGCTCACGCTGCTGCCTTCCGCGTTCGGCATCCTCGTCCTGCAGAAGGCGTACGGCGTCGCCCGCGCCTCGGTCGCCCCCCGGCTGCTGCCGCCCGAGATCACGCTGGTGAAGGCGAACGCGCGATCCGCCCTGGCCGCGCTCATCGCGGCGTCGATCGCGGCTCCCATAGCCCTGGGGGTGGACAGGCTGCTCGACGCCGCCTGGGTGCTGCGACTGGCCACCGTGATCTACCTGGCCGCCATGGCGTACGCCCTCAGGCTGCCCAGCCACGTCGACCGGCTGCCGGCCGACGCCGAGCCCACCCAGCCGCTGCCGGCCGAGGCGCCGGCCATGGCCGGCGCCGCCACGATCCCCGAGCACGCCCCGCCGGGGACCCCCCGGCCGGACCAGGATCCGGGCCGGACCCAGACCTGGGCGGGCGACATGCCGCAACGGTCGCCGGGGCGCAAGGTGTTCAAGACGCTGCAGAGTGTCGGGCCGTTGGTCCGCGAGGCCATGGAGGGTAACGCCACGCTGCGCGCCCTGTCCGGGTACATGATCTTCTTCCTTGCGTTCCTGCTGCGCACGAACCACTTTCCCGGTGTGTCGAAGAACTTCGCGCTGGGCGCCATGGTCGGGGCCGCCGCGGCCGGCGGGCTCGTGGCCATGGGCATCGGGTCGATCCTGAGATCCCGGGCGCCCCAGGTGATCATGTTCAGCATGCTGTTCCTGGCTACGATCATCACGGCGCTCTGCGCGTGGTTCTTCGGGCTGGCGGCCGCGCTCATCGTCGCGTTCGTGGCCGCGGCCGGCACCGCGCTGGCGAAGCTCGCCCTCGATTCGATCGTGCAGCAGGAGATCGGCGAGGACGTTCGCTCCTCCGCCTTCGCGGTGTCCGAGACGCTGCACCAGTTGTCCTGGGTCGCCGGCGGCCTGGCCGGGCTGGCGGTGTCGTTCACCAATAGCGGGCCCGCGGGGCTGGCCGTGGCCGCCGCCGGACTCGGCGCGTCACTCTTCTGGCTGATTGCCCAGCGCCGGCGGCGGATCCGCGCCCGCAGCCAGGTCGCGCCGCGGCCGAACCCAGCGCCCTAGCCGCGCTAGAGCTCCCGCTCACGGTCCGCGGTAGGCCCGGGGCACGGTCTGAGGTAGGCCCGGGTCACGTTCCGGCGCTAGGTCGGCCACGGCCCGCACTAGCCCGGCCACGGCCCGCACTAGGCCCCGTCACGGCTCGGCTACGGCTCCAGGTCGTCGGCCACGGCCCGCAGTACCGCCGCGATCTTCTTCGCGTCCCGGCCGTCCGGCTGCTTGCCGCGCCGATAGACGGTGGAGATCCCGTCGAGCAGCTTGATCAGGTCCTCGACGATGATGACCATTTCGTCCGGGTCCTTGCGGTTCGCCCTGGCCACGGTGGGCGGCGGCTCGATCAGCCGGACCTGCAGCGCTTGGGCACCCTTGCGCCCCTCGGCGATTCCGAATTCGACTCGCTGACCGGCCCGCAGCCCGGTGGTGCCCGCCTGCAGCGCGGAGGAGTGCACGAAAACCTCCCCGCCGTCGTCGCGGGTGAGAAAACCGAACCCCTTGTCGGAGTCATACCACTTGACCTTGCCAGTGGGCACAGGCGAGACCTCACGTGATGAAATGGACTGGCTGCTCCGGCACCGCGAGGGCCGAAGCCACCTGATAAGGCTATCGGTACCGCGGCGGCAGCGGCAGCCGCGTTTTTGGCCGACCGGCGCCCCCGCCTTTGCGGTCCGGACCGCCGAGCGTAAGCCCGGCCCGCGCGGGGGGTCAAGCCTGCCGCGGCGGCCGGTAACGCGCGGGCCGGCGGGCGCTGGGCCACGCAGCGGCATGGCCCCGGTTTCCACCGGGACCATGCCCTCCACGGCCTCACACGTTCGGATGGTACTGGGACGGGATCGCGTGCGCGGCCGGGAAACTTGCTGGCTGCCCCTCCCCCACCAGGCATCATTGCAGTAGGTCTACCCGCATTTACCCAGCGCAATCATTGTCCCGGCGCCAGGCTCACCGCCGGCCAGGCCCCGCGGCGGTCTGGCGCCAGGGGGCGGCCAACTCGGGGACGCCGCGCAGGCTCGCGGCCGGTCAGGCCCGCGGCGGGCGGCGCCAGGGCGGCTCGCGCCGAGGACGCCGGCCACGGCGCAGCCGCCAGATGAGGTAGGCGGCGGCCACCACGGAACCCGCACGGATCATGTCCCAGCCGTCGATGCGCAGCGTGCTGACATAACCGGCCAGGCTGCCGGAGCGCGCGAAGAGCCCGGCGACCACGATGGCCGCTATCAGGGTGAACGCGGCCGGGATGGCGACCGCGGCCCACTTGTCCCTGGCGTCCCAGCCACGCGAGGCGATGAGCGCCAGCACTGCGATGAGCCACAGCGGGAACGGGTAGACCAGCCCGCCCGCCGCGAGCAGCAGCACGGCCACCGTCTCCAGCGGGTGCTTACGGATCAGCGTCAGAACGCTCCGCAGCCTGGCCCGGGCGGTACCCGTGGCCGGATCCGGCGTGTCCGGCGGATAGCCGGCCCGGACGCCGCCCTCCCCCGGCCCCGGCGGCTCAGCCGGTGCGGATGGCCGCGAGGGCGCCGGCGACAGCAGATCCGCCAGCGCGGTCGGGCGCTGGGCTGCGCTCGCGCTGGCATCAAGCCGCTGTCGCTCCCGCGCCGCCAGCTCACGCGGGTCGCCGAGCCGCTCCAGCAGGCGCTGAACGTCCGCGGGCGCGGCCCCCTGAGCCTCGCCGAGCTGTCCGACGATGGCCGTCTGCGACCGTGCCATGAACGTGCTCCGCTCCTGCGGGCCCAGCACGTGCCGCGACGCCTCCCCCAGCCGGCGGAGGTAGTCGACCACGAGCTGCTCGGCCCGAGCGTCCATGGCTCGATAATCCTCCAGCAGCCCGTGCGGCGCAGCCACCGGCCGCCATCAAACGGGCCAGGGAGCGCGCCCGCGGTACGACGCAGCCGCTCCACCGGGCGGTGGGGACGCGCCGGGCGGGTGGTCTCGCCATGGCCAGCGGGCACCCGCCAGGCATGCGGAGGGCGGTCCCGCATGGTGCGGGACCGCCCTCCGGTTGCGCCCTGGGCGCGAGCAGCACCCGGACGCGTCGAACTTGCCAGCCTTCGGTGCCCGGGCGTCCCGTGGGGCGCCCGGGAAGCTCGGGCTAGAAGTCCATGTCACCGCCGCCGGGAGCGGCCGGGGCCTTCTCCTTCTCCGGCTTCTCCGCGATGACTGCCTCGGTGGTGAGGAACAGCCCGGCGATGGACGCGGCGTTCTGCAGCGCCGAACGCGTCACCTTGGCCGGGTCGATGATCCCGGCCTTGAACATGTCCACGTACTCGCCGGTGGCCGCGTCGAGCCCGTGACCTGCCGAGAGGGTCTTGACCTTCTCGACCACCACGCCGCCTTCGAGGCCCGCGTTCACTGCGATCTGCTTCAGCGGCTCCTCGACCGAGCGGCGCACGATGGATGCGCCGGTGGCCTCGTCACCCGCCAGATCGAGCTTCTTGAACGCATTGGTGCCCGCCTGGAGCAGGGCCACGCCACCGCCGGCGACGACACCCTCCTCGACCGCGGCCTTCGCGTTGCGCACCGCGTCCTCGATGCGGTGCTTGCGCTCCTTCAGCTCGACCTCGGTGGCCGCGCCAGCCTTGATGACGGCCACGCCGCCAGCCAGCTTGGCCAGCCGCTCCTGCAGCTTCTCCCGGTCGTAGTCGGAGTCGCTGTTGTCGATCTCGGTGCGGATCTGGTTGACCCGGCCGGCGATCTGCTCCGCGTCGCCCGCGCCGTCCACGATCGTCGTCTCGTCCTTGGTGACGACGACCTTGCGGGCGCGGCCGAGCAGGTCCACGTCGGCGTTCTCCAGCTTGAGACCCAGCTCCTCGCTGATCACCTGGCCGCCGACCAGGATCGCGATGTCACCGAGCATGGCCTTGCGCCGGTCGCCGAACCCGGGGGCCTTGACGGCCACCGACCTGAACAGCCCGCGCATCTTGTTGACGATCAGGGTCGCCAGGGCCTCGCCCTCGACGTCCTCGGCGATCACCACGAGCGGCTTGCCCGACTGCACCACCTTGTCCAGCAGTGGAAGCAGGTCCTTGTTGGCCGAGATCTTGGAGTTGACCACGAGGATGTAGGGGTCGTCGAGGACGGCCTCCAGCCGATCGGGGTCGGTGACGAAGTAGGGCGCGATGTAGCCCTTGTCGAAGCGCATGCCTTCGGTGAGCTCAAGCTCGAGACCGAAGGTGTTGCTCTCCTCGACGGTGATGACGCCTTCCTTGCCCACCTTGTCCATGGCCTCGGCGATCATCTCGCCGATGGCGGGGTCGCCCGCGGAGATGGAGGCGGTCGAAGCGATCTGCTCGTTGGTCTCCACGTCCTTGGCGAGCTTGGACAGCTCCTCGCTCACCCGCTCGACGGCCGCCTCGATGCCCTTCTTCAGCGACATCGGGTTGGCGCCCGCCGCCACGTTGCGCAGGCCCTCGCGGACCAGCGCCTGCGCCAGCACGGTCGCCGTCGTGGTGCCGTCACCGGCGACGTCGTCCGTCTTCTTGGCGACTTCCTTGACCAGCTCGGCGCCGATCTTCTCCCACGGGTCCTCGAGCTCGATCTCCTTGGCGATGGACACGCCATCGTTGGTGATGGTGGGGGCGCCCCACTTCTTCTCGAGTACCACGTTGCGGCCCTTGGGGCCGAGGGTTACTTTCACGGTGTCGGCGAGCTGGTTCATGCCGCGCTCGAGGCCGCGCCTGGCGTCCTCATCGAACGCGATCATCTTGCTTGCCATAGGCTCCAGTCCTCCGGAACTTTTTGTAGCTCAAAACGGATCGAGCCGACGCCCGCGACGGCCGGCCCACCCGTGGCAATCCCTTCTTGCCATGGGAGGGCCTCATCGCCCCGATCCCGCCATAGCGTTATCACTCTCGGGGTGAGAGTGCCAACGACCTGTTTAGCACTCTCAGGGGGAGAGTGCAAGCCGAGCCGCCCGCGGGCCGCTCGGTACGGGCGGATCCAGCGTTAGCAAGCCCAGTATTAGCGGCCCGGTGCGAGCAGGACCCACGCGAGCAGAACGGCCCGGCTAAGTCAACCGACTGAACCAGGCCGTTCGGTGGTGCGAGAGTGCCTACAGAGTCCGGACGGCGTCCGCCTGCGGACCCCGGTCACTCTGCGTGATCTCGAATTCGACCCGCTGGCCCTCCTCAAGGGTGCGGTAGCCATCCGTCTGGATGGCTGAGAAGTGGACGAACACGTCCCTGCCACCGTCGACCGCGATGAAGCCGTAGCCCTTATCCGCGTTGAACCATTTGACGGTGCCCTGAGCCATTCCCAACAACTCCCTAAACTGTGCCGTGCTGCTGCTTGCCGGGTCCCGCCAGCAAGCACGGAGCCCATCTGATCGCGGAAAGGGGAGCGGACGTGCCCGGGCCGGGCGCGCCGCAGAGCCTAAGCGACCGGACTCGACCATACCCTGTGTCGCTTCGGACCGGAATGGCTACTGGGCGATATCAGCCGCCGGTAACGCCGCTACCGCACCAACCACACAGGCCACCTGTCTCCCACAGCACGGACAAATCCAGCAAACCGGACGCCATGACCTGGGGCGGTGGCGGCGGCTACCCTCCGGCCACCGCCGGGATCACCGAGACCTGCCCGTCCGCGGGCACCGGGGTGTCGAGCCCCTGCGCGAACCGCACGTCCTGCTCGCCGACGTAGACGTTTATGAACCGGCGCAGCTGGCCGGCCTCGTCCAGGATCCGGCCGCCGAGGCCCGGGTAGTCCGTGTCCAGCCCGGCGATGACCTCACGCAGGGTGCCCGTCTGGGCGCTAACCTGCGCGGCCCCGGCCGTGTAGCTGCGCAGGATGGTGGGAATGCGGACCGAGACGCTCATTCGAGGCCTGCCTTTGCGAACGCATCGAGGGTGGGGCGGATCGGAGCCGGAACGCGCGCGATGCCGGCCACGGCGTCCAGGGTCTTCAGGCCGTCTCCCGAGTTGATGATGACGGTTTCCGCATCGGGGTCGATCCGGCCCGAGGCCAGCAGCTTCCTGAGCACGCCGACCACCACCCCGCCCGCCGTCTCGGCGAAGATTCCCTCGGTCGCGGCGAGCAGGCCCATCGCGTCCACGATCTCGTCGTCGGCCACGTCCGCGATCGACCCGCCGGTCCGGCGCACCGTGTCCAGCGCGTACGGGCCGTCGGCCGGGTCCCCGATCGCGAGCGATTTGGCGATGGTGGCGGGGCGGACCGGCCGGACCACATCGTGGCCTGCGCCGAAGGCGGCGGACACCGGGGCACACCCGCTCGCCTGCGCGCCGAACACCCGCCAGCTCTGCTCGCCGACCAGGCCGAGCGCCACCAGCTCGCGGAAGCCCTTGTCCACCTTGACCAGCTGAGCGCCGGACGCGATCGGCACCACGACCTGCTGCGGCAGCCGCCAGCCGAGTTGCTCGGCCACCTCGAAGCCCAGGGTCTTCGACCCCTCCGCGTAGTACGGCCGGACGTTGACGTTGACGAACGCCCAGTCCTCGTGCTCGCCGGCCAGCTCGGAGGCCAGCCGGTTCACGTCGTCGTAGCTGCCGTCCACGGTGACCAGGGTGCCGCCGTACACCGCGGTCATGATGACCTTCTGCGACTCCAGGTCGGCGGGTATCAGCACCACCGAGCGGATGCCTGCCTTAGCGGCCGCGGCCGCGACGGCGTTCGCCAGGTTGCCCGTCGAGGGGCAGGCGAGCACCTTGAAGCCCATCTCGAGCGCGGCGGCCAGGGAGACCGCGACCACGCGGTCCTTGAACGAATGGGTGGGGTTGCCGCGCTCGTCCTTGATCCACAGGCGGCGCATGCCGAGCGCCGCGGCCAGGTTGTCGGCGCGGATCAGCCTGGTCCAGCCGGGCTCGGTCCCCGGTGACTCCGCGATGTCGGGCCGGACCGGCAACAGGCTGGCGTACCGCCACATACTCAGCGGCCCGGACTCGATGTCCGCCCTGGTCAGGCTCGGAAAGTCGTAGCTGACCTCCAGCGGGCCGAAACACTGCGGGCAGGCGTAGTGCGGACCGAGCGCGCAGCCGTGCCCGCACTCGCGGCAGGACAGCCCGGTGGCGTACCCGAACGAAGAACCGCGGCCGCGGAGCGCGGCGGCGTCGCCAGAGACGGCGGAGACAGGGGTTGTGCTCACGTGACGAGGGCCTCACTTCCTCATCTTTCCTGCGGCCACCCTGGCCGCGGGCCGGACTTGGCACCTGTCACGAGGGGCTCCGGGGGTCGTTCCCCGGGCTAGCTTTGCGGGCCCTGGGAAGGTGGCCGAAGGCCACCGCACAGCGTTCGCCGCCTCATGATGGTTGCCGGGGCTTCACAGGGCCGATCCCTCCACCCCTCTGGATGAGCAATATTCAGTTGTCGCACGGATATTTTAACCGAACGGCCCGGCGAAGACCCGCTCGCGATGGGGGGGAGCCGATCCGTCGGTAACCGGGCGACCCACTAGCCTGTCGGCGAGATGAACGAGCGTCGTGGCGGCAGCGACCAGGAGACGGGCCGGATCCTGGTGGCGTCGAACCGCGGGCCGGTGTCGTTCCGCCGCGACGCCGGCGGCGCCCTGACCGCCAGCCGCGGCGGCGGCGGCCTGGTGTCCGGGCTCTCCTCGGTGGCGGCCACCGCCGACCTGCTCTGGATCTGCGCCGCGCTCAGCGACGCCGACCGCGCGGCGGCCCGGCAGGCGCCCGGCGGCCGGCTCGACCTGGCCGGGTACGACACGCCAGCCGCCCTGCAGATGCTCGACATCGCGCCGCAGACCTTCAACCAGGCCTACAACTCGGTGGCGAACTCCACCCTCTGGTTCATCCACCACCTGCTCTTCGACACCCCGAACCAGCCGCGGTTCGGCACCGCGTTCGCGCGCGAATGGGACTCCTATCGCGAGTACAACGCCGCCTTCGCGAAGGCGCTGGCCGATAGCGCCGACACCGATGACGTGCGCGCGATGGTGCAGGACTACCACCTGGCCCTGGCCCCCCGCATGCTGGCGGAGCTGCGGCCCGACGTCAGGATCGCGCATTTCTCGCACACCCCGTGGGCCCCGCCCGATTACTTCCGGATCCTTCCCGACCTGGTCGGCCGAGAGCTGCTGGAGGGGATACTCGGCGCCGATCACGCCGGCTTCCTCATCCAGCACTGGGCCGACGCGTTCATCGACTGCTGCGAACAGGTTCTCGGCGCCGAGGTGGACCGGGCCAGGAGCCAGGTGAGCTACCGCGGGCACGTCTGCGGGGTCGGCGTGCACCCGCTCGGCGTGGACGCGGCCGACCTCCGGAAGCGGGCCGGGGCGCCTGACGTCGAGGCCCAGGTTGCGGCGCTGACGCAGGCCACCGGGGGCAGGCAACTGATCGTTCGCATCGACCGGACCGAGTTGTCCAAGAACATCGTGCGCGGCCTGGCCGCCTATCGCGAGCTGCTGGCCGCCCACCCGGAGCTGCACGGCCGGGTCACCCACCTGGCCTTCGCCTACCCGTCCCGGGACGACCTGCCCGAGTATCGCGCCTACACCGGCAGCGTCCGGCAGATGGCCGCGGAGATAACCGGCGAATTCGGCACGCCGTCCTGGGATCCGCTGATCCTCGACCTGAGGGACGAGTACGCCCGGTCGCTGGCCGCCTACCGGCTGGCCGACGTGATGGTGGTCAACCCGATCCGGGACGGGATGAACCTGGTGGCCAAGGAAGGCCCGATCGTGTCCGAGCGCGGCTGCGCGCTGGTGCTGTCCAGGGAGGCGGGGGCCTGCGCCGAGCTAGGCCAGGACGCCCTGGTCGTCAACCCGTACGACGTGACCGCGACCGCGCGGGCCATGTACGAAGGGCTCGTCATGGCGCGCCCGGAACGCGACCGGCGCTGCGCCGCCCTGGCCCGGGCCGGGGCTGCCCTGCCGCCTGCCCGCTGGCTGGCCGACCAGCTCGACGCGCTCAGCTGAACCGCCTGCCGCCTGCCCGCTGGCTGGGCTGGTCCACCAGCTCGACGCGGTCAGCTGAGCCGGCCGGCCAGCCAGCCCAGCAGGTCGACCACGCCGTCCGGTCCGTCGACCACCAGGTCGGCCGCCGAGGCGAGCTCGGTGACCTCGGCCGAGCCGCTGCACACCGCGACACCGGGTATGCCCTGGCCGCGGAGCTCGCCGAGGGCGCGGAACGCCGGGAGGTCGCCGAGATCGTCCCCGCCGAACAGCACGACCCGCGAAGCCCGTTCGGAAATAAGGGCCTTGAGCGCCGCGCCCTTGTCCATCCCCCGCGGACGCAGCTCGATTACCATCCGGCCCGGCTGGGCCAGCAGATCTTCGGCCTCGGCCAGCCGCTCGAGCGGGGGGCGCAGCAGCCGCAGCGCCGCATCCGGGTCGGCGGTCCGCCTGGTGTGCACCGCGACCGCGTGCCCCTTGTCCTCGGTCCAGGTGCCGGGCGGCGCGCCGGCCGTGACGAGGATGCCGGGCAGCTGCTCGCGCGCGGCCGCCACCCCCGGCGGGGTGGGCCGGGCGGCGACCTGGCCGCCGGACCAGCGCTCGAAGCCGTAGTGGCCGAGCACGATCAGCCCGGGCACGTCGGCCAGCCCGCCGTGCTCGACCGCCGTGGCGGCCGGGCGGCCGGTGATGATCGCGAGCGTGCCGACCCGGGGGGCCAGCGCGCGCAACGCCGCGACCGCGCCCGGCTGCGCCCGCGCGTCCCGGGGATCGGCCACGATCGGCGACAGCGTGCCGTCGAAATCCAGCCCGATCAGGGCCCGTTCCGGCCCGGCCAGCAGCGCCGCGAAGCCCGTCCGCCCCTCGGCAGTGCGAGGCACGAAGGCGGCCGGGACGCCGTCCAGCGAGGAGGAATCGCCCGGTCCGCCGGACTGCGGACCGCCCACGGGGTCAGCGGGCTTCATCGGATTGCGCCGAACGCACGGAACGTCGTCTGGCTCGCTTGGCCCGGCGGGCGCGAAGGCGCTTGACCAGGACGGGATCGAACGCCGCGGCCTCGGGCCGGTCGATCAGCTCGTTGAGCAGCTGGTAGTAACGGGTGGAGGAAATGGCGAAGCTCTCCCGGATCTCCAGTTCCTTTGCCCCCGGGCTCGGCCACGCCCGGCGCTCGAACGCCAGGATGCGCTGATCGCGCTCCTGCAGCGCCGCCATGCCACCTCCCGCACCTCGCCCGGGCAAAACCATGGTAGAGCCAGTCCGGAAGCCCGCGCCCCGCCGCACGTCGCCCCGGAGCTTCCGGGCACTGGGAGCGGGCGGGAGGGGGAATGTGCCCTGGCGGCACGGTGCCGTTCGCGCAAAGGATTCCCCTACAGATCACGGGGCGGTCTATGCGGACGGCCGCGGACGACGTACGCTCACCCTTCGTGGCTTCCATCGACTGCATCTCGTTCATCACCGATTACGGCCTGGAGGACGGTTTCGTGGCCGCCTGCCACGGGGTGGCCGCCCGGATCGGCCCGGGGGTGCCGATCATCGATATCACCCACCTGGTGCCGCCGGGCGATGTCCGGCGGGGGGCGGCGGTGCTCGCGCAGACGTTCCCGTACCTGCCCGCGGGCGTGCATGTCGCGATCGTGGATCCCGGCGTCGGCACCGCGCGGCGGCCGGTCGCGATCAGCGCGCCGAGCGGCATCTTCATCGGGCCGGACAATGGCCTGCTGTCCTGGGCGGTGGCGGCGGCCGGCGGGGCCACGCACGCGTACCAGCTGACGAACGGCGAGCTGTGGCTGCACCCGGTGTCGGCCACGTTCCACGGCCGGGACATCTTCGCGCCGGTGGCCGCACACCTGGCCAAGGGGACCCCGCTCGCCTCCGTGGGCGACGAGATCGACGTCACCGACCTGGTCAGCCTGCCCGCGCCGACGAGCCGGGTGCACGATGGGGAAGCCGAGGGCGAGGTGATGTCGGTGGACAGGTTCGGCAACGTCCAGCTGTCCATCGCCGCCTCCGACGCCGGCCGGATGGGGATCAGCCTCGGGTCCTCGGTCGTGGTCAGGGCCGGCCGCCGCCAGCTGACCCTGCCCTACCTGGAAACGTTCGCCTCGGTGGCGCCGGGCGAACTGGTCGCCTACACCGACAGCGCGGGACTGATCTCACTGGCGGTCAACGCGGGCGACGCCGCCGAACGGCTCGGCCTCCCTCCCGGCGCGCACGTCCGGCTCAGCGTCACGCCTGCCCCGTAGCCCGCCGCGGCGTGCTAGTGCCGGGCAGCTAGTTCTTCTTTGCGGGTGCTGGCATACATGGGCACGTACTCCTGGCCGGACAGGTCCGCGATGGCGCGCATCACTTCATCGGTGATGGCCCGCCGCACCTTGGCCACCGGCCCGTCGAAGGCCTCGGGGGGCAGCTTCAGCGGCTCGCCGATGATGATCTCGATCCGGCCGGGCCGGGGAATGGTGCGGCCGGGCGGGAGTATCCGGTCAGTGCCCTTCATGGCCACCGGGATGACCGGCACGCCCGAGTTGACCGCCAGCCAGCCGACGCCTATCCGGCCGCGGTAGAGCCGACCGTCCGGCGACCGGGTGCCCTCCGGATAGATGCCGAACAGCTCGCCGGACAGCAGCCGGTCCAGGGCCGCCTGCAGCATGTCCTGCGCGGCGCGCGGGCCGGTCCGGTCCGTGGACAGCTGGTTGGTCGCGCGCAGGTAAGCGCTGGTGAACCGCGTGATCAGCCTGGTCCCGGTGAAGTACTCGGACTTGGCGGCGAAGGTCACCGGCCGGTCCAGCATGAACGGCAGGTAGATCGAGTCCAGGATCGACACGTGGTTGGACGCGAGGATGGCGCCGCCGGTGGCGGGCACGTGCTCCGTGCCGGTGATCTTCGGGCGCGCGAGCAGCTTAAGGAACGGTCCGGCTACCGCCCTCGAGACCTGGTATTGCAAGGATGCTCCCCTTCGGATGCCCGCTGGCTCACGGCGGCAGGTCAGGCTCCAAAATAGCCTGTCGCGCTACTGGTCCGTGCTGGCGCTCACTGGCCTGCGGCACGCTCGCGACGATGGCGATCGCCAGCGGCAGCACCAGCGGCAGCATGGCCCCGGGCACGGCGACCCCGGAGTCTTCGGCGAACCAGCCCAGCACCGCCACCACCCAGATCGCGGCCAGGCTGATGCCCAGCAGCGGAACGGTCTGCCGGGCGCGGGTCAGGGCGCCGACCCGGAACCATTCCGGGCGCAGCAGCAGCACGCCCAGCGCGACGACCGCCGCCGGGATGATCAGGCTGAACGGGGTGGCGGTCAGCGAGCTCAGGTTGGTGCTGATCTTGCGCTGCAGGGTACCGCCACCCTGGCCGTGCAGCGCCTGGCCGGCGAAGGAGCCGATGTCGGAGTGACCAGTCAGCGGCACGAGGTAGTTGACCAGCGCGAACGCCGCGATCACCAGCACCCCGCTCACCGCCAGCAGCGCTGCGCGCCGCCAGGTGATCCGCACGCCCGCGACCGCCATGATCAGCAACAGCAGGCCCGGCACGACCGCGATTGTCCCGCCGACCTTGCCGCCGAAGCCAGGCCAGCCGGAGGCCACCACGGCGAACAGGGCTACGGCCGACGCGGCCAGCACCGCCTGGCCCCGCCGGCCGCGCGGGCCGGCCCGGCCGGCCGGCCGGGCCGGCTCGCGCCGCAGCAGCAGCGAGGCCAGCCATGCGGCGCACACGATCGCCGCCGCGCCGTAGATGCCGACGGTGTTGTTGTCCTCGCCGTAGAACCGGCCGCCCCAGAGCACGTTGAGCCCGAAGGGCGTGTTCAGCTCCAGCCTCGACCCGGTCATGACGTCCAGCCCGATCACCGCCACCGTGACTGCGCAGACCACCCCGGCCGGGCCGAGCGGGTCCCGCCGCCAGGGTCCGGTCAGCGCGATCGCGGCCAGCACGCCCGCCCAGGCCGCCGCCAGCAGGTACAGCAGGACGGCCGGATGCGGCAGCATCCACCAGGGCACCAAACTGGCCAGGAACGTGCCGACCGGGACGCAGGCCGCCGCCACCCCCGCCACGCGGAAGGCGGCGTGGCGGCGCGGCGCGTTCTGCGGCCCGCGCCAGAGCAGCGCGATGAGCCCGAACACCACGGCCTCGGCCACCGCGAAGATGGCGAAGAACCAGCCGAACGTCGTCCGGTAAACCTGGGCCGCGGTGTCCTGGCCGATCAGGGCGCGGATCTGCGCGGACAGGCTGCCGCGGTCGCCGCGGGTCAGTTCCGCGCCCACCGCGGCCGACGGAACCGGCTGACCGCGCCAGTGCAGCACGCTCGCGGTCACGTCGGTGACCTGGGTCAGCCCGGGCTGGCGGGTCGAGGACGTGTGGAGCACGCCCGCCGCGTAGCCGGGGCCATCCGCCACGATCAGCCGCAGGTGCGGGGAGAGGTCGTCCGCCGGGGCCGCGACCAGGAAGATCGACCCGGCCGGGAGTTCGGCGTCGATCCGGGCCAGCGCCCGGTCGTCGGCCCGGACCGTGGCCGCGCGGGCCCGCGCGCCGCCGGGCGCCGACGCGGCCGGCACCGACCCCAGGTCCACCGCCGTCAGCGGGCAGCGGGCGAAGGTCGACCGGGTCGCCGCGGACAGCGACGGCAGGTAGCCAGAGACTCGTCCGGACGGGCTGGCCAGCGCCAGCGCGGCCCCGGGGCCGATGGCCGTCGAGCACCGGCCCGGGCCCGCCGCGCGGGCCAGCAGCCCCCAGTCCGGGCTGTAGTGGAACTGCCGGTTGTAGGCGATCAGCGCGGGCATCTGCCGGATGTCCGCGGGGGCCGGCGTCCCCCCGGATGCGGCGCGATCCGGCACCACCGCGGGGAGCGCGGGGCATGGCCCGGAGTGCGGCCGCGGCGCGCCAGCCCGGGCGCCCGTATTCAGGGTCAGCCAGCCGTCGGCCGGGCATGTCAGCGAGGAGGTGGCGTGGACCACCAGGTTGCCCACCGATCCGGCGCTGGCCAGCCGCCACAGTGCGGCCGTGCCCGCCGCGGACACGTCGCTCCAGCGCAGGCCGGGGATGCCCACCAGCACGACCGGGTGCGCCGTGGGTGGCGGCTGCGCGGCACGCGCGGCGGCTGCGGCTGCCGTGCCCGCGGCCGCCGCGGTGCTTGCGCTCGCGGCCGTGGCGGTGCCGGTGCCCAGGGCGGCACCGAGCAGCAATGCCGCGAGCCGGAACCTCTTCACCTGTCCAACCGTATCCGGCCCGGGCCGAGGTCAGCCTGGTCCCGGGAATCCGCGCGGCTGGTCACCGGGCCAGCCGACGATCCGGCCCGGCAGAGTTCGGGCCCGAGGTGTGCCACCTGCAGCCACATCCACAGGCCAACCGGGTAGAGGTAGTAGCCGAACCGGGTGGACGGCGCGAGCGCGAACATGAGCGCGAGACCGATAATGAGCCGCCACGTCGCGCCGCGGAGGTCCCGTAGCGGCCAGACGACCAGGGATATCAGGACTCCCAGCCCCGCCAGGGCCAGGAGCGCGGTGGCGAGCAGGTGGCCCGCGTGCCCGGTCTGGGCGAGCAGGACTCCGGGTAGCGGGCTGGTGGCCGCGGACTTCACGCTGGCCAGGCCCAGCGGGAACAAGATCGTGTTGTCCCAGAGCGCTCCCGGCGATACCGCGGCGACCGGCACGATGAGCAGGGCGGACGCCGCCAGGACCGCGGCCCCGAACCGGGCCGCCGCGCGCCTGCCGTCCCGGCCCGCCACCAGCACCACGACGATGAGCACCGCCGGCCAGGCTGTGGCCTTCATCGCCGCCGCGACCCCAAGCACCAGGCCGGCCAGGATCGGGCGCGGCTCGCGCCCCGACCGTGACAGCAGCGCCAGTCCGAGGCACATGAGGCCGAGCACGGGCACGTCATCGCCGCCGACGGCGAGCGGGAAGGCGATCACCGGCGTCGCGGTTACCAGCGCGGTCCAGCGACCGCTGTCCGGAGCGCCGGCAACGCGCAGGGCCAGCCAGAAGACCGCGACGAACACGACGGCGAACCAGATCCGCGGGTCGGTGAGCGGGCTGCGGGCGACCGCCCGGCCCAGCCCGAACACCGTCATGGCCGGTAGATAGGGGTTATAGGCTTCCGGGTTCTGCGTGCCTGCCAGCGTGGCCACGCTGAGGTAGGGAGTGCCGTGATGGATCAGCAGCCAGGCCGCGTGCGAGATCACCCGGACCTCCTGCAGGGCCCGGTTCTCGGCCACCAGCCAGCCGAGCGGAGCCACCAGCCCGCCGCCCAGGCCCAGCAGCAGCGCCAGATCGCGGCCGCGTCGCGGCCAGGCCGCGGCCAGCGCGGCGAGTGCGTAGCAGGGCGCCGCCACGATCGCCCACCGCTGCTGCACGACGCTGCTGCTGAACAGGGCGACCGCGGCCGCGTACCCGGCAGAAACCAGGAAGATGCCCACCAGCCAGCCCCGGCCGGCCGCGCCCAGCGAGCCCGGCGCCGCGCGGCCGCCGCGCACGGCAGCACCCTCGGGTGCCGACGTCAGCGCGGGCACGGAATCCTCCCTCCGCCTTGTTCGTCACGGCGGGGCTGGTGCAGGTGAGGGACGGCCCGGCGTCGGGTAGCCTCTGCACCGCGCGATCTCGCGGCCCGGCGAGCGCGAATGCCCCCCAGGGCCACTTGGTAGGTTATGGCCAGCCGGGAGGCCGCCACACCATCGGAATGCCTGATGCGAACGCCCAAGATACCTGCCGGACGAGCGGCGGACATCCGGGCCGCCGCGGCCGGCGCCGCCGATCACGCGGCCGCCCGCCCCGCGGCCAGCGGCCGGGCGACCGAGCCTCGCGCGGCGCAAGCCCCGGCGGCAGCGGGTGCGCCCGGAACGGGCGGCGGGTTTCGCGCCAGGGCCGGGCGAGCGGCCGGCGGGATCTGGGCGGGACTGGCGCGGCACTGGCTGATAACCGTGCTGCTGCTGGCCGGCCTGGTGCTGCGGGTGCTGACCGGGCTCGCCTACCGGCCCGTGTTGTTCTACATCGACAGCACGAGGTACCTGTATCACGCGGGCGGGAACGACCCGGTCGGCTACCGGGTACCGCTGCGGCTGATCCTGCTGGCCGGCAACCTGGACGCGGTGGCCGCCGTGCAGCACGTCCTCGGGCTGGCCATGGCCGTGGTCATCTACCTCGTGCTGCTGCGCCGCGGGTGCGCGCGCTGGCTGGCCGCGCTGGCCGCCGCGCCCGTCCTGCTCGACGCGTACCAGCTTCAGATCGAGCAGACGGTGATGCCCGACGTGTGGTTCGAGGCCCTGGTCGTGGCGGGCCTGACACTGCTGCTGTGGCGTCCGTCAGCGCCGTGGTGGATGACCGGCGCGGCCGGGATCGCGCTCGGACTGTCGGCGACGGTCGCCCAGGTGGGCGAGGTCCTCCTGCTGCCCGCGGTGGTGTACGGGCTGGCCGCGGGCGGCGGTTGGCGGCAGGCGCTCGGCCGGGCCGGCCTGCTGTGCGCGGCCTTCGCGCTGCCGATCCTCGTCTACATGGGTGTCGCTGCCAGCGTCACCGGCCATTTCCGGCTGTCGAACACCGGCACCGGCGGGCTCTACGGGCGGGCGGCGGCGGCCGCTGACTGCGCGACGCTGCGAGTACCCGCCAGCCAGCGGGCGATGTGCCCGACCGCGGCGCAGAAGGCGGCCCTGGGCGACGACGGCCTGCTGCACAGCCCGGTCTCCCCGGTGCGGCGCTACTACGCCGAGCTTCCCGCGGCCGAGGCTTCGCACACCGTTTCCGCGTTCACCCGCGCGGTGTTCACTCAGCAGCCGCTGCGCGTGGCCTCGGCCATCGTCGCAGATGCCGCGAAGCTGTTCGCCGTCCGCCGGGTGACAAGTGCGGGCGATACGCCGATCTCGCGCTGGCAGTTCCAGGACACATACCCCTTCTACTCGCCGCATGCCACGCCGCGCGAGGTCGGCGCGGCGATCGCGCAGTTCGGCGGCGGCGCGCCCGCGGTCAGCGCGCCGCTGGCCAGGTTCCTGCGCGGCTACCAGCTGGGCGGCGGCTACACTCCCGGGCCGCTGTACGTGATCGCCGTGCTGGCCGCCCTGGCCGGCTCGCTCAGCCTGGTCATCCGGCGCCGCGCAGGGCCCCGCGACCGGGACCCGGCGCTGGCCTGCCTGCTGTTCTTCCTCTCCGGCGCCGCGGTGCTGCTGGTATCCGACGTGCTTGAGTTCTCCTGGCGCTACCAGCTTCCGGCGCTGATCACGCTGCCTCCGGCCGGCGCACTCGGGCTCATGGTCGTCGCGGGCCGGCTCCGTTCCCGCCGCCAGGGGGTCATCACGAGCAGCACGGGCCGGTAGGGTTCGCAGCGATGCGGCTGACGGTGCTGGGCGGGTGCGGTGCGTGGCCGGACGCGGGGCAGGCCTGCAGCGGCTACCTGGTGGAGCACGACGGGTTCCGGCTGCTGGTCGACGTGGGCTACGCGACCGTGCCGCGGCTGCTGGAACGCGTCACCGCCGACGAGGTCGATGCGGTGTTCATCAGTCACGGGCATCCCGATCACTGCGCCGACCTGAACCCGCTGCTGCGGGCGCGGGCGCTGCGCGATGACCCGCTGCCGGCGCCGCTGGCGGTGTACGCGCTGCCGGGCGCGCTGGCCGCGGTGCTGGCCCTGGACCGGCCTGGGATGCTGGACGGCGCCTACACGCTGCACGAGTTCGCCGCGGGGAGCCACTTCGACATCGGGCCGTTCGGTATTGCGACCCAGCTGCTACCGCACTTCATGCCCAACGCGGGCGCCCGGCTGGCCGCAGGCGGGCGGGTGCTCGCCTACACCGGCGACACCGGACCGAGTCCCGCCGTGGCGGACCTGGCCCGCGACGCCGACCTGCTGCTGGCCGAGGCGAGCTACGTGAGTCAGGTCCCCGAGGATTCCCGGCGCTACCTGTCGAGCGCGGGCCTGGCCGGCCGGCAGGCCGCCGAGGCCCGCGCCGGGCACCTGCTGCTGACCCATCTGATGCCGGGCACGGATCCGGCGGCCGCGCAAGCCGCGGCCAGCGCGGAATTCCACGGCCGGGCCGGCATCGCCACCGCCGGCCTGGTCGTCGACCTGGCCTGAGCCCGCGTCCCCGGCAGAGCGCTGATCCAGAGGGCGGAGCTGTTCGGCTGTAGCTGCCGGGGTCAGCTGCCGCCTGGCGCTGACGTGGCCGGGCCTGACACGTGCTCGAGGAATCGCTCATACGCTTCGGTGACTCCCGCGCGGTCCCCGGTGGCCACCAGGTCCAGGAGGAGGCCGCGGACCACGGCCACGCTCAGGCGGGCGTCCGCGCGGGCCGTGCGCTCATCGGCGCCGGCCTGGACGAGGGCGGCGGCGATCAAGGTGACCCACGACTCGACGATCTCGTCGAGGAAGCCCTCGGTACCGGGACGGCCCCGCAAGGCGTAGGAGTACAACTCGAAGAACAGTCGCTCCTGCGGCCACATCTGGGGATCGCTGAGCCGCTGCCAGGACCGCAGGGCCCCCTCCGGCGTCATCTCCGCCTGGCCGAACGCGGCCTTTTGCTGTTCCTCCACGGCCTGGGTGACCGCGACCAGCAGCCCTTCGCGCGATCCGAAGTGGTAGATGAGCATCCGGTGGCTGGTACCGATCGCCGCGGCGATCTGCCGCAGGCTCAGGTCGGCGATCCCGTGCTCGAGCGCGTGGCAGACCGCGGCCGCCAGCAGGCGTTCCCGGGCTTGCGATGTGCGCACGGTTAAATGTACCATATGGTACATGTTCCAGTTGGTACAGAACCGGGGCCAGAAGGCCCGATTGCACGTGGAAGCGGAAGGCGTGGCCCGGGCCGCCCCCGAGGCGGTGTGGGAGCTCGTTTCCAACGCCAGCCGCTACTGCCAGTGGGGACCGTGGAGCGCCAGCGGGTACGACAGTCCTGGCGACGAGGCCCGTGACGGCGCGGGGGCAATCCGCTGGATGCGGTACGGGCGCACCACGACCGTCGAGCGGGTGCTGGAGGCCGAGAAAGCCCGGCGGCTTGTGTACACCGTGGTGAAGGGCATTCCGGTGCGGAACTACCGGGCCGAGGT
>DASXLW010000012.1:0-53582 GCA_036496025.1 Streptosporangiaceae bacterium
CGCGGCGATGACGCGCAGGGCGTCTCGTTCGGGCACCTGCTCGTGGACGTGCAGCCGATGGCCCAGGCGGTGGTCATCCTCGATCACGCGGGCAGCGCGACCTACGCCGACAACGTCGAGCTGGTAGTCGGCGACGGCGCGTCGCTGCAGGTGGTGAGCCTGCAGGACTGGGCCGACGACGCGGTGCACGCCTCACACCACCACGCGCGGCTCGGCCGCGACGCCACGATCCGGCACGCCGCGGTGTCGCTGGGCGGCGACCTGGTCCGGCTCGCGCCGTCGGTCCGGTACGCCGGGCCGGGCGGCGACGCGGAGCTGCTCGGGATGTACTTCGCCGACGCCGGCCAGCACCTGGAGCACCGGCTCTTCGTCGACCACGCGATGCCCAACTGCCGCAGCCGGGTGGACTACAAGGGCGCGCTGCAGGGCCAGGACGCGCACGCGGTGTGGATCGGCGACGTGATCATCCGGGCCGAGGCGACCGGCACCGACACCTACGAGCGGAACCGGAACCTGGTGCTGACCGACGGGACCCGGGTCGACTCCGTGCCCAACCTGGAGATCCTCACCGGCGAGGTGGTGGGCGCCGGGCACGCGAGCGCGAGTGGCCGGCTGGAAGACCAGCACCTGTTCTACCTGATGGCCCGGGGCATCCCGGAGGCCGAGGCGCGGCGGCTGGTGATCCGGGGGTTCTTCGGCACGCTGATCGACCGGATCGGGATCCCGCGGGTGGCCGAGCGCATCGCCGCCGGGATCGAGCTGGAGCTGTCATGACCGAGTCGCCGCGGCCGGCCGGCGGGTTCACCCGCGTGTGCGCGCTGTACGACCTGCCCGACGAAGGGGCCGTCGGGGTCGAAGTGGACGGCGAGCCGGTCGCGATCATCAGGGCCGAGGGCGAGGTTTACGCGCTGCGCGACGTCTGCTCGCACGCGGAGATCCCGCTGTCCGAGGGCGAGATCTACGACCACACCGTGGAGTGCTGGCTGCACGGGTCCTGCTTCGACCTGCGCACCGGCAACCCCACCGGGCCGCCGGCCACCGAGCCGGTGCCCACCTACCAAGTGAAGATCCAGGGCGACGACGTCTATGTCTCGCTTAGCTGAGATACAGGAGAAATACCTACATGGCCACTCTTGAGATCCGTGACCTGCACGTGAGCGTGGAGGAGGCGGCCGGCGGCAGCCGGGAGATCCTGCGCGGCGTGGATCTCACCGTGTCTGCCGGGCAGACGCACGCCATCATGGGGCCGAACGGCTCCGGCAAGTCCACCCTCGCGTATGCGATCGCCGGCCACCCGAAGTACCAGGTGACCAGCGGGTCGGTCACGCTGGACGGCGAGGACGTGCTGGCCATGAGCGTGGACGCGCGGGCGCGCGCCGGGCTGTTCCTGGCCATGCAGTACCCGGTCGAGGTGCCCGGCGTGTCGGTGTCGAACTTCCTGCGCACGGCGATGACCGCGGTCAGCGGCGAGGCGCCGAAGCTGCGCGACTTCGCCAAGCAGCTGCGCACGGCGATGGAGGAACTGTCGATCGACCCGGAGTTCGCCCAGCGCAACCTCAACGAGGGCTTCTCCGGCGGGGAGAAGAAGCGGCACGAGATCCTTCAGCTCGAGCTGCTGAACCCGAAGATCGCCATCCTCGACGAGACCGACTCCGGCCTGGACATCGACGCGCTCAAGGTCGTGGCCGAGGGGATCAACCGGTTCCGGGCGGGCGAGGATCACGGGGTGCTGCTGATCACGCACTACACCCGGATCCTGCGCTACGTGCAGCCGGACTTCGTGCACGTGTTCGTCGGCGGCCGGGTCGTCGCCGAGGGCGGCCCGGAGCTGGCCGAGGAGCTGGAGCGCGAGGGCTACGAGAAGTTCATCAACCCGGGAGCGGCGGCATGACCTTCGACGCGGCCCGGATCCGCAAGGACTTCCCCATCCTCGACCGTCAGGTGCGGGGCGGGCAGCCGCTGATCTACCTGGACAGCGCGAACACCTCGCAGAAGCCGCGCCAGGTGCTCGAGGCGATGGACGAGTTCTACGAGCGGCACAACGCGAACATCCACCGGGCCAGCCACCAGCTCGGCGAGGAGGCCACCGAGGCCTACGAAGGCGCGCGGATCAAGGTGGGCGAGTTCGTCGGGGCCCGGGACGAGACCGAGGTCGTGTTCGCCAAGAACATCTCGGAGGCGATCAACCTCGTCGCCTACTCGATGAGCAACGCGACCGCGGCCGGCGGCCCGGCCCGGCTGAGCCTCGGTCCCGGCGACGAAATCGTCATCACCGAGATGGAGCACCACTCCAACATCGTCCCGTGGCAGCTGCTCTGCCAGCGCACCGGCGCCACGCTGCGCTGGTTCGGGGTCACCCCCGACGGCCGGCTGAACCTCGCGGAGATCGGCGACCTGATCACCGAGCGGACCAAGCTGGTCGCGCTGGCACACCAGTCCAACGTGCTCGGCACCATCAACCCGGTCCGGGCCATCGCCGACGCGGCGCACGCGGCCGGCGCGCTGGTGTTGCTGGACGGCGCGCAGGCGGTGCCGCACATGCCGGTGGACGTGGCCGCAACCGGCGCGGACTTCTACGGCTTCACCGGGCACAAAATGTGCGGTCCGACCGGCATCGGCGTGCTGTGGGCGCGGCGCGAGCTGCTCGAGGAGATGCCCCCGTTCCTCGGCGGCGGCGAGATGATCGAGAGCGTCTGGATGGACCGGTCCACGTTCGCCCCGCCGCCGCACAAGTTCGAGGCCGGCACGATGCCGATCGCGCAGGCGGTCGGGCTGGGAGCGGCCGTCGACTATCTGAGCGAGGTCGGCCTGGATGCGGTGCGGGCCCACGAGCTGGGCCTTATCGACCACGCCCTGGACCTCCTCGGCCAGATCGACGGGCTGCGCATCCTCGGGCCCACGGTGCCGGTGGACCGGGGCAGCGCGATCTCGTTCACCGTGGAGGGCGTGCACCCGCACGACGTCAGCCAGGTGCTCGATGACCTGGGCATCGCGGTCCGGGCCGGGCATCACTGCGCCTGGCCGCTGCACCGCGCGTTCGGCGTGCGGGCCAGCACCCGGGCCTCGTTCTACCTGTACAACCTCCGTGAGGAGGCGGACGCCCTGGCCGACGGGATCCGGCAGGCGCAGCGGTTCTTCGCCGACGCGTGACCGCCGGTACCGCAGCGCCGATGAGTGACCCGCCCCGGCCGGGGAAGATGCGGCGGCAGGCCGCGTGTTGCAAGGGGATGTGATGCAGCTCGAGTCGATGTACCAGGACATCATCCTGGACCACTACCGCCACCCGCACAACAAGGGCCTGCGGGAGCCCTACGACGCCGAAGTGCATCACGTCAACCCGCTCTGCGGCGACGAGGTGACCCTCCGCGTCACGCTGAAGGCCGTCGACGGCGAGCCGGCCGTGGCCGACGTGTCGTACGACTCCCTGGGCTGCTCGATCAGCCAGGCCAGCGCGTCGGTGATGACCGACCTGGTCATCGGCAAGAGCGTGGATGACGCGATGGCGATCAGCCAGGGATTCCTCGAGCTCATGCAGTCCAAGGGCGCCGCCGAGCCGGACGAGGACCTGCTCGAGGATGCGGTGGCGTTCACCGGAGTGTCCAAGTACCCGGCGAGGATCAAGTGCGCGCTGCTCGGCTGGATGGCGTGGAAAGACGCCACCGCCCGCGCGCTGGAGGAGACATCATCATGACCGAGCCCGCTACCACCCAGGCCGAGACCACTGAGACGCCGGCCGGCGACGCACCGGCCGGGGCGCCGGCTTCGGCCGGACCGGAGACCGAGGACGTTCTCGAGGCGCTCCGCGACGTCGTGGACCCCGAGTTGGGCATCAACGTCGTGGACCTGGGCCTGGTGTACGGCGTCACCGTGGGCGAGGACCGGCTGGCCACCATCGACATGACGCTGACCAGCGCGGCCTGCCCGCTCACCGACGTGATCGAGGATCAGGCCAGGGCCGCGCTCGACGGTCTCGTCAACGACTTCCGGATCAACTGGGTGTGGATGCCCCCCTGGGGGCCGGACAAGATCACCGAGGACGGCCGCGAGCAGCTCCGCGCGCTGGGCTTCAACGTCTGATCCCGGTCAGGGGTAGCTCGCCACGTCCACGGGCATGTTGTTCCCGGGGTTGACCGAGGTCACCGGGCCGCCCGTCCCGTTGATGACCGAGTCGAGGCCGCCGGAGCCTGTGATCCACACGCCGAAGATGTTGTGGAACTGCACGCCCGGCGTGTCCGGCGCCTGGAACGCCTCGGCGTCGTGCAGCGTGGCCGGCGTCTGGCTGAAGACGACGTAGCTGCCCGCCCCGTAGCCCTGGAACGTCCGGACGTTGCGGGTGACGAGGAAGGCGGGATAGCCGTCCTGGTCCGGGGCCGCCATCCAGGCCGACTGGCTGGGCGGGTCGTAGGGCAGCTCGTTCTGGAAGAAGATGTTCGTGCCGCTCTGGCCGCTCCAGATCACCTCGTTCTTCTGGTAGTGCTCGACGGCCAGGCCATAGGACGTCACGCCGTCCCCGGTGACCACGACGCCCGTACTGGCCGTGTTGTCGGTCCAGCCCACCAGGTTGCCGTGGTCGGCGCGCCAGGCCCAGACGTCGTCGATGATCGAGTTGTCCGCGTTGTCCAGCAGGCTGACCGTGGCCCCCACTTTCGTGGTTTCGGCGCCGCCGATGCGGAAGAAGACGTCCTGGACCATGTCGGGGTCGCTGGCGGTGCCTGAGCCCGGCGCGGGCGTTCCCACCGAGACGAGGACCGGCGAGGCGACCGGGCCGGCGTCGATGATGAGCCCGGAGAGCTTCACCCCCTGGTTGGGGACGACGATCATGGCGGGGTTGCCGCGCCGCGGGACCAGGGTGGCAAAGCCCTGCCCGAGCACGACCGTGTCGGGGTGGCTGACCACGATGGGCTGATCAAGGTTGTAGATCCCGGGCGTGAGGATGAGGTCACGGCCCCGGGCCAGCGCGGCGTTGATCGCGGCCGTGGGCGTGCCCGGGCTGGCCACGAAGAACCTCGACAGCGGGAGTGAGCTGCCCGCTTCGCCGCCTCCGCCCCAGGAGGGGCCGGACGAATCGTGACGAACCGCGGGCACGAAGACCTGGTAACCGCCGCCGGAGTCGGTGTACAGGAACGGCTCTTCCTCGGTGACCGGACTCGTCGGCAGCACCGTGTTCTGCTCGCACTGGCCGGTGAACACCGGCGCCGGCGCACCCTGCACGCCGGAGTAGACCATGTTCCAGAGCCCCTGGGGGCAGCCGGCGGCTCCGCCGATGCTGCTGTCGCGGACCATGTACTGCTGGTTGCCGAAGAAGTTGAGGTTACCGCTGACCTGGCTGTCGGCGATGAAACCGCCGCTGGCGAAGTTGTTGTTCGCGCAGTAGTCCTGGAAGATGACGCTGCCGTTGACGATGGTCCGCCGGATCGGCGCGGCCTGGGACGCCGACCAGAACTCCCCGGTATTGGCGCACCCCGCGCCGAACGCATCCACGACCGGCGGCGCGTAGGCCGGCGGCGAGCTCGGCAGGTGCACGTTGAGGGTGAGGTTGGACAGCGACCGCCAGAAGTTGTCGTCGGAGTTGCAGTCGCTGGTGCCGGGCGTGCACAGGTTGTTGAACACGTCGATGGCCCCGTTGATCACCGTGTCCCCCGGCGCGAAGCCCAGCCCCGCCACCTCGGTGTAGTAACCGACCTGGAACACCAGGGGGCTGGCGGCTGACCCATAGGTGCCGGGCAGGAAGAAGATGGCATAACGCTGGCTGTCGAACTGGCTGGCCACGGGGACCTGCTGGGTGGCGATGTTGTTGAGATCGTTCTGGATGGCCGCTTGGCTCATGGTGTCGTTGAAGACGCAGACGTTGGGGCCGAAGGCGGAGACGTTCGCATCCGGGCAGGCCGGCGAGGACGCGGGCGCCGCCGGGCTCGCGGCAGGCCCGGCCGGGCTCGCGGCGGCCGCGCCCGCAGCGCCGGCCGGGGCGATCGCGAACCCGGATCCGGCGAGCGCGGCGGCCGCCAGCAATGAGCCCGGGCGCCTCAGCCAGCGGGCGATCGTGACCCGGACGACCCTTCGGGGGGAGCCTCCTGCCGGGCGGGGCTGGGCAGAACCAGAATGGCGGGCGGCACGCATCACGAAATTCCTCCTCGTTCGTCCGGCTGAGCCCGGGCCCTCCTACCGCGATGGTCGGTCTTACTCCCTGTCCCGTCAAGGCCGGCGCTGCGTGATCGATTCCGAGCCGGGCGCCTGCCTCGCTAGTCTCGATCCGGTTCCCGGGCCAGCGCGGAGGGAGGTGGTGCGCGGTGAAGCACCCGGCGCGCGGCGGCGGACGATGGGTTGAGGTCGCACCGCAGCGGCTGGTCACCTGGGTGGTGTCGTTCGCCGACCGTCACCCGAGCGTCACGGTGGCGGCGAGCGGGCGTGAGGTGGTGACGTTCGCGGCCGAGGACGGGGCGGTGGCGGAGTGCCACGTGCCCTTCCCGCCGCTGCCCGCCGGCGTCCCAGCCGCCGCGGTCGCCACCGCCGGCCTGATCGCGAGCCACGCGCAGGCTCCCCGGACGGTGGGCGTACTGCTGGTGCGCCTGGGCGGCTACGCCGCGGGGGTGTTCACCGGCTCGCCGCCGCGGCTGGCCGCCTCGAAGGTGGGATCCCGGCTGGTGCACGGCCGCAGCGCGGCGGGGGGCACGTCGCAGCATCGGTTTGCCCGCCGCCGGGAGAAGCAGGCCGCCGAGGCCCTGTCCGCCGCGGCGAACACCGCGGTCGCGGTGCTCGGGCCGTTCGCCGGCGAGCTTGACGCCGTGGTCCTCGGCGGCGACCGCCGGGCGGTCGAGGCGCTGCGCGCCGACCCGCGGCTCAACCGGTTCTTCGAGCTGGCCGTCGACCGGTTCCTCACTGTTCCGGATCCCCGGCTGACCGTGCTGCGCGATACCCCGCGCATGTTCAGCGCGATCAGGATCCGGCTCACCGAACCGGGCTGAGGGATCATGGCCGGGAAATTAACCAGGCCGCCAAACGCGCTCCCGTATAATTGGTGGCATGTTGTCCCTCTGTGTTTGACGGACCCGCCCCGGCGGGGGGTGGCGTGTGTCACGCGAGGTCCGTTTTGTCCCAATTTCCGGAGTGGCAACTCAGATGATTACGGCGAAGGACATCGAGCTGCGCGCGGGCGCGCGCCTGCTGCTGCACGAGGCGAGCTTCCAGATCGCGCCCGGCGACCGGATCGGGCTGGTCGGCAGGAACGGCGCGGGCAAGACCACGCTGGCCCAGGTGCTCGCGGGCGAGGCCCAGCCGGCCGCAGGCACCGTGCGGCGATCTGGATCCGTGGGCTACCTGCCGCAGGACCCGCGCACCGGTGATCTGAACGTGCTGGCCATGGACCGCGTGCTATCCTCCCGTGGCCTGGACGAGCTGCTCGGCGCGATGCGCGCGGCCGAGGAACAGATGGCGGCGGCGGACCCGGGCCAGCGTGACGCCGCGGTGCGCCGGTACGGGCACCTCGAGGAACGGCTGACCGTCCTGGGAGGATACGCCGCGCAGGCGGAGGCAGCATCGCTGGCCGCCAGCCTGGGCCTGCCCGGGCGGGTGCTCAGCCAGTCCCTGCACACGCTGTCCGGCGGCCAGCGCAGGCGGGTCGAGCTGGCCAGGATTCTCTTCGGCGGAGCGCGGACGCTGCTGCTCGACGAGCCCACCAACCACCTCGACGCCGACTCGGTCGGCTGGCTGCGCGACCATCTCCGGGCGTTCCGCGGCGGGCTGGTGGTGATCAGCCACGATGCCGGCCTGCTCGATGCGGTGGTCAACAAGGTGTTCTGGATGGACGCGCAGCGCTGCGCGCTGGACCAGTACAACCTGGGCTGGCAGGCCTACCTGGCGCAGCGCGAGACCGATGAGGCACGGCGCCGGCGCGAGCGGGCGACCAACGAGCGCAAGGCGGCCGCGTTGCAGGCCCAGGCGGACAAGATGCGGGCCAAGGCGACAAAGGCTACGGCGGCCAAGGTCATGCAGCGCCGAGCCGAGCGACTGCTGTCCGTGCTGCCCGCCGAGGCCAAGGCCGACAAGGTCGCCAAGCTCCGTTTCCCGGTGCCCGCGCCGTGCGGGCGCACCCCGCTGACCGCGGCCGGGCTGGCGAAGTCGTTTGGCTCGCTCGATGTCTTCTCCGGCGTCGACATCGCCGTGGACGCGGGCAGCCGCGTGGTCGTGCTCGGGCTGAACGGCGCGGGAAAGACGACGCTGCTGCGGCTGCTGGCCGGCCTGGACGTGCCGGATGCCGGAGCGGTCAGGCCCGGGCACGGGCTCAGGCTCGGCTATTACGCCCAGGAGCACGAGACGCTCGACGTGAGCCGCACGGTCATGGAGAACATGCGGTCGGCCGCGCCCGCGCTCGCCGAGGCCGAGCTGCGGCGCATCCTCGGCTCGTTCTTGTTTCCCGGCGATGACGTGAACAAGCCGGCCGGCGTACTGTCCGGCGGCGAGAAGACCAGGCTCGCGCTGGCCATCCTCGTGGTGTCCGGGGCGAATGTGCTGCTGCTCGACGAGCCGACCAACAACCTCGACCCGGCCAGCCGGGCGGAGATCCTGGCCGCGCTGCGCGCCTACAAAGGCGCGATCGTGCTCGTGACGCACGACGAGGGTGCCGTCGAGGCGCTCGCCCCCGAGCGCGTCGTGCTGCTGCCCGACGGGGTGGAAGACGCCTGGAGCGACGACCTGAGCGAGCTCGTGGCGCTGGCCTGAGCGGGGACGGGGACCCGGCCGGCGGGCAGAAAAAGATACTGATCATTTGCCTGCAAGTGGCTAGCCGATCTCACTTTCATGAGTGATCATGGCGAGAAGTGGTGACGCAGCGGTCACTCTTTATCACGGGAGGTACGCGTGACCGAGACCCTCAAGAAAGGCACCCGGGTGACCGGTGCTGACCGCACCAAGCTCGCATCGGACCTGAAGAAGAGGTACGACGCGGGGGAGAGCATCCGCTCCCTGGCCGCGGCGACCGGCCGGTCGTACGGCTTCGTGCACCGCATCCTGAGCGAGACCGGTGTCAGCCTCCGCGGTCGCGGCGGCGCGACCCGCGGCAAGGCCAAGGCCAGACGCTGAGCACCGCTGGCCGGGGACTGGTGCGCCTCGCCGGCCACCCGGGGGATCTCATGTCCATAGCGCCAGCTGACCTGGAACGGGCCGGGCTCCGGCTGGACATCGATACCCGTGAGCAGGCCGCGGGCGCGGGCGCGGCCGCGGCGGTCGCGACCGTGACGCTTGATCGCCCCCGCCGGCGCAACGCGATGACCCCGGGCATGTGGCGCGGGCTGGCCGGGATCGGCCGCGCCTTGCCGCCCGAGGTGCGCGTCGTAGTGATCAGGGGGGCGGGCGAGACGTTCTCGGCCGGCATCGACCTGCGGCTGCTGTCCGCCGAGGGGGTTGCGGGGGAGGAGCCGCTGCCCGATCCGCGGGACGCTGGCTTCGAGGCCTGGATCGCCGACTGCCAGGCCGGGTTCAGCTGGCTGCGCAGGCCCGAGATCGTCTCGGTCGCGGCCGTGCGCGGACACGCGATCGGCGCCGGGTTCCAGCTGGCCCTCTCGTGTGACCTGCGGGTGTTCGCTGACGACGCCAGGGTCTGCATGAAGGAGCCCGCGCTGGGCCTGATCCCCGACCTGACCGGCACGAAGCCGCTGGTGGACATCGTGGGGCTGCCCCGCGCCCTGGAGATCTGCCTCACCGCCAGGACCGTGGACGCCGGCGAGGCGCGTGAGCTCGGGCTGGCCGAGCTCGTCGTGCCCGCCGCCGGGCTCGGCGCCGCGGTGGCCGACCTGACCGCGGCGCTGCTGGCCACCGACGCCGCGACCGCGCGGGCGGTAAAAGAACTGCTCGGCCTGGCGCCGCGCCATACGCTCGAAGAGCAGTCGGCCGCCGAGCGGCGGATCCAGGCGGAACTGCAGCGCGAACGGCTCAAGGGCTAGGCCGAGAGGCGGCCTGGAGGGGCCCGGGCCGGTGCGCCGCGGTTCGCTGTCGGCTGACACAGGAAGAACCCGGCCCCTACGGAGGTTGCCCCGGTCATGTACGGCGGTGGGCATGGCGCCTGGATGATGATGCGCGGGTTCACTCGCGACCCCAACATCACCAAGCAGCGGATCAAGGCGGGCACCGTACGCCGGATCGCGACCTACGCCAGGCCCTACCGCTGGCAGATCGCGCTCTTCCTGCTCGTCACCGTCCTGGACGCGGTAGCGACGGTGTCCTATCCGCTGCTGCTGCGGGTGCTGATCGACGACGGGATCCTGAAGCACGACACCACAGTCGTCGCGGCGGTGGCCGGGCTGGTGGCCGGGATCGCGCTGTTCGACGCGTTCCTCGGCTTCGCCCAGCGCTGGTACTCCTCGCGCATCGGCGAGGGCCTGATCTACGACCTGCGCACCGAGGTCTTCAGCCACGTGCAGCGCCAGCCGATCGCGTTCTTCACCCGCACACAGACCGGCTCGCTGGTAAGCAGGCTGAACAGCGACGTGATCGGCGCCCAGCAGGCGCTCACCAGCGTGCTGTCCTCGGTGGTGTCCAGCGTGATCCAGCTGGTTCTCGTGCTGATCACGATGTTCTACCTTTCCTGGCTGGTCACGCTCATCGCGCTGGTCATGCTGCCGCTGTTCATCCTGCCGGCCAAGCTGATCGGGCGCAGGCTGCAGCGGCTCACCCGGGAATCGATGCAGCTCGACGCCGAGATGGGCTCCACCATGACCGAGCGGTTCAACGTGGCGGGTGCCATGCTGGCCAAGCTGTACGGCCGTCCTCGTGAGGAGTCCGACCTGTTCAGCAACCGGGCCGGGCGGGTGCGGGACATCGGCGTGGTCACCTCGGTGTACGGCAGTGTGCTGTTCATCTCGCTGACCCTGCTGGCCTCGATAGCGACCGCGATGATCTACGGGGTCGGCGGCAGCCTGGTCATCGCCGGCACCTTCCAGATCGGCACGCTGGTCGCGATGGCTACCCTGCTGAACCGGCTGTACGGCCCCATCATGTCGCTGTCCAACGTGCAGGTGACGGTGATGACCGCGCTGGTCAGCTTCGACCGGGTATTCGAGGTGCTCGACCTCAAGCCGCTCATCGACGAGCGGCCCGGTGCCGTGCCGCTGCCCGCCCCGGCGTCCGCGCCGGTCAACGGCTCCGCGCCCGAGATCGAGTTCGACGACGTGTCGTTCCGCTATCCGAAGGCCAGCGAGGTCTCGCTGGCCTCGCTGGAGTCGATCGCCATCAAGGGCACCGAACGGGCCGACGCCGGCCAGCTGATCCTGGACGACGTCAGCTTCCGTGCCGCGGCGGGCAAGGTCACTGCGCTGGTCGGCCCGTCGGGTGCGGGCAAGACCACGATCACGCACCTGGTCTCCCGGCTGTATGACGCGGGCTCCGGCGCGGTCCGGATCGGCGGGCACGATGTCCGCGACCTCACCCTGGACTCGCTGCACGCGGCGGTCGGCGTGGTCACCCAGGACTCGCACCTGTTCCACGACACGATCCGCGCCAACCTGGCCTACGCCCGCCCGGACGCCTCCGAGCGCGAGCTCATCCTGGCCTGCCAGGCGGCCCAGATCTGGGAGCTGATCTCCGGTCTTCCTGACGGGCTGGACACGGTGGTGGGCGACCGCGGCTACCGGCTGTCCGGCGGGGAGAAGCAGCGGGTGGCCATCGCCCGGCTGCTGCTCAAGCACCCCTCGGTGGTGGTGCTGGACGAAGCCACGGCGCACCTGGACTCCGAGTCCGAGGCGGCGGTACAGCGCGCGCTGGCGACCGCGCTGGCCGGCCGGACGTCGCTGGTCATCGCGCACCGGCTGTCCACCATCAGGCAGGCCGACCAGATCCTGGTCATCGAGGCCGGCCGGGTCCGCGAGCGCGGCACGCACGACGAGCTGCTGGCCGCGGGCGGCCTGTACGCCGAGCTCTACCGGACTCAGTTCGCCCACCAGGAGCCGCTCGCCGCCGCCGACCCGCGCTAGGAGTGGCCGCGGGCTTCGCAGAGCCCGCCCCGGCCACCTTTGCCCTGAGTGGTCGATGGCACACCGCCGCACCATGGGGGAGGCCATGGCACATCGACCCACGCAGGGCGGTGAGCGCCGGGTGAGGCTGCCCTCAGCTGCCGGGGCGGGGGCGGCCGAGCAGGCGGCCGACGCTGCGCAGGGCGCGGTCGATGTCGGTGCCGAACGGATTGTCCTGCACCAGGTAGGTCCAGGTCGCGCTGGGCCGTTTGAGGCCGGCCGCGCCCAGGTCGGCGCCGTCGGCGGTGATCGGCACGGTCTCGAACGACTCCGCGGACCGCCGCGCGGTCTCGTCGAACAGGCGGTTGAAGCTGGCCACCGCGGCCTTGTGGAACTCATCGAGCGGATCCATGCCACGGCCGAGCGCGCGCAGGTGGATGCCCTCCCGCACGTCGGCCAGGTCGGCGATGTGCTCCGCCCAGCCGCGGTCGAGGTGGTAGAGGGTGATCTGCCGCGCGGCCTCGGTGAGCACGCCGGTGTCCAGCGCCTCGCTCAGCTCCTCGAACCGCTTCGGGCAGCGCTCGCCGAGCGTCTTCAGCGCGGTGTCGGTGCGCAGCACCTCATCCCGGTGATCCAGCACGATCCGCCGCTGCTCCTCGATGAGCTTGTTGTAGCGCCAGGTGTTGCGGTGGATCTCGAGGTTGACCCCCTCGGCGACGCGCTGCGCGTGGCCCAGGCTCCAGTACGCCCCGGCGTCGGCGACCAGTCCGTCGTCATCGACCTCGTCCGGCGGCGCGGTATCCGGCGCGTACTGGGTGATCAGGTCGTCCTCCATGCTGGCGAAGAACACCGACCCGCCGGGGTCGCCCTGGCGGCCGGCCCGCCCGCTGAGCTGGTAGTCCAGCCTGCTGCTCTCGTGCCTGCCGGTGCCGATGACCAGCAGCCCGCCGAGCCCGGCGACCTCGTCCCGGTCGCCCGAGCTGCCGCCCAGCTTGATGTCGGTGCCGCGCCCGGCCATCTGGGTGGACACCGTGATCGCCCCGCGCGCGCCGGCCTCGGCGATGATGGCGGCTTCCTCGGCGTCGTTCTTGGCGTTCAGCACCACGCAGGGCAGGCCCTCGCGCTCGAGTTGGGCCGCCAGCCGTTCGGACTCGGCGACGTCCAGGGTCCCGATCAGCACCGGGCGCCCGGTCTCGTGCGCGTCCGCCACCTGCTTGGTGATCGCGTCTTCCCTGGCCTCGGCCGTCTCGTACAGGCGGTCCGGCTCGTCGTCACGGATGCACGGCACGTTCGGCGGGATCACCGCGACCTCGACGCCGTAGAACTCGCGCAGCTGTTCACCGACGGCCACCGCGGTGCCGGTCATGCCGCACAGCGTGGGGTAGCTCCTGATCAGCGACTCGATCGTGATGCTGTCCAGGATCTCCCCGGTGTCGGTCGCGCTAAGCCCCTCCTTGGCCTCGACCGCGGCGTGCAGGCCGTCGGGCAGCCGCTGCAGCCAGGCCACCCGGCCGCGCGACTCGCTGACCAGGCGGACCTTCTCGCCGGTGATGATGTAGTCGACGTCGCGCTGCAGCAGCGCGTGGGCGTGCAGCGCCACGTTGAGCCGGGTGAGCGTGCCGAGGTGCTCCTCGGTATACAGGTCGACGTCGCCCAGCGCCTTCTCGGCCGCTTTCGCGCCGGCCTCGGTGAGCTGCACGTTGCGGGCGTCCTCGTCGATCTCGTAGTCGGTCTCGGGGTCCAGCCCGCGGACGATCTCGGCCATGGCCTCATCCGCGCTCCCCTCCTCGGCCGCCCCGGCCAGCACCAGCGGTACCCGAGCCTCGTCGATCAGCACCGAGTCCGCCTCGTCGACCAGCGCCACGTCCGGGGGAGCGGTGACCCTGTCCTCCCCCCGGAGGGCGAGCCGGTCGCGGAGCACATCGAAGCCGATCTCGCTGACCGGCGCGTAGGTCACCTCGGCCGCGTAGGCCTGGCGGCGCTCCTCGGGAGTGGATGACTGGTTGATCCAGCCGACGCTGACGCCCATCAGGTCGTAGACCGGGCGCATCCATTCGGCGTCGCGCCGGGCCAGGTAGTCGTTGACCGCTACGACGTGCACGGACCGCCCGGACAGGGCGTAGCCGGCCGCGGCGATCGCGCCGGCCAGCGTCTTGCCCTCCCCGGTGGCCATCTCCGCGACCTGGCCGGACAGCATGGCCATGGTGCCGATCAGCTGCACGTCGAAGGGCCGCTCACCCAGGGCCCGCCGGGACGCCTCGCGGCCCACCGCGCAGAGCTGGGCGTCCTCGGCCGCGTCGCCGGCCGCCTCGGTCAGCTCCGCATCGGACAGGCCGCGCAGCCGCTCCTCGTCCCCGGCGATCTGCGGCAGCAGCTTGCGGTACGGGGTGAGATCGACGGTTCCCGGCTGCTGCAAGAACCGCCGCATCCGGTGGCGCAGGCCGCCGGGGCTGCGGGCGGCCGAGACGCGGGACCGCGCGGCGGGCTGGGCCGCCGTCGTCGCGTCCGCGGTGCGGTCGGCCGAGGTGTCCGCGGGCGCGTCCGCCGCTGTCGCCGGTGCGTCCGGTGCGTCCGGGGTGTCCAGAGCGTCCGGGGTGTCCGGAGCGTCCGGGGTGTCTGACGCGGCCTCGGGCGCCGGCTCGGCCGGGCTGGCTTCGGGATTCTCGCGGCGCCTGCGTGGCAGTTTCATCGCCTCAGCCGCCGTACCCGACCCGGCGCAGTTCGGCGCCCGCGACCTTCTCCACCTCGGTGGCCTGCTCCGCGCTGAGCGTGCGGCGCCAGGAGCCAGGCTCGGGGGCGATCTGCGGGACGCGGTCCCGCAGCGCTACGGGCGGGACCTCGGCGCCGACGAATTCCGACACCAGGCCGGCCGTGTTCTCTGGCTTGGTCACAAGTTCCTCGTAGCGGATCGTGGTCAGCTGCTGCGCGGACAGGGTGGCGCGCAGCCGGGCGGATACCCGCACGGCCGACCTCCACCTCATCGCGCACTTGCCCGCGAGGGACAGTTCGGTCCATCCGGCGCGGTCGGTCTCGTTCTCGACCCCCAGGAAGGGATTCGGGAACTCGGTGTCCAGGTTAGCGAAGCCGGGCTGGAACCAGGCCAGCGTGTCGGTGTCGGCGAGCATGCCGGCCACCGCGTCCCGGCCGTCCCTGACCACCTGGACGAAGCGGGCGTCGGGGAAGGCGCTGACGAGCATCTCGGCGCTGTATAGCAAGTCGGGAGACCCGTCGCCGTACCTCGTAATCGTGCGGTCGGTCACGCACGGGCCCACCGACCGTACTCCGCCGGCCAGCCGGCACGAGGGGCTGCAGTACAGGCACCCGTGCGCGCTCACCTGCCAGGCCTGGGCGAAGGCATCCCGCAACACGGCCGACGCCGCCTCGCCGCGGCCGCGGACGATCGAGGGCCGCCGGGCGAACGCGTGGACGACACGCCGCACGCTGGGCTGCCCCATCGTGACGTGGAAGCCGGCCGAGCGCTTGAGCGCGCGCGCGACCAGATCAGCCCCCGAGTGCGGTGCCCCGAGCACGAACACAGGCTGGCGGACCTTCCGGCCGTTCACAACCAATATGTGTAGAGTTCGCATGGTTGTCCCCCAGTGTGACATTGCCAACGCAGCGTCAAGGACTGGACATCGAAACGTGGCGGCAACGTCACACGCGGCCCGCCCGCGAGCGATCTAGCGCGGCGCCCTCCCGGCCGGCCGGCGCCGGTGATGACCATCGTGATTATCCAGGTTCAGCGCGGCCTGGATCAGCGGCATGTGACTGAACGCCTGGGGCATGTTGCCCACCAGCCGGCGGTAGCGCGGATCGTATTCCTCGCTCAGCAGGCCGAGGTCGTTGCGCAGCCCCAGGAGCCGCTCGAACAGCTCGACAGCCTCGTCGTAGCGGCCGATCGCCTGCAGCGCGTCGGCGAGCCAGAAGCTGCAGGCCAGGAAGGCGCCCTCGGAACCGGGGAGCCCGTCGACCGCGGACCGGCCGTCAGCGCTCAGCTGGTACCTGCGGACCAGGCCGCCGGTGGTCAGCTCGCGGGCGATCGCGTCCACCGTGCAGACCAGCCGGGGATCGTCCGGCGGCAGGAATCCGACCCCGGCCATGAGCAGCACGGACGCGTCCAGCGTGTCGGCCCCGTAGTACTGGGTGAACGCGCCGCGCTCGCGGTTGTAGCCCTGCTGGGTGATCTCGCGGTGGATCTGGTCGCGCAGCCGGTACCAGCGGGCGGCCGGGCCGGGCAGGCCGCCCGCCACGGCCTCGGCGGCCCGGTCGAAAGCCACCCAGGCCATGAACTTGGAGTGCACGAAATGGCGCCGCGGGCCGCGGACTTCCCACAGCCCCTCGTCCGGTTCGGACCAGTGCTTCTCCAGGAAGTCGAGCAGCGCGCGCTGCAGCGACCAGGCGTGCCGGTCGGCGGGGATGCCCGACCGGCGGGCCAGGGCGAGCGCGTCTATCACCTCGCCGTACACGTCGAGCTGCCGCTGGTTCACTGCGGCGTTGCCGATCCGGACCGGGACCGAGTCCTCGTAGCCGGGCAGCCACTCGGCCTCCCACTCGGCCAGCCGCCGCTCGCCCGCCACCCCGTACATGATCTGCACGTCGGCCGGGTCACCGGCGATGGCGCGGCAGAGCCACTGCCGCCACGCATCGGCCTCATCGGTGTATCCCGTCCTGAGCAGGGCCTCCAGGGTGATCGTGGCATCCCGCAGCCAGCAGTACCGGTAGTCCCAGTTCCTGGTGCCGCCGACGTCCTCGGGCAGCGACGTGGTGGCCGCGGCCACGATCGCGCCGGTCGGCTCGTAGGTCAGTGCCTTGAGCGTGATCAGCGAGCGGATCACCGCGTCACGGTAACGGCCCTGGTAGGTGCACCTCGAGACCCAGTCGGCCCAGTACTGCCTGGTCTCTTCCAGGACCACCCCGGTGTCGCAGGTATCCGGCTGGCCGTGGTGGGACTCGACCCAGGTCAGGACGAACGGGATCCGCTGCCCCGCGGTCACGGTGAACGTGGCGCGGTGCTCCATGTCCCGCCCGGCCAGCCTCACCGGCGTGCTGAGCCATATCGAGTCCGGGCCGGCCACGGCGTTGATGCTGCCGTCGATGCGCCGCGCCCAGGGCACGACCTGGCCGTAGCCGAAGCGCACCCGCAGCACGCAGTCCAGCTCCACCGTGCCGTGCACGCCCTCGACGATCCGCACCAGGGCGGGCGCCGCCTCATCCCGGCGCGGCATGAAGTCGATCACCCTGGCGGTGCCGGCGGCCGTCTGCCACTGCGTCTGGAGAATCAGCGTCTCGCCCTGGTAGGTGCGGCTCGCCCGGCCGGCGCCGTCCGGCGGGGCAATGCGCCAGTGACCGTGCCGGTCGTCACCCAGCAGGCTGGCGAAGCAGGCGGGGGAATCGAACCGGGGCAGGCAGAGCCAGTCGATCGAGCCATCGCGGCCGACGAGCGCGGCCGACTGCATGTCGCCGATGATGGCGTAGTCCTCGATGCGTCCCGCCACGTGTCCTCCCGCCGCAGGCGGCCTGCGCTTTCCCTGCCGGTACGGTACCGGCTGGGAAGTGGGGGAGCCGTGCGTATGCTGGCTGCCGTGCCAGCCAATCACCGGCTTCGCCCGCGCCGGCGGCTTCCCGGGCGCCGTGCGGTGATCGTGGCCGTGCTGACCGGGCTGGCCGCCCTGTCGGTGGCCGGCTGCGCGCAATTCGACAAGAGCCTGGGCCAGCAGGAAGAGGTCGTGATCTTCCGTAACAACACGCCCAGCGCGGTCCGGCTGCAGGTCCGCGCGGCCTGCTCGCACATCCCCCGGGCCGTGCCCGAGCCGCTGCCGACCGACGGCAAGGCATCCGACGAGCTGTACAACGTGCGCTATCAGGTGGGTTCGGCCGGCACGGGTGACCTGGCGCATTTGCAGGCATGCCTGTCCAGGTTCCACTCGGTGCTCGGCCTGGAGACCAACGCGCCCGGCGGCGATTAGGCGATCACGGCCAGAACCTAGCCCGGTGCGTAGCCGGGCGGGGCCGCCTGCGGGTCCGGGTCAAAACCCGATCACGCCGGTCTCCAATGGGGGGATTGTTGCGATGGCCGTCTTTGTAGTATTCTCACAGCGTTTCCCTATCATCTCGATCATAAAAGAGCGGATACATGCGGAGAATCTTTGCTGCTGCAGGAGTGGCCGCGACCGTCGCACTGGCGGCCGCGTGCAGCTCGTCAGGTTCGTCAGGCACATCAGCCTCCGGGGGAGATGCGCACGTCACGCTGCGCTTGGGCTTCCTCGCCAACATCACGCACGCCCCCGCCCTGGTCGGGGTGAACAAGGGCATCTTCACGCAGACCCTGGGCAAGAACGTCACCCTCAAGGTGCAGATCTTCAGCTCTGGTACCGAAGAGACCACCGCGATCCTGGCCAACCAGCTCGACGCGGCGTACGTGGGCCCGAACCCGGCCATCAACGCCTGGCAGAAGTCCACCGGCAAGGCCATCAAGATCATCTCTGGCGTGGCCACCGGCGGCGCCTCGGTCGTGGTGAAGAAGAACATCACGAGCCCCGCTCAGCTCAAGGGCAAGACCATGGCCTCGCCGTCGCTCGGCAACACGCAGGACGTGGCGCTGCGCTACTGGCTCAAGCAGAACGGGCTGACCACCACCCCGACCGGGGGCGGGGATGTCCCGATCAAGCCGACCCAGACCAACTCGGACGCGGTGCTTGAGTTCCAGTCCAATCAGATCGCCGGCGGCTCCGAGCCGTCGCCGTACAACGTCGAGATGATCCAGGACGGCGGGCACACCCTGTACACCGAGCCCGGGGTGACCACCAACCTGGTCGTGACGCAGAGCTTCCTGGCCGCGCACCCCAGCGTGGTCGACGGCCTGCTCAAGGGCCAGATCAAGGCGAATGACTACATCAAGCAGAATCCAGCGGGCGCCCAGGCGGCCGCGAACGCCGAGCTGACCAAGCTGGAGGGCAAGGGCATCAAGCCCGGCGTGCTGCCCGCGGCGTTCAAGGAGATCACCTTCACCAACAACCCAGACGCGGCCTCGCTCTCACAGGACGCGAAGGAGGCGGTGGCCGTGGGCCTGCTGCAGCCGGTCAACCTGAGCGGCATCTACGATCTCGCCCCGCTGAACAAGCTGCTCAAGGCGGCGGGCGAGCCCCAGGTCGGCTCGTGAGCGTGACGCAGCGGGGCGTGGCGCCGCCGCAGGCGTCCGGGCCGCCGGCCCCCGGGTCGCCGCCCTCATCCGACGTGTCCCGGTCCTCCGCATCGACGCGGGGGGCCGGGACCGCGGCCGTCCGGCTCACCGAGGTCTCCAAGGTCTACGGGAAGGGCCGGTCGTCGCTGCTGGCGCTCGACAAGGTGTCGCTGGACGTGCGGCCCGGGGAGTTCGTCTGCCTGATCGGTGCCTCCGGCTGCGGCAAGAGCACGATGCTCTCGCTGGTGGCCGGCCTCGACTCGGCCACCGCCGGCGAGGTCGCCACCGGCGGCAAGCGGGTCACGCTCATGTTCCAGGAGCCGGCCCTGTTTCCCTGGCTGACCTCGTCGAGAAACGTCGAGCTGGCGCTGCGCGCCCGCGGCGTGCCCAAGCAGGAGCGGCGCGCCCGCGCCGCCGAGCTGCTGCGGACCGTTCACCTCGGCGGCTTCGGCGGCAAGCGGCCGCACGAGCTGTCCGGCGGCATGCGCCAGCGGGTCGCGCTGGCCCGCGCGCTGGCTCAGGACGCCGACGTGCTGCTCATGGACGAGCCGTTCGGCGCCCTGGACGCGATGACCCGCGACCTGCTGCACGAGGAACTGGAGCGGATCTGCGGCGAGCGCGAGCTGACCGTGCTGTTCGTGACGCACAACGTCCGGGAGGCGGCCCGGCTGGGCGACCGGGTGATCGTGCTGAGCAGCCGCCCCGGGCGCGTGATCGAGGAGATCCCGGTGGGCATCGAGCGCCCCCGGCGGATGGACTCGCCGGAGATCGCCGAGCTCGGCGCCCACATGACCGACCGGCTGCGTGAGGAGATGGCTTCCCATGGCCGCTGAGACATCGCTCGACCCGCTGTCCGGCCTGGACAACCTCGAGCTGGCCCCGCAGCCGGGACGGGACTTCTTGCGCCGCGGGACCGGCGGCAAGGCGCTCGGAGCGGTCTGGCCCAAGCTGCTGGCGATCGCGCTCGCGCTGGGCGTCTGGGAAGTGGTCTACCTCAGTGGCTTCAAGTCAGCGATCATCTTCCCCGGGCCGGCGACCGTGCTGGCCAACCTGTGGGGCCAGATGCAGCACGCCCTGCTCTGGCAGGCCATCGGCACCACGCTGCAGCGGGCCGTCGTCGGCTTCGGGCTCGCCCTGATCATCGGGTCGGTCGTCGGCGCTCTGGTGTCCAGGATCAAGCCGCTGCGCGCCGGGGTCGGCTCGCTGATCACCGGGCTGCAGACGATGCCGTCGATCGCCTGGTTCCCGTTCGCGATCATCTTCTTCGGGCTGAACACGTCGGCGATCTTGTTCGTCATCGTGCTCGGCGCGGCCCCGTCGATCGCGAACGGCCTGATCGCCGGGGTGGACTACACGCCGCCGCTACTGCTGCGGGCGGGCAAGACCATGGGGCTGCGCGGCTTCGCGCTGTACCGGCACCTGATCCTGCCGGCCTCGCTGCCGACCTTCGTGGCCGGGCTCAAGCAGGGCTGGGCCTTCGCCTGGCGCAGCCTGATGGCCGGCGAGCTGCTGGTCATCATCGCGGGCACCTCGTCGATCGGCGTGCTGCTGTCCACCGACCAGCAGCAGGCGGACATGCCCAGCGCCATGGCGATCATGATCGTGATCCTGGTGCTCGGCATCGCCGTGGACGCCCTGTTCGGCACGATCGACCGGGCCATCCGGCGCAGGCGGGGGCTGGAGGAAAGCGCCGCCGGCAGTTAGCCAGCGCGCGCTTCCCTGGCCGGGAGGGCTGCCGGGCGGCGTACGATTCCGGAGTGACGCCGGACGAGGTGTGGCTGGGTTACGGGTGGTCTTTTGTCCGAACGGCGCTGCCCGACCCCCCGGCGGAAGTGCTGGAGATCGGCTGTGGGACGCGCGGCGGATTCGTCCCCGCGCTGCTGCGGGACGGCTACACCGCGACCGGCGTCGACCCGGAGGCGCCGGCCGGACCGCAGTACCGGCAGGAAGAGTTCGAGAGCTACCACCCGCCGCGCCCGGTACAGGCCGTGGTGGCCTCGACCTCGCTGCACCACGTGGCCGGCTTGGACCTGGTGCTGGACCGGATGGCCGCCGTGCTGGCGACGAGTGGTGTCGCTGTGGTGATCGAGTGGGCGAGCGAGGCGTTCGACGGGGCCACCGCGCGCTGGTGCTTCGCCCGGCTGCCAGCCGCCGATCCCGGGGACGAGCCGGGCTGGCTGGAACGGCACCGGGCCCAGTGGGCCGCTTCCGGCCTGTCCTGGGACGCCTACATCGGCGGCTGGCTGGCCGAGGAGGGCCTGCACACGGGCGCGGCGGTCGTAGGCGCACTCGGTGAGCGATTCGCGCGGCGGTCGTGCGGGTACGGCCCCTTCTACTTCGCCGACCTGGCCGGCACGACCGAGGCGGACGAGCAGGCCGCGATCGACGGGGGCCAGATCCGGGCGGGCGGCATCCGCTACGCGGGCGTGCTGCGCTGAGACGCGGTCCCGGCCCGGCGGGGCCCAGCGCGCTTCCTGACCGGATCAGGATGCGCAAATGCGGCTCGACCCGGTGTACACGTTCATCGAGCCGCCGCGCAGGAACCCGACCAGGGTCATCCCGGCCTCGTCGGCGAGCTCGGCGGCCAGCGACGACGGCGCAGACACCGCGGCCACGATCGGCATGCCGGCCACCAGGGCCTTCTGCACCAGCTCGAAGGACGCCCGCCCGCTGACCAGCAGGATGCAGCCGGCCAGCGGCAGCCTGCCCTCGCGCAGCGCCCAGCCGACCACCTTGTCCACCGCGTTGTGCCGTCCCACGTCCTCGCGCAGTGCCAGCAGCGTGCCGTCGGCGCCGAACGCAGCGGCGGCGTGCAGGCCGCCGGTGCGGGCGAACACGCGCTGCGCGTCGTGCAGCCTGCCGGGCAGCCGGGTGAGTACGCGGGGGTCGATGCGGGCCTGGTCGGCGGCCACGTCGTAGCGCGCCCGCACCCTGATCGCCTCGATGCTGGCCTTCCCGCATACCCCGCACGCGCTCGTGGTGAGGAAGTTGCGGCGCACCTGGCCGTCGTCGATCTGCGCGCCGGCGGCCAGGGTCACCTCCGCGACGTTGCCCTGGTCGGCGCCGCGGCTTCCCGCCCCGTCCCGGCCGGCCCCCGCGTGGTGGTCATGGCTCTCCCGGCAGATCCGGATCGACGCGATGTCGCAGGCCGACCGCACCAGCCCTTCACCGGCCAGAAAGCCGGCAGCCAGGTCGATGTCGTCGCCCGGCGTGCGCATGGTGACCGCCAGCGGCCGACCATCGACCCGGATCTCCAGCGGGTCTTCCGCGGCCAGCAGGTCGGGGCGGTGCGCGAGCAGGGTCTCCCCCGCACCGGGCGCGGGCACGTCGATGTGCATGATCCGCCGCCTGGCCGTCCTGCCCGTCATTTCCGTCCCTCCGGCCGCCGCTGCATGAAGGCTACGCCGGGCCGGGCTCGCGCCCGCGCGTCACCCGAAGTACGTTATCGGCACGCGGCGACGCAGCAGGGCAGCGCCGACGGCCGATCAGGAGGTACGCGTTGGCCTCGGAGATTGCGCGGGAACGGACGGAGACGGAGCAGAGCATCGCGGGCCGGACGTTCTGCGATCAGCTGCGGGACGTGGCGGAGCAATCCGGTGACATGCCGGCCTACTCCGACCGGGACGCTCCCGGCGCCGAATGGCGGGCGCTGACCTGGGCACAGACCAGGCGGCGGGCGCTGGAACTGGCGGCCGGCCTGATCGAGCTGGGCCTGCAGCCCGGTGAGCGGGTGGCGGTGCTGATGCCCAACCGGGCGGAGCACGTGCTCGCGGATCTGGCGGCTGTGCACGCCCGTGCCGTCCCGGTGACCTTTTACGCCACGCTGGCCTCCGATCAGATCGCGTTCATGGCCACCGACTGCGACGCGCGCATCGCCGTCATCGACGGGGTCGCCGAACTGGCCAGGCTCGAGCCGGCGCTGGACCGGCTGCCGCGGCTCGTGAAGATCATCGTGCGGGACCCGGAAGCCTGCCCGGCCGACAACCGCTACATCACCTGGCAGGACTTCGAGGCGCTGGGGCGGGACAGGTTCGCGGCGGCGCCGGCGGCCGTGACCGACCGGATCGAGCAGGTCACGCCGGATGACCCGGTGACCCTGCTCTATACCTCCGGCACGACGGGCAGCCCCAAGGGCGTGATCATCACGCACCGCAGCGTGCTGTACGAGCTCGCGGTGGCCATGTCCTCGGGGACCATCCACCCGAACGTCCGCTGGGTTTCCTACCTGCCCCTGGCGCACATCGCCGAGCGCATGTTCAGCATCTACCTGCCCACGATCGCAGCGGGCCACGTGTACTTCTGCCACGACGCGGCCACCGAACTGGTGGGCACGCTCGGCGAGGTGCGGCCGACCGCTTTCTTCGGCGTTCCCCGGGTCTGGGAGAAGATCCAGGCCGGCATCATGGCGCTGCTCACCACCCAGAGCGACCCGGACCAGCGGGCGGCCGTCGAGCAGGCGATGGAGACCGGCCGGAAGTACGTGGAAAGCTGCCAGTACGGGCACACCACCCCGGACGATCTCGCCGGGCAGTTCCGGCAGGCGGACGCGAGCGTGCTGCAGCCCATCCGGTCGATGCTCGGACTGGGCGAGATGATCACAGCGTCCAGCGCGGCCGCCCCGCTGCCGCAGGAGGTGGCCAGGTTCTTCGCCGGGCTCGGCATCAAGATCCTCGACGTGTACGGCATGACCGAGACGACCGGGGCCTTCACCGCCAACACCGAAGCGGAATTCAAGCTGGGCACGGTCGGCCGGGCCATGGCCGGTCACGAGATCAAGATCGCGCCGGACGGGGAGATCCTGACCCGAGGCCCGCTGAACACCCCCGGCTACCTCAACCTGGCCGAGGCCACCGCCCAGTTGATCGACTCCGACGGCTGGCTGCACACCGGCGACATCGGTTCGCTCGACTCCGACGGATTCCTGTCCGTGCTGGACCGCAAGAAGGAGCTCATCATCACCTCAGGCGGCGAGAACATCTCTCCGGCCTCGATTGAGAACCTGCTCATGGAGCACCCGCTGATCGGGCAGGCGGCCGCGTACGGCGACCGGCGGCCGTATGTGGTCGCGCTGATCACCCTGGACGGCGACGCGGCGGCCGCCTGGGCGCGGGCCCACGGTGTCGAGGAGTTGCCGCCGGCCGAACTGGCCTCCCATCCCGATCTGGTCGCCGAGATCTCGGCCGCCGTGGCCGCGGCCAACGCCAGGCTCGCGCGGGTCCAGCAGGTCAAGCGGTGGCGGCTGCTGCCGCGTGAGTGGACACCGGAGACGGGAGAGGTCACCCCCACGCTGAAGCTCAAGCGCCGGGTGATCTATGCCCAGTACGCCGACGCGATCAGGGAACTTTACACGGCATGATCCGCCCGGGCGCCGCCGGCACGGGCCGGCTCACGGTGGCCTTCGACCTGTACACCGAGATCGGGCGTGAGACCGGGCCCACCTGGTAGGCGCAGGTGAACCCGGTGTGCCTGAGGTAGCCGTCGATCGCGTCCGGCAGACTCGAGGGCCAGGCGATGACCCAGCCGACGCGCATCCGCTTCGCGTCGTGGTATGCGGCGTGCACCAGGGGCAGCGGGTTGCGCCTCTGGTGCCAGATATTGATCAGGCCGACATAGAACGGATGCTCGTTGATCCCCGCGATCGTGGGCGCGGGCACGCGGGACAGGAACCCGTCCGCGATCGGGTGGCCGTCGGCGGTCGCCAGCACCTGGCTCTGCGGCGCGAACGGCGGGCCAAGATCGGGAACGCCGCCGCGCAGGCCGAACGGGAAGTCCACCACGATCGAACCCGAGTGATCGGCGGCGATCGGCCCGTCCAGCAGCGGCATCGTGGTGGGCATCGTCCCCTTCTGCAGCGACCTGGGCATCACCCGGGCCGGCGGATTGCCGGACCAGCCGAGGTCGGGCACGCTGATCGCCAGCACGACGGCTATCGCGGCCACGGCGGCCACGGTCGGCCTGACGTGATACCGCAGCCAGTCCACCGCGCTGCCGGCCAGCAGCGCCGCGGCGAGCAGCCCGAGAATGGCGAGCCGGTCGGCCTCGCGGAAGCTCGACATGCCCGGGATCTGCACGAACAGGGTGTACGGCATGATCGCGGACACGCGCACGCCGTGGAAGTTCTCGGCGAACGGCACGTACTCGTGGGTGACGCCGATCCACAGCACCGGCCCCAGGGAGAGCGCCGCGGCGGCCAGCCACAGCAGCGCCAGCAGCCACGCGTGCCGCCGCCGCCAGCACGCTACCAGTCCGGCCAGGCCGAGGATGGTCAGCACCAGGCCGAACATGGGGGTGGCCTCGTTGCTGGTAACCATCACGTGCGGGCCGGTGTGGTGGTAGACGATGCCGTGGTAGTAGTAGTCCGACGCCAGCCTGGTCAGGCCGAACCTGGCCGCATTGGGGGAGGGGGCGGACAGCCCGAGCAGCCCGACGCCGTACGCGTTGTACGACTGGGCCAGGGAGGCCTCCGGGACCGAGGCCCCGTGCGCGACCACCTGCTGAGCCATCGCGATGATCTGCGGGATTCCCACCACGACCGCGGCCCCGGCGGCCAGGCTCACCGCCCGCGCCCTGGCCGCGAACTGCTGGCGGGGACCGAAGATCAGCCACGGCAGCAGGGCCAGGATCGCCACGATCGCCACCAGGATGGCCGATTCCTGGTCGGTCAGCAGCGCGGCGCCCACGATCACGCCGAGCACGACCGCCCGGCGCCAGCCGGGCCGCCGGCGCAGCAGCACCGCGGCCTCGAGCGCCAGCGGGATGAACAGCTCGCCCGCCGGAAGATTGACCAGGTACCAGCTCTGGTAGGCGATCATGGAGGACAGGCCGAAGAAGGCGCCCGCGGCCAGAGCGGCGGTTTGCGAGCGCACCCACAGCCGCGCGCACCGGTACATCGCGTAGCACATCAGCCCCGGCATCAACACCGACAGCACGTTGTAGGAGGCGGAGGGGCCGAAGAGCAAGGTGACCGGCGTCAGCAGCAGGTCCGGCAGCGGCATCAGCGCGTGGAAGCCGAGCTGCGAGCCCACCGGCGCGGCGAGATAGTGAGTCAGCCACGGGTTGGACAGGTGCACGAGCTGCCGGGAGAACCACCAGAAACCCCACACGTACGCGCCGGCATCACGCGTCTCCGGCAGCTTGTGCTGGAACAGGTAGGTGAGCCGCGGCCAGGTGAACAGGATGCCCGCGCCGATATAGGCGAGCAGGATCATCAGGTGGCGCGGTACGGCACTCAGCATCCAGCCCGGCACCCGCCGGGGCTGCGAGTGCTGTCCGGCCGCCGCGTCCGTACTGCCGGCCTCGCCGGGCGTGGCCTCGCCCGGGCCAGCGGCCTCGCCGGTGCCGGCGGCCTCGTCCGCGCCGCCGGTCTCGCGAGTGCCGGGAGCACGCTCGCCGGCCGTGGCGGTGGGCAGGCGGACCGGAGCGGCCGAACCGTCCGCCGCGGCCCGGGGACCGTCCTCGTCCCGCGGGCGGCCCGCTGGATCCATCGTCCTACCTCGTCCGGCCCGTCGCGGCAGATCTGCGCGCCAGGCCGGATTCCGAGGCGACGGTGGGTGACTGAATCATCGGTACACAGGTTATGGCCGGGCCGTCGTGCCTCTCACGACATTGCCCGGACCGCAGCCCGAGCCTACCGCCGCGGGCGGGGAGGTGCGGCTAGCTTCCCGGCGTGCCGCGATCCCGGAGGCGGACTAGGTGCGCGCGGGCGGTTCGGTGGTCACGTTCGGATCCGCGGTGCCTCCGCGCAGGGAGAACCGTTCGGTCGGTGAGTGCGCCGCCATCTCGCGGGTCGACTCCTGATCGACCGCGTCCTGCCCGGCCCTGGCCTGCTCGGCCGCCGCATACTCCTCGGCCAGCATGACCTCGCGGTGGCCCAGGACGGTGAACCGGCCGAGCGCCAGCGCGGCGAAGAAGATAATGGCCGCGCCCAGACCGCCGAAGAACCCGATCTGCTCGACGGCGCGGGCGAGGGTACTGCCCACCGGCGAGCCCGCGCCCGGGACGCTGCCGGTGGTCCACAGCATCGACAGCGGCACGCCGACCACGAACCAGGCCCCGCACATCGCCGCCAGCCAGGCGCCGAACATAGCGACCGGCCTGGTCGCCGCGACCAGTACGATCAGCCCGCCGAGCAGGGTAGCCGCCCCGGGCAGGATCTCCAGCCAGAGCCGGCCGGTGTTGTAGGTCCATGCTCTGTCCGGGGTGTAGGCGTAATGGAAGTACGGGCCGATGAAGGCGATCAGGGCGCCCCATGCTCCGAGCAGAACAAGGACCACGCCGCTGAGGGCGCCACGGCTCCGCGGAACTCGCAGCATCCCAGCCATAATGATCACTTCCCATGCCGTGAGGAATTGGATTCACGCCACCCTCTACCCACGAATCCGCTCGGTATCCAACCGGCGACGGCAGGAGTACGGGACCCGCAACCTACCACGGGTAACCCGGCGAGTAGGGTCGCGCTCGTGGATACCCGGGAGGAAGCCGGCCGCGGGGGGCCTGGAGATTCCGCGAGCGACGGCCCGGGCGGATCCAGGAGCCCGGGCGAGCCGGGGAGCGCGCAGGCCCGGCGCCTGATACCACGGACGGACGTGCTGCTCGCCGACCCGCGGCTGGCCTCGGCCGAGCAAAGGCTGGGGCGAGCGCTGGTCAAGCGGGCCGTGTCCCGGGCCCAGGAAGCGGCCCGGGCGGGCCGGATCAGGGCGGATTCGGTCGCCGACGCCGCGGTGGACGGCCTGCCACCCCGGTCCACCACGCTGACCCCGGTGATCAACGCGACCGGCGTGCTGCTGCATACCAATCTCGGCCGCGCGCCGCTGTCCGCGGCCGCGCGCGAGGCGTTGCAGGCGGCGGCGGGCTGCAGCGACGTGGAGTTCGATCTCCCCGCCGGTGAGCGCGGCCGCCGCGGTCGCGGCACGCTGGCCGCGCTGGCCGCCGCGGTGCCCGCGGCGCAGGGCGTCGCGGTGGTGAACAACAACGCGGCGGCGCTGGTGCTGGCCGCGACCGCGCTCGCGGCCGGCCGGCAGATCGTGGTCAGCCGGGGCGAGCTGATCGAGATCGGGGACGGCTTCCGGCTGCCCGAACTGCTGGAATCTACCGGCGCACGACTGCGCGAGGTGGGTACCACGAACCGGACGAGCGCGGCCGACTACCAGGCGGCCATCGGCCCGCAGACAGCGTTCCTGCTCAAGGTGCACACGTCCAACTACCGCATCGAGGGCTTCACCGCGGAGGCGTCGATCGCCGAACTGTCCGCGCTCGGCGTCCCCGTCGTGGCCGACATCGGGTCCGGGCTGCTCGCACCCAGCGCGATACTGCCCGGTGAGCCGGACGCCGACTCCGCGCTGCGCGCGGGCGCCGCCCTGGTCACCGCCAGCGGCGACAAGCTGCTCGGCGGTCCGCAGGCCGGGCTGGTGCTCGGCCGGGGCGACCTGGTGCGCGCGCTGACCCGGCATCCGCTGGCCCGGGCGCTCCGGGTGGACAAGCTCACCCTGGCCGCCCTGGAGGCGACGCTGGCCGGGCCGCGTCCCCCGGCCCAGCAGGCGCTGGCCGCCGACGCGACCATGGTCATGCAGCGAGCGCAGCGGATCGCGGCCCGGCTGGCCGCCCTCGGCGTCGACGCCCGCGCCGTACCGTGCCAGGCGGCGGTGGGGGGAGGCGGAGCGCCGGGCGTCTCGCTGCCCAGCGCCGCGGTAAGCCTGCCGCCGGGCCTGGCCGGGGTGCTCCGGTCCGGCGAGGCGGTACGCCGGGGAGAAACTCTGGCCGTAGCGGGCCGGGTCGCCTCCGGGCGGCTGCTGCTTGACCTGCGCGCCGTGTCCGCCGAGGACGACGACCTGGTCTGCGCGGCGGTCATCGCCGCGGCCGGGGTCTAGCTTCCGTGCAGGTCATCGCCACGGCAGGGCACGTGGACCACGGCAAGTCGGCGCTGGTGCGGGCGATGACCGGGATGGAACCCGACCGCTGGGCCGAAGAGCGCCGTCGCGGCCTGACCATCGACCTCGGCTTCGCCTGGCTAACCCTGCCGGGTGGCGAACGGCTGTCGTTCGTGGACGTGCCCGGACACGAGCGGTTCGTGCCGAACATGCTGGCCGGCGTCGGACCGGTGCCGGCGGTGCTGTTCGTGGTGGCCGCCGACGGCGGCTGGATGCCGCAGTCCGCCGAGCACCTGGCCGCGATCGACGCGCTGGGCATCTCCCGCGGGCTGCTGGCGGTGTCGCGGGCCGACCTCGCGGACCCCGGGCCGGCCAGGCGCCGGGCGATCGAGGAGATCGAGCGGACCAGCCTCGGCCGGCTCCCCGCGGTCTCGGTCAGCGCCGTGACCGGCCAGGGCCTGCCGGAGCTGCGTACGGCCCTCGCGGAGCTGGCCGCGGGACTGCCGACGCCGGACCCGGCCGCCCCGGTCCGGCTCTGGGTGGACCGGGTGTTCAGCATGACCGGCAGCGGCACGGTCGTGACCGGGACGCTGCCAGCCGGTACGATCCGCGCGGGCGGCGAGCTGATGCTTACCCCGGCCGGGCGGCCGGTCAGGATACGCGGCGTCGAGTCGCTGCACGAGAAGGCGGCACAGGTCCGCGGCGTATCCAGGGTCGCGGTCAACCTGCGCGGCATCGCGACGGCTCAGCTTGCGCGGGGGATGGCGCTGGTCGAGCCGGGCGGCTGGACGCTCACCGCGACGATTGACATCAAGCTGGCCGGGTCGCCGGCCGGCAGCGAGCCGGCGCCACGGCTGCCGCGCCAGGTCACCGTGCATATCGGATCGGCCCGGACGGCGGCCCGGCTGCGCCCGCTCGGGGGAGTATTCGCCCGGCTGACGTTGCGCGAGCCGCTCCCGCTGCACGTGGCCGACCGGCTGCTGCTTCGCGACCCGGGTGCGGCCAGGGTTATGACGGGCACGCCGGCCATCACCGGGGCGATCGTGCTCGACGTCAGCCCGCCGGGTACGCCCCGGCGACAGCCGGCTGCGGCGGTGCGCCGGGAACTGGCCGCCTGGCCCGACCCGCCGGCCGCGGCTGATCTGCTGCGCCGTCGCGGCCTGGCCCGCCCGGCGGACGTAAGGGCCATGGGCCTGGGTTTCGGGTCGGACGGGCCGGAGCCGGTCACCGCCGCCGGGTGGCTCGCAGACCCCGAGCACTGGTCGGTCCTGCGGGAACGGCTCGCGGACGTGGTCGGCGAGCACGCGGCGCGTGATCCGCTCGCCCCCGGGATGCCGCTGGAAGCGGCCCGCGCCGCGCTGGGCCTGCCGGACCGGCAGCTGGTCGAGGCGCTGGCCGCCGAACCAGGCCGCGGGGCGCCCGGGTACCCGCTCGCCGTCAGGGGCGGCCGCGTCCGCCGCGCCGCGGACCCGGCAGCACGCACGCCGGCCGGGGGACACCCCCCGCCGGCCAGGTCATCGCCGGCGGCCGCGGAACCCCAGCCGGATCCAGGGCTGCTGCCCGCGCCGGTCGCGGCTGCCGTGCGCTCGCTGCGCACGGAGCTCGCGGCGAGCCCGTTCCGCGCACCGGAGGCCGGCCGGCTGCGCGAGCTGGGACTGGACCGCAAGGCGATCGCCGCGGCGGCGCGGGCCGGGCTGCTGCTGCGGATCGGCCCGGAACTGGTGCTCGCTCCGGGAGCGGACACCGCCGCGGCGCGGGTGCTGGCCCGGCTCCCGCAGCCGTTCACGACGGCCCAGGCCCGGCAGGCACTGGACACCACCCGCCGCGTGGCGATCCCGCTGCTGGAGTACCTGGACCGGGCTTCGGTGACGCGGCGGTTGCCTGACGACCGTCGGACGCTGCGGCCAGGCTGAGCGTCGTGAGCTCTGGCCAGCTACTCATCGTCCTGTGCGTCGCGGTGGCCACCCTGCTCGCCGTGGCCGTGCTGCGCCGGGTCGGCATCCCGGCTCCCGTGGTGCTGGTCGTGGCCGGGCTGATCATCGGATTCCTGCCCTTCGTGCCCGACGTGTCCCTGCAACCGGAGGTGGTGCTGCTCGGGCTGCTCCCGCTGCTCGTCTACGACGCCGCGGTTACCGCCTCGCCGACGGCATTCTTCCGGCATGCCCGCTCGATAGGAGTGCTCGCCGTCCTGCTGGTGGCGGCCACCGTGGTCGTGGTCGCCGCGATCGCGCACTGGGTGGGTCACCTGTCGTGGCCGATAGCGTTCGTCCTCGGCACGGCGGTCGGCCCGACCGACGCGTCGGCGGCCACCAGCATCGCCAGCCGGATCGGGCTGCCGCGGCACCTGGTCAGCATCCTGGAGGGGGAGGCGCTGTTCAACGACGCCACGGCGCTGGTGCTGTACGGCGCGGCCGTAGCCGACGCCACCACCGGGCACATCTCGCTCCTGCATACCGCGGGCACGATCGTGTACTCGGCCGTGGTCGGCGCCGCCATCGGCCTGGCTGTCGGGTTCGCCGGCCGCTGGCTGCGCAACCGGATCGACGACCCGCCGGTCGAGATCGCCGGCTCGATCCTGCTGGCCTACGCCGCTTACCTGCCCGCCGAGGCGATCCACGCGTCGGGCGTGCTGGCCGCGGTCACGGCCGGGCTGTACCTGGGCTGGCACAGCAGCGGGGGAGCGTTCTCGGCCCGCAGCCGACTGCAATCGGGGGCCTTCTGGGCGACCCTGGTCTTCGGTGTCAATGCCGCCCTGTTCGTGCTGGTCGGACTGTCCTTCCACACCTTCACCACGCAGGCCAGGGGGCCGGCGGCCAGGCTGGCGCTGACCGGGGCCGCGGTGGTCGTGGCCATCATCGTGCTCCGCCTGGCCTGGATGGAGGGTAGCGGCTGGTTCGCCCGGCTCGGGCGCCGCCGCCGGGCGGCTCTCGGCGCTCACGGCTGGCGGGAACGGCTGGTCCTGGGCTGGGCGGGCATGCGCGGCGCCATCACCCTGGCCGCGTTGCTCGCGGTACCGGTACGGACCGCTGCCGGGCATCCGCTGGCCGGCCGCGACGAGATCATCTACCTGGGGTTCACCGTGATCATCGTGACGCTCGTGGGGCAGGGCATGACACTGCCGATCCTGGTGCGACGGCTAGGCCTCAGCGAGCACCCGTCGGTCGCCGACGCCGAACGCCAGGCGCGCCTCGACCTCACCCGGGCGGTCCTCGATCACATCGGCCGGGCGTGCGAGATGGGGCAGCTGCCCGAGGAAGTGTCCGACGGCCTCCGCGCGCAGTACCTCGGACGGCTGCACTGGCTGGAGACGATGAGCGGGGACGAGGACCTGGAGGACGAGGTCGCCGCCACCGCGCAGGCCGCCCAGGACATGCGCCGCGACCTGATCTCATTCCAGCGGCAAACCCTGGCCGACCTGCGCCGCCAGGGGCGGATCGGAGTCACCGTGCTGCGAATCATCGAACACGACCTCGACCTGGAGGAAGCCCGCCTGTCCTAGGCCTGAGCAGCGCCCGGGGCTCAAGCGCGTGGGCCCGAGGGCGCCGGATGCTCTAGGGCACCCGGACGTGCGATGATCCGGTGCACTCGTTGGTGGGTATGGCCGGACCCGGCAGCGGCGTCCCCCCGTTCGGCAGCGTGCCGGTCAGCGCGTAGTGCGTCAGCTCCGCGGTCAGCTGGGCGGTGTCCGCGTTGGTGCCGGACGTCGCGTTCTCGAAGATGTTGGCCCCTGGCGGCTGCTGCACCGTCGCGTCGACCACGCTGAACGGGGTGTGTCCCCGGCCCTTGCCCGCTGGGTTGGACCAGCCGCACGGGTTGGTGTAGAGCCCGTTGAGCGCCGCCCGGCCCACGGCGAACAGCAGGTCGTGGCCTCCGGCCGCATCGGCCCAGGCCTGGCTGAAGCTGCCGGTCACGTCGGCGTTGCGCAGCGCGAGGTGCCGTGCGACCTGCACCGCGAGCGCCATGCTGGTGTTGTCGGCGGCATACAGCCTGATCGGCACCGGGGTCGGCAGCGAGTGGTGCGGCTGGACCACGCTGACCAGCTCGAACGAATCGGCCAGGGGGTCTCGGCCGGCGGTGGCGGTGATCGCCAGGTCGTGTCGCTTCGGTGCCGCCGAGGAACTGGCCCGCACGGTCAGCGTGACCGTCTTCTGCTTGTTAGGCAGCACCGATACCTGGCCGTGGCCGGGGCTTACGGTGAGGCCGGCCGGTGCGTGCGTCTGCCAGCTGACCTGGGAGCCGGCCGACGGTGTCTGCGACGTGCCGCCGACGGTCAGCTGTACCTTGACGGCCGTGCCGGGGTACACCGCGGTGATGCCGGGCTGGGCCTGCACGAACGAGGCGGTTGACCCGGCGGTCGCACGCGGCCCGGCCACTTCCCCGTCCACGACATCGCTGTCGACGTTCACGCTGGCCCCGCCCCAGGTCTCGGTCTTCGGGCCCTTGTACTGGTGCAACCGCTGGTGATTAGCCCAGTCCCGGTTGGGCACGAAGGGATCGGTCAGCACGGGCTTCCCGTTCCAGTCCGCGAACCAGATGTCATTGGGCGATGCGTAGCCTCGGTTGCCTGCCTGCGAGGCCAGGTCGGTGATGCCGCTGGCCGCGCTGCTGTAGACGCCCGACAGGTAGTGCCGGTTGTGCAGGCCCCGCGTCCAGCCGTCCAGGAACGAGAGCACGGCCTGCTTGCAGGCGCTGTCGGTGTTGTTGTAGGCCTCCATGTCGAAGTAGATCGGGGTGCCGGTCCCGTACCCGAAGCGCCCCGCGGTGCTCACCGCGCCGGCCGCCTCCGAGTATCCCTCCGCCCGCGCCTGAGATGGATTGATCCGGGTGACCCCGGGAATCGTCGAGCACGGCGCCTGGGGTCCGACCCAGAGCGGGATGAACCGCCAGCCCTCGGCGGCCACCTTGCTCACCCAGGAGCTGGTGAAGTTGCCGTAGTCGCAGGCCCAGTTCGCGCCCCCGAGGTAGGTCGTCGCCACCCGGAACGGCGAGGTCAGCCACTTGGTCATCGTCGCCACCGAGGGCGCGGTGCAGGTGTCGAAGCCCAGGCCGCTGCCCAGCTGACCGGTCAGGGTCGACGCCGGGGCCGCATTGAGGTTCGTTGCGGCCGCATGCTGCGGGGAGCCCCGGTACCGGGAATCCTGGTGGCGGGCAGCGCGGGACAGGCCGGAGCCGTGCTGCGAAGAGTGCCCGGCGGCCCGGCGGGCGGGCGCGGCGGCGGGCGTCAGCCGCGCGCCGTTCAGCATGCCGCTGACCAGCGGCCGATCCTTGCCGTAGGTCGCGGTCACCAGCACGTCGGCGGCAGGCCACGCGAGCCGCATGACGTGAGCGGTCGCGTTCCCGGCGGCGAGCGGTCCTGCGGACCAGCTTCCCGCGCGGCGGCCCCGCTCCGTCACGGTGCCAGCGGGCAGGTTGCCCGCCGATCCCATCGGCTGGACCAGCACAGCCTCCGTCTTACCGAACGCGTGCGCCGGACAGCGCTGGTTGGTACCCGGACGGCCCAGGTAGACCGCGTGCCGGTTGAACAGGACGCACCGTGATGGGTCGTGCCCCAGGTGATACACCGGCCACGACGCGGGCACCCGCAGCTGGTAGCCGTGATAGCTGATCGTCTGGTCCGGCGTCGCCTTGGTCGTGTCGGCTGCGCTGGTCGTGACGGCCGTGTCCCTGGAGGAGTTCTCGACGGCCCGGGGGCCCGAAGCCGATGCCAGTGCCGCGCAGGGCAGCGCGATCACCGCGCCGCTCGCGACGGCTGAAAGCACCGTCCGTTTCCCGAATCGGCCCATGATTCGCTCACTTCCGCCGGCGGAGCAAAGATCATCAAGTCCCGCCGGCACTATAAAAGGCCCGGACGGCCTGATCGGGGAGACTCGCCGTGCAGGGTGATCAGGAATTCTGGGGGAGGCCGCGACCGGGAAGGTTATTCACGCCGCCGCCGGGCCCGGGGGACGGCAGTTGCTGGCCCCCGGCTGACCCTTCCCAGCCTGTCCTGCCTGGCTAGGACTCGACGTTGGGCTCGCCGTCGGCTTCAATGCTGCGTTCGGCTTGCCCCGGCCGCCCGGCGGTCCCGTACTGCCGCTCCGTGGCCTGTTGCCGGGCCGCCTCTGCGACCGTTCGCGGCCAGGTCGCGAAGCGTTCCCGCACCCGGGCGATGTCACGAAAGCGGAGCCCGAACGCGGTGAACCGCCGGTCGCTGAGCTCATCCAGACGGCGGCCGGCATCGACGTAGTCCTGGTCCCGCAGACCCGGGTCGATGCGTTTGCCGAAGCCGATGAGCTGGGCCGGGCGGTAGCGTTCAAGCGCGGTGGCGGTGTCAACGTAGTCGCGCGGTTCGAGCCTGGAAGCCAGCGCGTTGGTCTTTCCGCCCAGTACATCCTCAAGGTCGAGAACCGGGCCGATCTCCATGACGACCGGCTCACGGCCACGGTCGAAGTGAGCCATCTGCAAGGTCATCTGCCGGCCGTCGGCAGCGATCACGATCCACTCGGCCAGGCCCGCCCCCATCTCCGAACCGAAGATGCCGGTGAGTCCGGCCGTTTTGTCTACCCGATCGGCGCGGAAACCCGCGGCCCGCAGGGCCGCCTCCACGCCGTCGGCGGCAGCCCCGACCCCATCGGCCCGGTTGGTGAACAGGTCCACGTCGTAGGTGGGGCGGTTGCCGAGTTGATGCGCCAGCAGGGCGTTGCCGCCCGCCAGCGCGAACCCGTGCTCAGCCGCCGCATCGAGGGCGACCTGGGCCACCTGACGGTGCAGGTCGTCCATGCCCATCAGCCAACGGCTGACGCCGCCGCGGCGCGCAGCGCCGGGTGATGCTCCTCCCAGGCGCGGCGCACGTCCTTGGGCAGGAACAGCCGGGGCCAGACCTCGACCAGCTTGTCGCCGTTGAGGTAAGTGGTCAGCTCTTCTGGGTCCGCCGCTTCCCGCAGGACAATCTCATACAGCCAACTGCACAGGTCTGTATCGTCGAGATCGAACGCGGGACTGGGACCGCTCCAGTACAGGCGCAGCGGCAGCGTCACCGTGCCGTGCGGGGCCCCGCGCAGGTCCGCCAGGTTGGTGATCACGATGGCCCGCCGACCGGGGCGGCCCTGATAGTGGGTCCGCACCGCAGTGGCCTGCACGGTGTCCATGTAAGACAGAATAGCGGTTCCGGCCAGCTGCGCGAAACTCTGTTCTAATATTCCAGCTATCCGGTGCGCCGACGCCCCCCGGCGCGTAATGCAGGCAGACCTGGGCAGGCCACGTAGGCTGGTGCGGTGCGGGGCTGGTGAACTGCTGCGCAGGGAGGTACAGACGTGCTCGCCGACGCGTACGGCCGGATGGCTACTGACCTGCGCGTTTCCCTCACCGACCGGTGTAACCTGCGCTGTGCCTACTGCATGCCGGCCGAGGGCCTCGACTGGCTGCCCAAGCCAGAGCTGCTCACCGACGACGAGGTAATCCGGCTGATCCGGATCGGCGTCGAGCAGCTCGGCATTCGCGAGATCCGCTTCACCGGCGGCGAGCCGCTGCTGCGGCGGGGACTCACGGGGATCGTCGAGCGCACGGCCGGGCTCGCGCCGCGTCCCGAGATATCGCTCACCACCAACGCGATCGGGCTAGCCCGGCTGGCCCGGCCGTTGCGGCGGGCCGGCCTGAACCGGGTCAACGTGTCCCTCGACACGATGCGCCCCGAGACGTTCCGCGCGCTGACTCACCGGGACCGGCTGCCCGAGGTGCTGGCCGGCCTGGACGCGGCCGCCGACGCCGGGCTTTCGCCGGTCAAGGTCAACGCGGTGCTGATGCGCGGCATCAACGACGACGAAGCGCCGCAGCTGCTGCGATTCTGCCTGGCGCACGGCTATCAGGTGCGGTTCATCGAGCAGATGCCGCTGGATGCCCAGCACGGCTGGCGGCGCGAGAACATGGTGACCGCCGAGGAGATCCTCACCGCGCTGGGCGCGGGTTTCGTGCTCACGCCCGACGACCCGGACGCGCGCGGCTCGGCACCGGCCGAGTCGTTCCTGGTCGACGGGGGACCGGCCCGGGTAGGCATCATCGGCTCGGTGACCCGCCCATTCTGCGGATCCTGCGACCGGGTCCGGCTTACCGCGGACGGCCAGCTGCGCAACTGCCTGTTCGCCCGGGAGGAAAGCGACCTGCGCGGCCCGATGCGGGCCGGAGCCGACGACGCTGACCTGGCCGAGCGGTGGCGTCGCGCGGTGGCCGCGAAGCGGGCGGGGCACGGCATCGACAACCCGTCGTTCCTGCAGCCGGATCGCCCGATGTCGGCCATCGGCGGCTGAGCCTGGTGCACGGCCCCGAAGGCCGCGCCGCGCCAGGCGCTGGCTCATCGGGTGACGGCCCGGCCGTGTGCCGTTCGGATGTCCCTGGCCTTGAGGTCGATGCGGTCGTGCTGGCCGGCGGGCGCGCGTCGCGGCTGGGAGGCGCCGACAAGCCCGCGCTCGTGGTGGGCGAGCGCAGCCTGCTCGCCTCGGTGACCGCGGCCGCGGCCGCGGCCGGCGCCCGGGTGGTGGTCGTGGTCGGCCCGCCCCGGCCCGGGCTGGTGCTCACGGCCGGGCGGCTGCGGGTGGTGCGCGAAGACCCTCCGGGATCCGGGCCGGTGCCCGCGCTGCGCCGGGGGCTGGCCGAGGTGTCCGCGCCGTGGGTCCTGGTGCTCGCCGCGGACTTGCCCTTCATCCGGGCCGGGCACCTGACTTCGCTGCTGGCTGCGGCCGCGGGAGCCCGCCCGGCCGCCGGCGCCGTGCTGGCCGACGACAGTGGCAGGCCGCAGTGGCTGGCCGGCTGCTGGCCGACCGCGGCGCTGCGGGCGGCCAGCAGCGGCTACCGGGGCGGCTCGCTGCGCGGGCTGCTGGGCCCGCTGTCACCTGTCATTCTCGGGCCGTCGCCGGGTCAGCCGGGACCGCCGGCGTGGCTGGACTGCGACACGGAGGATGATGTGCGTCGGGCACGTGCCTGGTCCGGCGATCCCGCCGGGCCGGGGCCGGGCGTGCCGCAATGAGCGCAGGAGGGTGCGGCGATGAGCGTGCTGGAGGACTGGACCGAGGTCGTGTGCCTCGAATTCGACGTGCCGGCCGGCTCGGTCGACGCCCGGGTCATCCTCGACATGGCCAGGGACGTGGCGCACCAGGTCGACCGGCCGGCCGCGCCGCTCACCGCCTACCTGCTCGGGGTGGCGGTGGCACAGGGCCACCCGCTGGCGGCCACGGCGGCCCGGATCAGCGAACTCGCGGCCGGATGGGATCGCGATCGTGACGAGTAGAACCGCATCGCTGGGATACTCATCAATGACGTCTATGGATGACGGAGTTTATTGGCATTAGACCTATGAGCTGCCGGTTCCTAGATTGGGAGCCATGACGACCGCCAGCCCCGCCTCCGCCACCGCAGCAGGACTTTCCGACGTTGTGAGCGCCGTCCGCGCCGCCGTGCGCGAGGGCGGCGACTGGGCCCGGACCGCCCAGATGGTCGCCGGGCAGCTCCGCCTGCACCTGCCTGGCCCGGACATCCTCACCGAGGCCCAGCGCCAGGGGGACCCGGCCGGGTACCGCAGTCACCTGCTGCACACCGCGCCCGACGGTTCTTTCTCCATCGTGGCTGTGGTGTGGCTTCCCGGTCAGGTCACGCCGGCGCACGACCATGTCGCCTGGTGCGTGTCCGGCGTGCTCCAGGGAATCCAGCGCGAGGAACTATTCGAGCTCGCCGACGGTGGCCGCCGCCTGGTGCCGGCCGGCGTGGCCGAGTGCACCACCGGGCAGGTGAGCGGGTTCGCCCCGCCCGGCGACATCCACCGGGTGCGCAACAGCGGCGCCGACGTGACGATTTCGCTGCACGTCTACGGCGCGGACATCTCCCGGCTCGGCTCCAGCGTCCGCCGCGAGTACCGCCTGCCCATCGGCTGAACACAACGGGCGGCAGCCCGCCTCTCCCGAGTTCATCCCTGCCGGGCGGCCGGACATCCCGGCTGCCCGGCTCATTGCTGTCGTCCGGGACTTGCTCTGCGACTTATACCGATATATCTTTGAGCTATCAGAACAGTATGCGGGGTATCGGAGAACAGTTACGAGCATCGACATCCCGGAGAGACAGAGGAGATCACGCAGATGATGCACGAAGAAGACGACTGGCCGCGGCGCGGCGCCTCGCGACGGAGCAGGCCGGTCAAGCGGCACGGTCCGCCCCGCGAGCGGCACATCGAGGGGCCACCCGAGCCGTTCGACGACGAAGAAGAGATCCAAATCCATGAGCGTGGCGGGCCCTGGGGCGGGCGGCACCACGGACCTCCGCCGTTCATGGCGTTCGGACCCGGCCCGGGGCGGGGCAAGCGGTTCTGGATGGGAGAAGAGCCCCGGCGCAGGCCCCGGGTACGGCGCGGAGACGTGCGCGCGGCGGCACTGGCCCTGCTCGCCGAGGAGCCGAGGAACGGCTACCAGATCATCCAGGAGATAGCCTCGCGCAGCGGGGGAGTGTGGCAGCCGAGTCCGGGGTCGGTCTACCCGGCTCTGCAGCAGCTTGAGGACGAGAGCCTGATCAGCGCCGTGACCATGGAAGGCGGGCGCAGCGGGTTCGCCCTCACCGAGGAGGGCCGCTCGTACATCGCCGAGCACGCCGACGAGGTGAACGCGCCCTGGGAAGTCGTGGCCGGCCGGGAGCACGGATCGGTCCGCGAGATGCGGGGCCTGATCGGGCAGCTCGCGATGGCGGCCATGCAGGTGACGCAGGCGGGTTCCGACGCGCAGATCGCGGAGGCGCAGGGCATCCTGAAGAACACCCGTCGCAGCCTGTACCGGATCCTCGCCGCTGACGACGACACCGGCGAGGCCGGCCAGGGTGAGCCGGCCCGCGGCGCCGACGCGGCCCGGGATGAGCGCGACTAGTCTCGGAGACAAACCGAGGAGGCAGCGGGAGTGACGGCCAAGCCGACAGCAAGTGCCCCGCCGGCGCGGGCCGGTGATACCGGCCGCCCCGGCGGGGCATCGCCGGACGGCCAGCCCGCTGTCCGGGTCAGCGGACTGACCAAGCGCTACGGCGAGATCGAGGCCGTACGGGGGATCGATTTCGAGGTCAGGTCCGGGGAGACGTTCGGCTTCCTGGGGCCCAATGGGGCCGGCAAGTCCACCACGATCAAGATCCTGTGCACCCTCGCCATCCCGACCTCGGGCAGCGCCACCGTCGCCGGGTACGACGTCACCAGGGACCGGGACAGGGTCCGGCGGAATATCGGCTTGGTCTTCCAGGACACCACGCTGGACACCTACCTGACCGGAGCGCAGAACCTGGAGTTCCACGCGGACCTGTACGCGGTCCCGAAGAAGGCCGTCGCGCCCCGGATGCGCCAGGTGCTGGAGATGGTGGACCTCTGGGATCGGCGCAACAGCCTGGTCAGCACCTACTCCGGCGGCATGCAGCGCCGGCTGGAGATCGCCCGGGGGCTGCTGCACGCTCCCCGGGTGCTGTTCCTGGACGAGCCGACCGTGGGACTCGACCCGCAGACGCGCTCGTCGATCTGGGAGTACATCAACGACCTGAAGCGCCGCGAGGACATCACGATCTTCCTGACCACGCACTACATGGACGAGGCGGAGAACTGCGACCGGATCGCGATCATCGACCACGGCAAGATCGTGGCGATCGACACGCCCGAGGCACTGAAGGCGAGCGTCGGCGAGGACCGGGTGCAGATTCAGACCGCTGACGACCCGGCGGCGATCGAGGCGCTGGCCACCACCTTCGGCCTCGGCGCGGCCATGCACGATGGCGCGGTCACGTTCTCGGTGCCGTCCGGTGAGCAGTTCGTGCCCCGGCTGTTCGCCGAGCTGGCCGTGCCGATCCAGTCGGTCAGCGTATCCAAGCCCTCGCTTGACGACGTATTCATGTCCTACACCGGCAAGACCATCCGCGACGCCGAGGCCTCGGGCACCGACCGCATGCGGACGATGGTCAACGCCTGGCGAAGGAGGGGGTGACCGGCATGGCCACCGAGGTCACCGCGCCCGCCGACACGGGCGGCAGGGAGCTCAGCGAGACCATCCGGGTGCTGGTTCCCGAGCCGAACATCCGCCAGGATCTGCGGGCGGCGGCGATCGTCTGGCGCCGTGAGCTGATCAGGTTCCGCAGCGACCGGCTGCGTCTGATCACCGGGCTCATCCAGCCGGTGCTCTTCCTGTTCGTGCTGGGTACCGGCCTGTCTGCGCTGGCCAGTCACGGCCTGCCGTCCGGCGTGGACTTCAAGACCTTCATCTACCCGGGCGTGCTGGCCATGTCGGTGTTGTTCACCGCCATCTTCTCGGCCGCCTCGATCGTGTGGGACCGCGAGTTCGGCTTCCTGCGCGAGATGCTGGTCGCCCCGGTGAGCCGGGCCGCCCTGGTCGTAGGCAAGTGCCTGGGCGGCGCGACCGTGGCGACGCTCCAGGGCATCGTGTTCCTGATCCTGGCCGGGTTCGCGCACGTGCCCTACAACCCGGTCCTGATGCTCACGCTCATCGGCGAGCTGCTGCTGCTGTCGTTCACGCTGACCGCGTTCGGCGTGATGATGGCGGCCCGGATCAAGCAGATCCAGGCCTTCATGGCGCTGACTCAGATGCTGGTCATGCCGCTGTTCTTCCTGTCCGGGGCGCTGTACCCGCTGACCGGCCTGCCGGCCTGGCTGGCCGTTCTGACCAGGTTCGACCCGCTGACCTACATCGTCGACCCGATGCGGCAAGCCGTGTTCAGCCACCTGAACCTCAACCCGCTCGCCGTACACCAGCTGGCGCCAGGCATCACCTGGGCAGGCTGGCCGGTCCCCGTGTGGCTATCGCTGGCCATCGTGGCGGCCATAGGCCTGGGGATGCTCATGGTCGCAATCATCGAGTTCCGCAAGACCGAATAGCCCCCGACCGAGCACCCAGGCCCGCCGCCCCCCCGCGCGACCCCCCCAGAACGAGCGCGAAGCATTCGCATCGCCATAATCCGCGGCCCCAACGCTTCCCGTATCGCTTGGCCCCGCAAAGATCCGGAGTACCCCTAGAGGAAAGCACTCCGAGGAGCGAGAGCATATGGCGACCGGGGGGTCCGGGGGTATCCCCCCGGGAAAACACTGCGAGCCCCCGGCGAGGGCCCAAAGGGCCCGAGCATAGAGCGACGCCGGGTGGCTACGGGGGCAAACCACCCGGCGTCGCATTCATCGGCGTTCCGACGGGGGCCCGGAACGCCGGCAGTGGTGCCCCGACGGGGGACCAGAGCACCGGTATGCATGTTACACGGAAGACCCCAGGCTCGTGTCAAGACCTGGCTATAAGGCTAGCGCCGCGCCGATAGGGCGGACGTCTCCGCAGATCAGTCGGTTACCCGCCGGTAGATTGCGTTCCGTAGTCATTCCGCTCATCGGACCGCGGGAAGGGCACGCCGTCAGCGGCTGAAGTCGTCGCCGAACCACTAGTGGCGGAACGTGACGGGTCCGGTGAAGGGCCCGAGTACCGCTCCGGCAGGTTGGGCTCATAGGGCCGCAGCCCCCGGGTGCTGCTCGGCTCTCGCCCGCCATTAGCAAATACCACCGCAAAATAAGGGATCACGATGGCACCGACGGCCGGAATCGCGGCCACCCAGCCCGCGTGCGCGACGAACAGGAGGATGGCCACCACGAAGCAGACAACGCGGATTCCCATCATCACCAGGTATCTGCGCTCACGGAAAGCGATGTCCTCGGACATCGGCCGCTGCGCATCCGTAACCAGCGAGACGTCCTGGCGGCGCGTCCGGTGAACCATCCTCACGTCCCCCACGCTATGCCTGGTTACGGAAAGCGTCCAAGTCGGCCGACACGAGCGGGAAGAAAAAATTTCGGTGTTTTGTCCGCATGCCGAACATCGCGGGGCGTCGGCACCGGAGACCTTCAGTACCTGACACGCCGCGGCGCGCGGGGAAGAGTAGGGTACGGCGGCGCAGGAACCGATCAAGCACGTGGAGGAGACATGGCAGATCGCACCTACCGGGTGACCGAGATCGTCGGCACCTCTCCCGACGGCATCGAGCCGGCCGTGCACAACGCGCTGCGCCGCGCCGGGCAGACGCTGCGCCACCTGGACTGGTTCGAGGTGACGCAGATCCGCGGCCAGATCGTGGACGACGAGATCGCCCATTTCCAGGTGGGACTGAAGGTCGGATTCCGGCTCGAGGACACCTGAGGCCCCGGCTTCCGGCCGGGCCGGGCCGTGTCCCCGGCTAGTTGGCCTGGCTCACCGACGACATATTGAAGTCTTCGACGCGCGCGGGCGGCATGGCGACCCTGGTGAAATAGTCGCTCCACTCACGAGGCAGCGCGGGCCCGGACCGGCCTACCTCGGCCAGCCGGTGCAGCATCCCCACCGGGCTCTCGTTGAACCTGAAGTTGTTCACCTCACCGGTGACCTCGCCGTTCTCCACCAGGTACACGCCGTCCCTGGTAAGCCCGGTGAGCAGCAGCGTCTGCGGGTCAACCTCCCGGATGTACCACAGGCAGGTGAGCAGCAGGCCACGGCGGGTGCTGGTCACCATCTCGTCCAGCGTCGCCGGGCCGGGTGCCGCGGGCTCGAGGATCAGGTTGTCGATCGCGGGCGTGACCGGCAGGCCGGACAGCTGCGCGGAGTAGCGGGTCTGCAGCAGCGCCGACAGCTTCCCCTCGCGAATCCAGTCGGTGGGCTGCAGGGCCAGCCCGTTGTCGAACACCGAGGAGTCCCGGCTGGAGGCGTGCGCGATGACGAACGGAGCGCATTCCAGGCCGGGCGCCGCCGGGTCGCTGCGCAGGGTCACGGGCAGGTTGGCCAGTTGCTCGCCCGCCCGGGTGCCGCCGCCGGGCTTGCTGAACACCGTCCGCCCGTCGAGCGCGTCCTTGGCCCCGGCCGACCAGTACATATAGGTGAGCAGGTCAGCCATGGCCCCGGGTGGCAGCAGGGTCTCGTACCGGCCGGCCGGCAGCTCGACCCGGCGCCTGGCCCACTCGAGCCGTTGCGCCAGGCTGGCGTCCATGGCCGTCACGTCCACGTCGGTGAAGTCGCGGCTGCCGGTGCCGACCCAGGCCGAGTGCGCGAAACCCGCGGACTTCGCGTTCAGCTCGACCTTGCCGGACGGCTGGTCATGGCGCAGCCGCAGCCCGCTCGACGTGCCGAGGAACAAGCAGGACAAGTCGTGCTCGGCATAGCCGTACAGCTTCTGGTCACGGCCCGCGGCCGCCTCGAACGCGTGCCCCAGCGCCGGGGTGAAGCCGCGGAACTCCCCGATCTCGGTCCGGCTGACCGGGTCGTCCCAGTGCCCGGCGGACCCTGAAGCGTCCGGGCTGCCCGGCCCGAGCAGCGGCTGGGCGTCTTCGGCCGGGGAACTCTGCTCCGCCGCCTGCTCGGCCGCCCGCACGACCTCCTCGACCTGATCTTCCCGCACGCCCGACCTGGACACCACGCCGGCTGTCGCCTCATCGCCCTTGCGCCGCACCGCGATGACCGTGAGCCGGCGGGATTGCGACACCCCGTTGGTGGTCAGCGTGTTGCCCGCCCACCGCAGGTTGGCCGAGGAGTTCTCCTCAGCGATCACGATGCAGTCCTCGCTGCGGGCCGCGGCCAGCGCGCGCTCCACGCTGCGCTGCGGCGAGTACCCCCCCTCGCCACTGACGGTCATGCTGCCTCCTCGGCGGTGTTCAGGATCCGGATGCCGCGCATCAGCACGGCCGGGCAGCCGTGGCTGACCGGCGCGACCTGACCCGGCTGGCCCTTGCCGCAGTTGAACGCGCCGCCGAGCACGTAGGTCTGCGGCCCGCCGACCGCTTCCATGGCGTTCCAGAACTCGGTGGTGACCGCCTGGTAGGCGACATCGCGGAGCTGGCCGGCCAGCCGCCCGTTCTCGATCTTGTAGAAGCGCTGGCCGGTGAACTGGAAGTTGTACCGCTGCATGTCGATCGACCAGCTCTTGTCGCCGGCGATGTAGATGCCGCGTTCCACCCCGGCGATCAGCTCATCCACCGACGGGCCGCCCGCGGCCGGCTGCAGTGACACGTTCGCCATCCGCTGCAGCGGCATGTGCTCGGGGGAGTCGGCGAAAGCGCAGCCGTTGGACCGGCCGGCGCCGGTCGCCCGGGCGATCCGCCGGTCCAGCTGGTAGCCGGCGAGCACGCCGCCGGCGATCAGGTCCCAGGACTGCGCGGCCACCCCCTCGTCGTCGTAGCCGATCGTGGCCAGCCCGTGCTCCGTGGTCCGGTCCCCGGTCACGTGCATGACCGGGGAGCCGTACTGGAGCCGGCCCAGCTGGTCGGGAGTGGCGAACGAGGTGCCGGCGTAGGCGGCCTCGTAGCCGAGCGCGCGGTCCAGCTCGGTGGCGTGGCCGATCGACTCGTGGATGGTCAGCCACAGGTGGGACGGCTCGATCACCAGGTCGTACCGGCCGGCCTGCACCGAGGGCGCGGCCACCTTCTCCGCCAGCAGGCCGGGCATCCGGGCCAGTTCCCCGGCGAAATCCCAGCCAGTGCCGGTCAGGTACTCATAGCCGCGGCCAGCCGGCGGGGCCAGCGTGCGCATGGTCTCGAACCTGCCGTCGGGGCTCAGCGAGACGGCGGTGACCGCCGGGTTCAGCCGGACCCGCTGCTGCAGCGCGGTGGTCACCCCGTCGGAGTAGAACTTGCACTCCTTGACCGCGTGCAGCCCGGCGTCCACGTGGTCGATCCCCTCGTGGGCGAGCAACTCCCCGCTCCACTGCCCGAGCAACGCGATCTTCTCCCCGACGCTGACGTCGAACGGGTCGGTGACGTAGGACGAGATCCAGGTCACCTCGCCGTGCCCCGGCTCGTCGGCCAGCTCGATCCGCTCCGCGGCGATCGGCGCGGCCACCCTGGCCACGTCGACCGCCTGCTCCGCGGTGCGCGCGGCCGCCTCGGGCGTGAGGTCTACCGTCGCCGCGAACCCCCACACGCCGTCCACCACCACCCGGACGGCCAGGCCGACGTCATCGGCGTCCAGCAGGGTCTCCAGGCGGGCGTCGGACAGCCGGATCCGCTGCCCGCGCACCCGCTCGGCGCGGAAGTCGGCGTGCTGGGCCCCGAGATCGGCCGCCCGCTGCAGCGCGGCGTCAGCCAGCGCGCGCAGCGGCAGGGCGGCGAACTCGGGATCGATCCGGTCCGCGGCCGGGATTTGTGAGCTCTGATCCACGACAGGCAACCTATCCCACCCCGGTGACGGGTACGCTCGCGAGGATGTCGAGACCCTGCCGAGCCGAGGAGGTGCCAGCCCAGTGAGCCGATCCGTTCTGGTGACGGGCGGAAACCGGGGCATCGGCCTGGCCATCGCGCGCAGGCTCGCGGCCAGCGGCGACCAGGTCATGGTGACGTCCCGCTCCGGCGACCCGGTGCCGGGGCTGAGCGTGGTCCGCTGCGATGTCACCGACGCGGCGTCGGTGGACGCGGCCTTCGCGCAGGCGGAGGCGGAGCACGGACCGGTCGAGGTTCTCGTGTCGAACGCGGGGATCACCCAGGACCAGCTGCTCGCGCTGATGAAAGAAGAGGACTTCACCGGGGTGGTGGACACCAACCTCACCGGCGCCTACCGGGTGGCCAAGCGGGCGGTGCGCGGCATGATGCGCCAGCGCCGCGGCCGCCTCATCTTCCTGTCCTCGGTGGTCGGCCTGCTCGGCTCGCCCGGCCAGGCCAACTACGCGGCGTCCAAGGCCGGCCTGGTCGGCCTGGCCCGTTCGCTGGCCCGCGAGCTCGCCCCGCGCAACATCACGGCCAACGTGGTGGCCCCCGGCTTCGTGGACACCGACATGACGGCCGCACTGCCCGAAGAGCGCAAGAAGGACATCATGGCCAGCATCCCGCTGGCGCGCTACGCCACCGCGGACGAGGTCGCCGGGGTGGTCGCGTTCCTGGCCAGCGAGGACGGCGGCTACATCACCGGCGCGGTGATCCCGGTGGACGGCGGCCTCGGCATGGGCCACTGACGGGAGGAAGACCAATGGGCCTACTCGAGGGCAAGCGGATCCTGGTCACCGGCGTGCTCACCGACTCCTCGATCGCCTTCCACGTAGCGCGGATCGCGCAGGAGCAGGGAGCCAGGCTCATCCTCACCGGCTTCGGCCGGATGACCCTGGTGGAGCGGATCGCCAAGCGCCTGCCCGACCCGCCGCCGGTGCTGGAGCTGGACGTGACGGACACCGCGCAGCTCGACTCGCTGCCCGCGCGGGTCCGCGAGCACGCCGACGGGCTGGACGGGGTGGTGCACGCGATCGCCAACGCGCCGCAGAACGCGCTGGGCGGCAATTTCCTGTCCGCCGGGTGGGAGGACGTGTCGGCCGCGCTGCAGGTGTCCACGTACTCGCTCAAGGCGCTGGCGGTGGCCACGCTGCCGCTGATGGACGGCGGCGGGTCGATCGTGGGCCTCGACTTCGACGCCAGCGTGGCCTGGCCGGGCTACGACTGGATGGGCGTGGCCAAGGCCGGCCTGGAATCCTGCGCCCGCTACCTGGCCCGGGATCTGGGCGGCCACCGGATCCGGGTCAACCTGGTGGCCGCCGGGCCGCTGCGCACCATGGCCGCCAAGAGCATCCCGGGATTCGAGCGGTTCGAGCCGTTCTGGGAGGAGCGCGCGCCGCTCGGCTGGGACATCACCAACCACGGCCCGGCCGCCCAGGCCTGCGTGGCGCTGCTGTCGGACTGGTTCCCCGCCACCACCGGCGAGATCGTCCACGTCGACGGCGGCGTGCACGCGATGGGCGCGTAGAAGGACCCGGCTCCCCAACGGGCGCAGGCCGGCGGCCGCCCGGACCGCCGGACACCACCGGGGCGGCCAAGATCGATGTACCGTCACCGACCCCCCGTGTCGGCCATGTGCCACCGACCACCACGGGCTCAGCCGAGCAGGCCGGCGAGGCGGGTCTGCCGGGGGCGCTCGCCGATGGTCCGGACCGCCCGGGCCAGGGCCGGGCCCGCGCCGTGCACCACCGACAGGTGCCGCTGCGCCCGGGTCAGCGCCGTGTAGACCAGCGGCCGGGACAGCATCCCGGTGGCTTCGGCCGGGAACACCGCCACCACGGCCGGCCACTCGGACCCCTGGGCCCGGTGCACGGTCATGGCCCAGCCGTGCCGCAGGTCGCTGAGCAGCTTGCCGGGGACGATGACCGGGACGTCGGCGAACGTGATCACGAGCCCCTCGTCGGCGGGCCCGCTGACCGTGCCGACCTCGCCGTTGGCGAACCCCTCGTCGATGTGGTTGGCGACCGCTACCACCCGGTCGCCGGGATCGAACCCGCCGTGCGCGCCCGGTCCCGGGTTGAGCATCGCCTTGAGCGCCCGGTTCAGCTCGATGGTGCCGGCCGGCCCCTTGTGCACCGGCGTGACGACCTGGATGTCGGCCGGGATGATGCCGAGCGCGCGGGGGATCGAATCGGTGACGAGCTGCGTCACCCGCAGCGCGGCCTGCTGGCTGCCGCGGACCGGCACGACGACCGCCTCGTGCCCGGCCGCGGCGCTGTCCATCCGGGGAAGCTCGCCGCCGCGCACGGCGGTGGCCAGCCGCGCGATCACCCCGCCCGCACGCTGCCGGTACAGGGTGGTCAGCTCGGTGACCGGGACAGCACCGGAGTCGATGGTGTCGGCCAGCACCCGGCCGGCGCCGATCGAGGGCAGCTGCGCCGGGTCGCCCACCAGCAGCAGCCTGGTGCCGTCGGCGCAGGCTTCGACCAGGGCGGCGGCGAGTTCCGCGTCCAGCATCGAAGACTCGTCCACCACCACGACGTCCGCGTCCACCGGCCATTCCTCGTTCCGGGTGAAGACCCAGGCCGGCTCCCCGGCCCGCCGGCCGTCGGCCGGCTCACCCCGGCTGCGGCCCTGCGCGCCGAGCAGCCGGTGCAACGTGGTGGCGGGCGCGCCGGCCAGCTCCTCCAGCCGCTTGGCCGCGCGCCCGGTGGGGGCGGCCAGTGCGACCTGCAGCCCCCGCTCCGCGGCCAGCGACACGACGGCGGCGACGGTTCGGCTCTTGCCGGTTCCCGGCCCGCCGGCCAGCACGGTGACCCCGTGGTCGGCCACGGCGGCGACCGCACCGCGCTGGGCCTCGTCCAGCGCGATGGCCTCGCCGTCCGTGCCGTTCGGTACGAGTTTCCCGGTCCCGGTTCGCTGGTCGCCGGCGTCCGCTCCGGTCAGGGGCTCGGCGGTCGCGGCCAGCCGGGCCAGGCCCTCGGCTATGGCCTCCTCGGCGAGCGCGTACCGGGCCAGGGCGAGCACGACCGCGGACTGGCCGGCCGGGGCGCCGGGCTCAGCCTCGGGCTCGGGCCCGGGCTCGCCGAACGGGAGGACGCTCCCGTCCTCGACCGCCGCGGCCACCCCCGCGGCGGGATCGTCGATGCGGAACCTGCTCACCGATTGCAAGATCACATCGGCCGGAACCGCGGTGTGACCGTCCCGGGCAGCCCGGGTCAGCAGGTACACGACGAGCGCGCGGCCGCGACGTGGGTCCTGCGGGTGAGCCTGGTCGCCGAGCAGCCGGCGGGCGAACCAGTCGGCCTGGTCGGGCTGGATCTGCGGGAGTGAGAGCAGCAGCCAGGGGTCTTCGCGGAGCCGGATGGCGGCGCTCTTGCCGAGGTAGCCGACCGCGGGAGCGGCGTACCTGGCCGGAACCCGGCAGGAAACCAGCACCTCGGCCGTGTCGTAACTGGGCAGCGCGTCTTCGAAGGCGGCCGCGAGGCGCTGGGCCCGTTTCGGCCCCACCCCGTCCAGCTTCTGCAGCCGGGCCGGGCTGACCTGCTCCGGCCCGGTGATCCCCGCTGCGGGCAGCTGCGCGGCCAGGCTGCGGCCGAGGCCGGGCCACAGGCCCGCCGCGCAGAACTGGCCGAACACGTCGGCTGACCGGTCCGCCGCCTGCTCCGCATCCGCGATGGACATGGCGGTCAGCCTACGCGCGGCCGCCCGCCAGGCCGGCGTGTAGCGTTGCGGCGCGCGGCGGGGGACAATGTGGTCATGGCCGGGACCGTCAGCGGATCCGAGCCGCCCCAGCCTCCGCTCCGTGCCTCGGACGCCGAGCGCGAGGAGGCCGTGGCGGCGCTGCGGGAGCGGTTCGCGGCGGGCCAGCTGTCGCAGAACACCTTCGTCAGCCGGATGGAAACCGCCCTCGGGGCCCGGGACCGCGGCGAGCTGGCCGACCTGTTCAGCGATCTCGGGGGGCCGCGGTGGCACCGCGGGGCGGACTGGAACCGATTGCGCCCGCGGCTGGCGGCGGCGGTCTCGGCGCTGCGGGAGGCCGTAGTCGCCTCGGCGCGGCGGGCCTGCGATCCGCCGAGACTGCTGTTCCCGGCCGGTGACCAGGCCAGGTTCACGATCGGCCGGGACCCGGACTGCGATCTGGTCATCGCGGACATCTCGGTGTCCCGGCGGCACGCGGGGCTGGCCCGCGGCGCGGACGGCTGGCTGCTGACCGATCTTGGATCCACCAACGGCACCAGGCTCAACGGGTGGCGGGTGCGCGACGCCGTGCCGGTGCGCTGCGGTGACCGGGTCAGCTTCGGCGCGGTCACGTTCGAGCTCCGCGACCGGGCGCTCGGGCTGCCCGTGGGCTGACCGCTGCGGCCGCGGCCCGTAGGCCCCTGTCTGGTCATCCGCACCGGACCGCACCCCGTAGAGTCAGGGTCGTGACATTGGTCCTCCTGGTCCGGCACGGCCTGACGGCGGTCACCGGGTCGGTGCTGTCCGGCTGGACGCCCGGGATCGCGCTGGACGACCGCGGCACCGCCCAGGCGCAGGCGCTGGGGGCCAGGCTGGCCCCGGTGCCGCTGGACGCGATCGTCACGAGCCCGCTGGAGCGCTGCGCCCAGACCGCGGGCGCGATCGCGGCCGGCCGGCCGGAGGTGCCGCTGCACTATGACGAGCGTGTCGGCGAGTGCAAGTACGGCGACTGGACCGGCAAGCCGCTGAAGAGGCTGGCCAAGGAGCCGCTGTGGCGCGTGGTGCAGCAGCATCCCAGCGGCGCGCGGTTCCCCGGGCCGGACGGCGAGGCCATGCTCGACATGCAGCACCGGGCGGTCAGCGCGGTCCGGGACTGGAATGCCCGGCTCGGCCGCGGCGCCTGCTATCTGGTCTGCTCACACGGTGACGTGATCAAGGCGATTGTGGCCGATGCGCTCGGCCTGCACCTGGATCAGTGCCAGCGGATCCAGGCCGACCCGTGCTCGCTCACGGTGATCAGGTACACGCCGCTGCGGCCGTTCCTGCTGCGAATGAATGACACCGGCGGCGATGTGGCGGGGCTCATCCGCCGCCAGGCGGGCCCGGAGGGCCGGGGGGCGGAAAGCGACGGCATGGTCGGCGGCGGCGCGGGCTCGGGCGGGACACCCTCGGGCGAACGCGAGGCGGCCGATCGTGTCCTTACCACCGGCGCGCAAGGATAGGGATCATGCCGTTCTACATGTATGACCCGCCGCAGAGGTTCGTGGCCGGAGCGGTCGGCCAGCCGGGCGAGCGCACCTTCTACCTGCAGGCGACCGACGGCAGCCGGATCACCAGCGTCTCGCTGGAGAAGTTCCAGGTGACGCAGCTGGCCGAGCGGCTGGATGAGCTGCTGGACGAGGTGCTCAGGCGAACCGGCGGCCCGGCGTCCGGCGGCGCCGGGACACCCGCGGACGACGGCCCGCTCGACCTCCCGCTCATGGAGGAGTTCCGGGTCGGCGCCATCGCGCTGGCCTGGGACGGTGAGTCGGACCGCGTGGTGATCGAGGCGCAGGAGGAGTCCGAGTCGCCGATGGAGCCGCTGGCCGACGAGATTCCGGCCGACGGGCCCGCCGTGCTGCGGGTGCGGCTCACACCCCAGGCCGCGCGGGCCTTCGCCCAGCGTGCGCTGCGGATCGTCGCGCAGGGCCGGCCGCCCTGCCCGCTGTGCGGGCTGCCGCTGGACGCCGCAGGCCACGTGTGCCCGAGGCAAAACGGGTACCGGGCGGGCCATGACTGAGCCGTCCGCCGAGGCGAACAAGTCGCGGGCAGGCAGCGGGCGCAGGCGCCCGCAGAGCAGGAAGCGCGCACGTCAGGCACCCCCGGTGCCACGCCAGCCCGCCACTGGCCTGTCCGAGGAGCGCGCGATCGAGCTGCTCACCGAGGGCACGCTCGAGGTGGAGGGCAGGCTGGTGGCGGCCTCGAACGCCACCCTGTACTGCATGGCACGCCACGACGGCACCGAGGCTACGTGCGTGTACAAGCCGGTGGCGGGGGAGCGGCCGTTGTGGGACTTCCCGGCCGGGTCACTGGCGGGCCGCGAGGTGGCGGCGTACGCGGTATCCCGCGCGGCGGGCTGGGACGTGGTGCCGCCCACGGTGATGCGAGACGGGCCGTTCGGGCCCGGCATGTGCCAGCTGTGGATCGACGCCGACCCGGATGTGGACATCATCGCGCTGTCCCGCCGGGCCGATCACGCCGCGCTGCGCCAGATGGCCGTGTTCGACGCGGTGGTGAACAACGCCGACCGCAAGATCGGTCACTTGCTGCCCGACCGCGGCGGTCACCTGTACGGCTGCGACCACGGCGTCTGCTTCGCCGAGGAGTACAAGCTGCGGACCGTGCTGTGGCAGTGGCGCGGCCGGCGTCTGCCCGACCGGGCCGTGCAGGCCCTGCGCAAGCTCGACACCGCCCTCGGAGCCGAGCTCGGCACCGAGCTCTCCGGGCTGCTGACCCGCGATGAGATCGACATCACCAGGGACCGGGTCAAGATCCTCCTCGAGGACCGGGTGCATCCCTACCCGCCGGACGGCTGGCCGGCCGTGCCCTGGCCTCCCCTGTAACCGGGTTCAGCTCGCCTGGAAGCGGGTTCGGCTCGCCCGGGGTTCAGCGGCCGGTGCCGGGGTTGCCCCGGCGCCGCAGGTACCGCTCGAACTCGCGGGCGATCGCGTCCCCGCTGGCCTCGGGCAGGTCCGTCGCGTCCTGCGACTCCTCCAGCGTGCGGACGTAGTCCGCCACCTCGGTGTCCTGCTGGGCGAGTTCGTCCACGCCGCTCTCCCACGCCCGCGCCTTCTCGCCCAGGTCGGCGAGCGGCAACGCCATGTCGAGCACGTCCTCGACGCCGCGCAGCAGCGCGAGGGTGGCCTTGGGACTAGGCGGCTGGGCCACGTAGTGCGGCACCGACGCCCACAGCGAGACCGCCGGGATGCCCGCGTCACGGCACGCGTGCGCCAGCACGCCGACGATCCCGGTCGGGCCCTTATAGTCGACCGGGGAAGCATTCAGCTCCTCGGCCAGCCGGGGGTCGGACGCGGCCGCGGAGACCGGCACCGGCCGGGTGTGCGGCGCGTCGGCGAGCAGGGCCCCGAGCAGCACAACCAGCTCGACCTTCAGCTCGGCGAACGAGGTCACGAGCTCGTCGCTGAACGCCCGCCAGCGCATGTTGGGCTCGATGCCGTAGACCAGCACGATGTCGCGGTCAGCCCCAGGGGGCCTGGCCACGGAGAACCGCGTGGTCGGCCAGACCAGGCGCTCGGTGTGCCCCTTCGACATCTCCACCACGGGGCGGGTGACCTGGAAGTCGTAGAAGTCTTCGGGGTCCATGGCGGCCACGGGCTTGGCGTGCCACTCCTCGCCCAGGTGGCTGATCACCCCGCTGGCGGCCTCACCTGCGTCGTTCCATCCCTCGAACGCGG
>DASXLW010000013.1:0-4274 GCA_036496025.1 Streptosporangiaceae bacterium
GCGGCGGCGGCGCAAGGATCCCTGTCGTGTTCCTGACCACGCGGGACTCCACCGAGGACAAGATCCGCGGCTTGACCCTGGGCGGCGACGACTACGTGACGAAGCCGTTCAGCCTCGAAGAGGTGATCGCACGGATCCGCGCCGTGCTGCGCCGCACCCGCGGCGACGGCAGCGAGCCACCGCCGCGGCTGAAGTTCGCCGACCTGGAACTGGACGAGGAGATCCACGAGGTGTGGCGGGCCGGGCGGCATGTGCAGCTCTCCCCCACCGAGTTCAAGCTGCTTCGCTACTTCATGAGCAACGCCAACCGGGTGCTGTCCAAGATGCAGATCCTGGACCACGTCTGGGACTACGACTTCCGCGGTGACACCGGGATCGTAGAGTCCTACGTGTCTGTGCTGCGCCGCAAGGTCGACACTGTCGAGCCGCGCCTGATCCACACCCTGCGCGGTGTCGGGTACGTGCTCAGGCTGCCTTCCTCCTAGCGATCCCATGGCCACATCGTCAACGTCCGCGGCGGCCCCGCCCACATCGGCGGGGGGCGGCCCGCAGCAGGCCCTCAGCCGGTTTGCCGCCCGCACGCCGCTGCGAGTCAAGCTGATCACCGCGCTGCTCGCGCTCGTGATCGCCGCGCTGGCCTGCATCAGCATCGCCGGCATCTTCGTGTTCCGCGGCTACCTGCTCAACAAGACCGACCACGAACTGACCACCGTGGCCAACTTCGTCAATAACACCCTCGAACTCAACGGGGTCAAGCCGGATAGCCTGTCCGTCAACCCCCTCGGGCCATACGTTGAGGGCTTCATCCCGGCGGGCCAGCATCTGACACCCAGCAGTAGCGCAGCAGCCACCCAACTGCCGAGCATCCCGTCCAATGCCGCCTGGCTCAAGGCAAATTCGGGGAAGCTGGTCACCGTGCCTGCACAGGCCGGCGGCAGTGTATGGCGGGTCCTGACCGTGTCCGAGCAGTACCCGTCGCAAAATCTGCCGTCCGGTCTCACCCCCAGCATGGTCTCCGGCACTCTGTTCGTCGGCGAGGACCTGGGCAACGTTAACCAGACCGTCGGGCAGCTGGTCAGCATCAATCTGATTGTCGGCGGGGTGGTCGTGCTCGTACTGGCCATCATCGGCGTGGCCGTGGTCCGGGCCAGCATGCGGCCGCTGGCCGAGATCGAGCAGACGGCGGGCGCCATCGCCGCCGGGGATCTCAGCCGCCGCGTGCCCGACCGCGATCCGCGCACCGAGGTCGGCAGCCTGGGCCGGTCGCTCAACATCATGCTCGCCCACATCGAGGCCGCGTTCAGCGCCCAGGCCGAGTCCGAGGCGACCGCCCGCCGGTCCGAGAGCCGGATGCGGCAGTTCGCGGCCGATGCCAGCCACGAGCTGCGCACGCCGCTGACCGCGATCAAAGGCTTTGCCGAGTACTACCGCCAGCGCGGCGGCGTGGCGGCAAACGGCAGCGAGGGAGAGCTCACCCGCGAAGACCTCGACCGGATCATGAACCGGGTCGAGACCGAGGCCACCAGGATGGGCGTACTCGTGGACGACCTGCTGCTGCTGGCCCGGATCGACCAGCAGCGCCCGCTCGAGCAGCGCCCGGTGGACATGCTGGCGCTCGCCGCCGACGCCGTGCAGGACGCCAGCGTGATCGCACCGGACCGCGAGGTGCGGCTCACCGTCGGGCACGACACCGCCTTCCTGGTCATCGGCGACGAGGCGCGGCTGCGCCAGGTCATCGGAAATCTCATGAGCAACGCGCTGACCCACACCCCGGACGGAACCCCGATCCAGGTGCACGTCCGTTCCGGAGTGCTGGATCCGGGTCACCGGATCCCCGCGGTCGTCCTCGAGGTCGTCGATCACGGGCCCGGGATGTCCCCGGACCAGGCGCAGCGGGTGTTCGAGCGGTTCTACCGCGCCGACCAGACCAGGGCGCGCCACACCGGCGGCACCGGACTCGGGCTGGCCATCGTGTCCGCGCTGGTCAGCGCCCACGGCGGTACGGTGACCGTGGACACCGAGCCGGGCCGGGGCGCCACGTTCCGGGTCAGCCTGCCGCTGGCTCCCGAGGCTCAGGGTCCGCACGCTACGGTCGGACCGCCGCCTCAGGCCTCGCCGGTCAGCCCGCCAGGTGAGCCCGGCCAGCAGCCCGACATCGTCCAGCGGTGACGCGCTGAGGACGCCTCAGGCGCGCAGAGCGGCGCGGGCGGCGCTGCGGGTCGGCGCGGCGTAACCCCCGCCGAACAGGCAGGCATGGACGAGCAGCGGGTGCAGCTGGTGCAGCGGGACCCGGGACCGCCAGCCGTCTGACAGCGGCGACGCCTCGGCGTAGGCGGCGAGGATGCGGTCCAGGTGCGGCGCGCCGAACAGGGCCAGCATGGCCAGGTCGGTTTCCCGGTGGCCGCCGTGCGCCGCCGGGTCGATCAGCCAGCCGCGGCCGCCTGACCACAGCACATTGCCCGACCAGCAATCGCCGTGGATGCGGCTGGGCGGCTCGGCGGGCCCGGCGAGCTCGCCGATCCGGTCCGCCACCGACTCCACCAGCCTGACGTCGGCCCGCGACAACGCGCCCGCGTCGGCGGCGTGGCGCAGGAACGGCAGCAGCCGGCGGCCGGAGTACCACCGCGGCCAGGCGTCAGCGCCGCGCGCGGGCTCATTGTCGAGCGGCAGGCTGGCGATGAACCCCGGCCACGGGGCGCCGAAGCCGTCTGCCCCCGCCGCGTGCAGCCGGGCGAGCTCACGGCCGAACCGCTCGGCGGCGGCCGGACCGGGCGAGCCAGGCGGCACCCAGGACAGGACGAGCGCGTTCTGGTCGCGGCCGAGCACGTCGGGCACGGGCACCGCGCCCGCGTCGGCCAGCCACCGCAGCCCGCTAGCCTCCGAGTACAAGAGGTCACCCAGCGGCCGTTCGGAAATCTTGGCGAATATCTCCTGCCCGCCGGCCAGCCGCCCGTGGTAGTGCCGCCACAGATGCTGGCCGCCGATCGGACGCAGCCCGGCGACGGCGGCACCGGTGAGCCGCTCTATCGCGTCGGCCGCGTCCATCCGGCGCGCTCAGCGGCCGCCGCGGCGGGCCGGGCGGTCCCCGGCCGGCGCCTGACCGAGCTGCGCGGCCAGCCCGCGCGCCGCAGCCTGGATAAGGTCCAGGACCATCCCGAACGACGCGGTCTTACCGTCGTACGGATCCGGGACCTCCGCGTCCGGGCCTGAGCCTGGGTCGAACGAGCGCAGCAGGCGGATCCGGGCGCGTTCGGCGGGGTCGTCGCCGGCCATCCGGCGCAGGTCCGCGAGGTTGCGCCGGTCCATGGCCAGCACGAGGTCGCGCTGCGCCAGCCAGGCGGGCTCGACCTGCCGGGCCCGGTGCGGCGCGCCGTCGTACCCGCGGCGGGCCAGCTCGGCGCGGGCGCGGCGGTCCATCCGGCTGCCGACGTGCCAGTCACCTGTGCCCGCGCTGTCCACCGTGACGGCCCGGCCCAGGCCGGCCCGGTCAAGCTCGGCCCGCAGCACCGCCTCGGCCATCGGGGAGCGGCAGATGTTGCCCAGGCAGACCAGGAACACCCGGTACGGTCGGCCCGGGTCGCGCGGTGGCGGCAGCGTGTCCGGCCAGGCCGGAGGCGGCGATGTCATGCGTCGTCATCCCGTCGCAGTGGCCCGCCGGCCAGCCCTCGGTCAGGATACGGAGGGGCCGGCGGGCATCAGGCGGTCAGGCCCGAAGCGCGCGTCCAGCCGCTAGGCGAGCCCGCGGCCGGCGCGCTGCATCCGCGCCTCCACGAGATAGTAGGTCACCGAGCTCAGCACCAGCAGCACCCAGGTGGAGGGATGACGCACGGAGCCCCGGTGATTCGCACCACCCCCCGGATGCTGCTAGCATCACAGCGTCTCAAGCGCCGCTAGCTCAACTGGCAGAGCAGCGGACTCTTAATCCGCGGGTTCGGGGTTCGAGTCCCTGGCGGCGCACCTGCATGAACAGCCCCACATGATCTTCGTTCGTGGGGCGTGTCATGGGAAATGCGCCATCACGCGGGTGGGGAGCCCGGGAGGTGGAGACGCGCTGATGGCGAGGCGCCCGGGTGGCGCGGGGAGATCCGGACCCGCAGCGACGCCGGGCGGCTGGCGAACCGCATCGGCGGATGCACGTCCATAGCCTCGCCGTCAACCCCGGCGTGCACCGGTGCCGGAGCATTTACCTCCAGCCGCGGCGCGCTCCACGCCCGGCCCGGAACCCGCTGGCTGTCGCCAGGGTCGTCGAGGACTACGATCCCCAGTTGTCCGCC
>DASXLW010000014.1:0-2133 GCA_036496025.1 Streptosporangiaceae bacterium
CTGGCCGGCCTGGCGGGTGGCGGCGGCGGCGAGCCTGGCCAGCCGGTCGGCGGGCAGGCCGTCGCCGACGAGCACCAGCGTCGCCCCTTCGGTCAGCGCGTCGTTCTGCAGCCCGGCGAGCAGCCCGGGCGGCAGCGGCTCGGCCAGGAAGGGGCCGCGATGGGTGTGCCGGTGCGGCACGGCGGCGAGCATCCGCCGCTCCAGCTCGTTCAGCCCGGTGACGCCGGCGCCGCGGGCGTCCGCGGCGACCCGCACCCGGGCCAGCAGCCGCAGCTGGGCCGGATCCGGCAGCAGGTCCACCACCGGCAGGTGCCCGAGGGACCGGACGGCCAGCCGCAGCCCGAACAGCGCCGCGCCGCAGCTGATCAGCATCTCCCGGCCGATCGCGTCGTCACGCGTCTTGCGCGCGGGATCGGCCCACAACTCGACCGCCTCCGCGTCCACCCGGAACCGCCACGGCTGGCTGTTATGGATCGACGGCGCCCGCGCCGCCGTGGCGATCAGGTACCGGGCGTGGCCGGCGAGAAGCCGTGCTTGTTCCGCCGCGCCCTGGGTCACGCTGGGTTGCCGGTAGCTCATGCCCTGACGATCACGCGGCGCGCGGGACGGCGCCCAGGGTCGTTGGCCAGGCAGCGACGGGACGAAGGTCCCGACGCTGTTAGCTGGTGGGACCGAAGCGTTCGGTCTTGACCGCCGCGGGGTCGTGGCCGGCGGCCACCAGCAGGTTGGCGGCGGCCTCCACGAAACCGGTCGGGCCGCAGACGAAGACGGCCGGCTTGCTGTCCGGCGGCCAGCCCGCCGCGGCGAGGACGTCCGCGTTGATGCGGCCGACGGGCATGCCCGCGGGCGCGGCCCGGGTGTACAGGTAGGTGAGGGTGAGGGGTGAAACACGGGCCCGTTCTGACAACTCGGGACCGTACAGGACGTCGGCGGGAGTGCGGACCGAATAGATCAGCCGGACGGGAACCTTGTTCGTGTTCGCGCGGATCATGGCCATCAGCGGGACCAGGCCGCTGCCGCCGGCCACCAGCAGCACCGGCGCGGTCGAGGACGGGTCCCAGACGAACCAGCCGCCGATCGGGCCGCGCAGCTCCAGCTGGTCGCCGTGCCGGAGATCCTCGGTCAGGTACGGGGAGACCTCGCCGTCGCCGATGCGCTGCACGGTGAGCTCGACGCGGGTCCCGTCCGGGGCGGAGGCGATCGAGTACGAGCGCTCCACGGAGTAACCGTCCTCGGCGGTCAGCCTCACGTCCACGTGCTGGCCGGCCAGGTGACCGGGCCAGCCGGGCACGTCGAGCATGAGGGTGCGCGCGGTCACGGTCTCGTCTTTGGTCGCGTCGACGGTGGCGACGCGCCAGATCAGTCGCCCTGGTACCGCTGCTCGCGCCACGGATCCCCGTAGTCGTTGTAGCCGAGTTGCTCCCAGAAGCCTTGCTTGTCGTGAAGCATCAAGGTCAGGCCGTTGACCCACTTCGCGGACTTCCAGAAATACAGGTGCGGCACCAGCATGCGGATCGGGCCGCCGTGCTCGGGGGGCAGCGGCGCGCCCTCGTACTCGTAGACCACCCACGCCTTCCCGTCACGGATGTCGGGCAGCGGCAGGTTCGTGGTGTAGCCGCCGTAGGAGCGGGCCATCACGTAGCCGGCGTTCGTGTCGATGCCGTCGAGCAGGGTGTCGAGCGAGACGCCGCGCCAGTGCGTGTCCAGCTTGGACCACTTCGTCACGCAGTGGATGTCTGTGGTGACGTCCACCTGCGGCAGGGCCATGAGCTGCTGCCAGTTCCATTGGCCGGCCGTGTCACCGGTCTCCGTGGTGATCGTGAACTGCCAGGTGTCGGTGCTGACCCGGGGCGTCGGGCCTGCCGACAGCACCGGGTAGCCGCGCTCCAGGTACTGGCCAGGGGGCAGCCGCACGTCGCCGCCCCGGCGGCCGTGGAAGCCGCGAGAGATAATGCTCACGGGTTGAGCTTAGCCCGCCAGTCCCGCGGCACCCGGCCGGCCGGGCCGGGAACGGGCTGGTCCATCGGGTGGTGCTGCGGCGGGGCGAGTTCCGGGCCGGACTCGTAGAAGTCCTCCTCCGGGTAGGACCAGAACCAGACCTCGCCAGGCTCGAAGCTGCGGATCACCGGGTGA
>DASXLW010000015.1:0-18875 GCA_036496025.1 Streptosporangiaceae bacterium
CGAGATGTCCGGCGGGGCAGGCTCCGCCGCGGGCGTCGCGGGATCGGCGGCGCGGTCCGCCGCGGGTAGCAACCCGGGCGGCTCGTCGGGCGGCATATCGGGATCCGCGCTGTTCGGCGTGCTGATGCGATCGGGCACCAATGTGCACGGCGCCTGGGGCAGCGGACGGCTGCTGCACACCAGCCTGCTGTCCATCCTGATCACCAACAACGGGCGGGTCTTCGTCGGGCCGGTCACCCCCTCGGTGCTCTACGCCGACGCCGCACGGTCCTCGTGAGCAGCCCGGCCACGGCAGAAGCGGCCAGCCCGGCGGCAGAGCTCGCCGGGCCGGCCATCACGTCGGCCGGCCTGTCCAAGCGGTTCCGCGGCGGCCAGCTCGCGGTGGACAATGTCGACCTGGAGGTGCCGCGCGGCAGCGTCTACGGATTCCTCGGCCCGAACGGCTCCGGCAAGACCACCACGATTCGCATGCTGCTCGGCCTGATCTACGCGACCAGCGGCCGCCACGAGCTGCTCGGCACGCCGATGCCGGACGGCGCGGTGCGCGTCCTGCCCCGGGTGGGCTCGCTGGTCGAGGGGCCGGCCTTCTACCCGTTCCTGAACGGCCAGCAGAACCTGGCCCGCTGCGACGCCGCCGACCGCACCGCCGACCCGCGCACCGCGCGGCAGCGGATCGACAGCGCGCTGGACCGGGTGGGTCTGCTGGCCGCGGCGAAGAAGCGCTACCGCGCCTACTCGCTCGGCATGAAGCAGCGGCTGGCGATCGCGGCCGGCCTGCTGCAGCCCCGCGAGCTGATCATCCTGGACGAACCGACCAACGGCCTGGACCCGCAAGGCACCCGGGAAGTGCGGACCCTGGTCCGCGAGATCGCCACCGAGGGCACCACCGTGTTCGTGTCCTCCCACCTGCTCGCCGAGGTCGAGCAGATCTGCACCCACGTAGGCGTAATGCGTACCGGCCGACTCGTCTTCCAGGGCCCCCTGGACGACCTGCGCCGCACCGGCGCGGCCCGGATCCGGGTGGAGACCACCGATCCGCAGGCCGCCGTCGAGCTGCTCGGCAAAATCGGCCTGGAAGATACCCGGGTGGAAGGGGCCGAGGTCTCCGCCCAGCTCGGTGATTTCCAGCCCGAACGGCTCTGCGCCGACCTCGTGCACGCGGGCGTGCCGGTCCGCGGCCTGGCCACGGTGCGGCCCAGCCTGGAGGACTTGTTCGTCGGGCTCACCGGGGAGGGCTTCGATGTCGACGGCTGATCTCGAGGTACGCGGCCCGGGCGCTGCGGTGGCCGGGCCGCCGGCGCCGGCCCGGGCCTGGCTCCGGCTGCTGGGCTCCGAGCTGCTCCTCGTCTTCCGGCGCCGGCGCAACCTGGCCCTGCTGGCCGTGGTCGCGGTGATCCCCGTCATCATCGGGATCGCGCTGCGGCTGGCCGGCGCCGGGGCGACCAGCAACAACGGCGGGGGTCCGCCGTTCCTGGACCAGGTGGCGGGCAACGGGGTGTTCCTCACCTTCCTCGCCCTGACCATCTTGCTCACCCTGGTGCTGCCGCTGGTCGTATCCGTGGTGTCCGGCGACAGCATCGCCGGCGAGGCGGGCTATGGCACGCTGCGCTACCTGCTCGCGGTGCCCGCCGGGCGGACCAGGCTGCTCGTCATCAAGTACTTGTCGGTGGTGGCGTTCGGCCTGTGCGCGGCCCTGCTGATCTCGGCCGTCTCGCTGATCTGCGGAGCCTTGCTGTTCCCGGTCGGGCCGGTGACGCTGCTGTCCGGTACCACGGTGCCGCTGGCCGAGGGCCTGCTGCGGGTGCTGTTCGTGACCTTGTACGTGGCCGGCGCGATGGCTGCGTTCGGCGCGATAGGCGTGGCCATCTCCACGTTCACCGAGCACGCCATCGGCGCAGTCGCCGCCCTGGCGGTGATCGTGGTGGCCAGCGACGTGGCCGACAACGTGCCGCAGTTCGGGGCCGTCCATCCCTACCTGCCCACGCACTGGTGGACGTCGTTCGACTCGCTGCTCCGCACGCCGATCGATACCACCACCCTGCTGCACGGCCTGCTGTCGTTCGGCGTCTACCTGCTGATATTCGGCTCCATCGCGTGGGCCCGCTTCACCAGCGGTGACATCACCAGCTGACCGAGGCCCGCAAGCACGAGCGCCCTCACCCGCTCCTCGCTAGCGGGACGCGGCAGCGCTCCCCGTAATGTGTGTTACTGGTCTTCGCCAGGGGAGGTCAGGCCGTGACCCAGCCCGCTGACGCGCCGCACGGGGCAGCGCTTCCCGAGGCCCGGGCCGCCGGGCCAGACCACCGGTGGCTGATCCTGGGCGTGATCGCTCTCGCGCAGCTCATGATCATTCTCGATGCCACGATCATGAACATCGCACTGCCGTCGGCGCAGAAGTCGCTGGGCTTCTCCGTCGTGGACCGGCAGTGGGTGGTCACCGCGTACGCGCTGGCGTTCGGCAGCCTGCTGCTGCTGGGCGGCAAGCTGTCCGACCTGCTCGGCCGGAAGGTGACGTTCCTGGTCGGCCTGATCGGCTTCGCCGCCGCGTCCGCGGTCGGCGGGGCCTCGGTGAGCTTCGGCATGCTGGTGGCGGCGCGGGCCTGTCAGGGCGCGTTCGGGGCGTTGCTCGCCCCAGCGGCGCTGTCGCTGCTCACCGTCACCTTTACCGACCCGGAGGAGCGCGGCAAGGCGTTCGCGGTCTACGGCGCGGTCGCGGGGGCAGGCGGCGCGGTCGGGCTGCTGCTGGGCGGGGTGCTCACCGAGTACCTGTCCTGGCGGTGGTGCCTGTACGTCAACCTGATCTTCGCCGGCATCGCCGCCGCCGGCGCGATCGCGCTGCTGCCCCGCCAGCCCGAGCCGGGGAAGCCGAAGCTGGACCTGCCCGGCGCCGCGTTGGTCTCCGGCGGCATGTTCTGCATCGTCTACGGCTGCTCTAACGCCGCCCTGCACGGCTGGCACGCCGTCTCCACCTGGGGATTCCTCGCGGCCGGCGCCGTCCTGCTGGTGCTGTTCGCCTGGCGGCAGACCCGCGCATCGCAGCCGCTGCTGCCGCCCCGGGTCGTGCTGGACCGCAACCGCGGCGGCGCCTACCTGACCATGCTGATCGCCTCCGTGGGGCTGTTCGGGATCTTCTTGTTCCTCACCTACTACATGCAGCAGACCCTGGGCTTCTCGCCGGTGGTCACCGGCCTGGCGTTCCTGCCGATGGTGGCCTGCATCATGGTCACCTCGACCACGTCCAACATCGTGCTCATGCCCCGGGTCGGGCCCCGGCCGCTGGCACCGACCGGAATGCTGATGGCCGCGGGCGGCCTGGCCTGGCTGACCGGGATCGGCGTGCACTCCAGCTACGCCACCACCGTGCTGCCCCCGCTGCTGCTGATCGGCTTGGCCCTCGGCCTGGTGTTCGCGCCGGTGCTCAACACCGGCACCTTCGGCGTCGCGCCCCGCGACGCCGGCGTGGCCTCCGCCACGGTCAACACCGGGCAGCAGCTCGGCGGCTCGATCGGCACCTCCCTGCTCAACACGATCTTCGCGAGCGCTGTCGCCAGCTACATCGCCGTCCATCTCACCCCCGCCACCGCGGCCGGTGGCCGTCCCAGCCCGCAGCTGACCGGGCTGGCCCTGATCCACGGATACACGGTCGCCTTCTGGGTGTCCGCCGCGATCTTCGCCGGCGGCGCGATCGTCGCGGTGGCCTTGTTCCGCACCGGACCGCTCATCCCGCCCGGTCAGCGGGCGCAGCCCAGCACCCCGGAGCAGGCTGCCGGAGCACGCGCGTCCGCGGGCGGCAGCACGCCCGCGCCGGCGCCGCCCGCGGCGGGATGATTTCGGCAGCGAACCAGCCGGGCCGTGGACTATGAGGCTGGGGCGCCGGCCGCTGGCTGTTGTTCGTGGCTGTCGGCGGTCGGGAGCCGGAGGTGGAAGACAGCGCCGTGGCCGGGCTGGGTGTCGAGGGTGATCTGGCCGCCGTGGGCGCCGGTCAGGGAGGCCGCGATCGCCAGGCCGAGCCCGGTGCCGCCGCGGGCGCGGGTCCGGGCGTCGTCGGTGCGGTAGAAGCGCTCGAATACGTGGGCGGCCTGTTCGGCGGTCATGCCGGGGCCCTGGTCGGCGACGGAGAGCTGGACGCCGCTGGGGACCGTGGTCACGGTGATGGTCACCGGTGATTCTGGCGGGGTGTGCTGGATGGCGTTGCCGATCAGGTTGTCGATGACCTGGCGTATCCGCTCGGCGTCGGCCATCACCACCGCGGGCTCATCGGCGTCCAGAGTGACCACGCGTCCGGGGTGGGCGGCGCGGGCGTGCTGGGTGGCTTCGGCCGCGATGCTGGCCAGGTCTATGGGTGCCAGGTCGAGCGGGCGTCCGGTGTCGTGGCGCGCAAGCAGGAGCAGTTCTTCGACGAGCCGGGTCATGCGGCTGGCTTCGCGCTGGATCATGCTCATGAGTCGCAGCAGTTCGTCCGGGCTGGCGTGATCGCCTTGCTGCAGGCCGTATTCGGCGAGTCCGCGGACCGAGGTGAGGGGTGTGCGCAGCTCGTGGCTGGCGTCCGCGACGAACTGGCGCATCCTGGCCTCGGAGCGCTGGGCCTGTTGTTCCCCGCTGGCGCGCGCCCGGTAAGCGGACTCAATGGTGGCGAGCATGGTGTCCAGCGCGAGAGCAAGGCGCCCGACCTCGGTCTTTCCCGACGGGTGATCGATGCGCCGGGACAGGTCACCGTCCGCGATGGCGGCGGCGGTCGCCTCGATCTCCGCCAGCGGCGACAGGCTGGCGCGCACCAGCGGCAGGCCGATCGCCGCCAGCAGCACGACCGCGAACGCCCCGGCCACGGTGTCGGCTATCTCCAGCCGGGTGACCGTGTTGTCGAGGTCGCCGAGGCTGTAGGCGACGACCTCGTGCTCCCCGCCGGGGAGCCGCTGGACGAAGACGCGCCAGGCTGGCCCGGCCCCGGCGGCCGGGACCGTGAAGGGTGTCCCGACCTGGTTGAGCTGGGCCGCCGGTAGCCGGGGCGCGACGGCTGTGTGCACCGGCACGCCGAGCAGCCGCACCCGGCCATCGGCGGCGACCAGTTCCACGAGGAACTGCGCCGGCAGCGCCTGCCGCTGCTGTGCCCGCGGGGGTGCTGGCGGGTGCGCGCGGCCGGCGATGCGCGCCGTGACATGGGCGAAACCACGCAGCTGCGCGTCGGACCTGCCCAGCAGGTAACCGCGCAGAAGTGTGGCGCCCACCACCCCGGTCACCAGGCACGTCGCGGCGACCAGCAGGGCTGCTGCGGCCATCACCCGCACGCGCAGCGAAGCTCTCCGCAGGCCCGCGTGCAGCCGGCCGGCCGTGGGGCGTCGTGACCAGGTCACGCTCACGGCGGGATCCGCAGCACGTACCCGTATCCGCGGATGGTGTGGATGAGCCGCGGCTCCCGCTGGTCGGCCTTGCTCCGCAGGTAGCTGACGCACGACTCGACCAGGTTGCCCTCGCCGGCCGGGGCGTGATCCCAGACGTGGTCGCGGATCTGCGCCTTGCTCAGCACCCGCCCGGCGTTGGCCATGAAAAATCGCAGCAGCCGGAACTCCGTCGGTGTCAGCGCGATAACCTCGCCAGCCCGCCTGACCTCGTGCGCGTCGTCGTCCAGCTCCAGGTCGGCGACACGCGACCGGGAGCGGGGCGCCGCGTGCCGGGTGCGCTTGAGCACCGCCTGGATCCGGGCCAGCACCTCGTCCAGGCTGAACGGCTTGGTGACGTAGTCATCGGCCCCCAGGTTCAGCCCGGCGACCCGGTCGGTCACCTCATCGCGGGCGGTCAGGAAGACCATGGGGATGCCGCCGGGGTCGGCGCGCAGGCGGCGGGCCACCTCGAAGCCGTCGCCATCCGGCATCATCACGTCAAGCAGGATGAGGTCCGGCCGGGAACGTGCGGCCGCGCGCACCGCCTCGGCGCCGCTGGCCGCGGTCAGCACCTCGAAGCCGGCGAAACGCAACGAGCCCGACAGCAGATCCCGGATCGTGGCCTCGTCGTCTACCACCAGGACACGGGCATGCCCGGGCCCGGATCCGGGCGCGAGTCTCACCCCCTCACCATGGCGGGTCAACATTGCGGGTCGCTGACCGCACGCTGCATGTCGGCTCTGGTTACCGTCGGTCCCCGCTGAACACCCCGGCCGGCTGCCCGTCAGCGCCAGCCCGGCACCGGTGGCCGGCAACCCTGAGCCGGCGTTCAGTATTCGCCAACGAATGCGGGCCACGCTGGTTAGTGGCGCGCCCGCCTCGGTGGCACCGGGGCGTTCGCCGCCAGCCCGCCGGCGCGTCGCGTCCGCCAGTGCGCCGCGCTACGAGCGGGCGCCAACCAGGGCAATCGCATACGAAGGGGAGTCCATGTTCTTCACCTACCTGCGGCGGGAGCTGCGGCACCGGTGGCGGCAGGCGACGATCATCGCGCTCGGCCTGGCGCTGGGCATCGGCCTGGTGGTCACCGTGACCGCCCTGTCCCGCGGAGTGAACCGGGCGCAGGCAGATGTGCTGCACTCGCTGTACGGGCAGGACACCGCGATCACGGTCACCAAGGCTCCGTCGTTCGGCAGCGGCGGCCCCGGCGGGTTCCGGTTCCGCACCGGCGGCAGCGGGTCACGGCCGAAGGCTGGGTCCAAGGTCAGCGTGGACAGCCTCACCAGCACGGCGCTCAGCGCCATCCCGGCGAGCGATGTGGCCTCGGTGGCCCGGCTGAACGGGGTGGCCGCGGCGGCGGGCGGGCTGACGCTGAACGACACCAAGCTCACCTTCACCATTCCCAGCCAGAGTTCGGGCGGGGGGTCCGGTGGTTTTGGCGGTGGGGGTGGTAGCCCAGGCGGTGGGGGTGGTAGCTCAGGCGGCGGGTTCGGCTCCGGGCATTTCCCCACCCCGATCAGCGTCAACGGGGTGGGCCTGTCTGGCAACGCCGCCGCGCTGGGGCCGCTGAGCGCGGCCAAGCTGGTGTCGGGCCGCACGCTGACGGTCTCCGACGCCAACTCGGACGTAGCGCTCGTGAGCTCCAACTATGCGACCGCCCACAAGCTCAAGACGGGGTCGGTGGTCACGCTGGCCAAGACCAGCTTCAGGGTCGTCGGGGTGGTCTCGGCGGGGTCGAGCAACAGCACCGACGTGTACATCCCGCTGACGCGTGCGCAGGCGCTGGGCACGGCGCAGGGCAAGAGCCTGAAGGGCAAGGTCAACACCATCTACGTCGCGGCGGGCAGCGCCACCGACATCACCACCGTGTCGAAGGAGATCTCCGCGAACCTGCCTGGCGCCACGGTGACCAACCAGAATGGCCTGGCCAAGCAGCTCACCGGGTCGGTGTCCAGCGCCTCCAGCCTGGCGTCCAACCTCGGCCGTTGGCTGGCCATCGCGGTGCTGGCAGCGGCGTTCGTACTGGCCGTCTTGATGACCACGGCGGCGGTCTCGCGCCGGGTGCGGGAGTTCGGCACGCTGAAGGCACTGGGCTGGACCAGCCGCCGCATCGTCCGGCAGGTAGTCGGCGAGTCGCTCGTGATCGGCGTGATCGGCGGCCTAGTCGGGATCGGGCTCGGGTTCGCGGGTTCCGCGCTGGTCGGATCGTTCGCCCCCACGCTGAGCGCATCGGTCGGGCAGACCGCCGGTAGTGCGACCCCGGGCGGCGCGAGGTTCTTCGGTCCCCCGGGCGGTTCTGGTGGCGGCGGCGGGCTCCCCGGATCCCGGCGGCTGGCCTCAGCCGCGACAACCACGGTGCACGTGCCGCTGACCGCGACGGTCACCATCGGCGCGGTCGCGGCGGCCGTAGGGCTGGCGATCGTCGGCGGCCTGCTCGCGGGCGCGTTCGGCGGCTGGCGGGCGGCCCGGCTTCGCCCCGCGGCGGCACTGACGAGGGTCGAATGAAACCGGCGGGCGGTGGCCGGAGCAGGGATGCAGACGGCATGAGGGAAGAGGCGTGATGTACAAGCTGACTGGCGTGACCAAGGACTACCCCAAGGGCCGGGGGATCGTTCAGGCGCTGCGGGGCGTCGACGTCGAGGTCGCCGACGGCGAGTGGCTGGCCATCCAGGGCCCCACCGGGCACGGCAAGACCACCCTGCTCCAGATGCTCGGCGGCCTGGACCGGCCCACCTCCGGCAGCATCCTGCTCGGCGGCGACGACCTGGCCCGGCTCCGCGAGGGCGAAGTCACCAGGGTCCGGGCCACCTCCATCGGGTTCATCTTCCAGACCTTCAACCTGGTGCCCACCCTCAGCGCGCAGGAAAACGTCGAGACCGCACTCGTCCCGCTGCGCACCCCGTCGGCCGCGCGCCGTGCCAGGGCGGCGCGTGCGCTCGCCGACGTCGGCCTCGCGGACCGCGCGGGCCACCTGCCGTCGGAACTGTCCGGCGGGCAGCAGCAACGGGTCGCCATTGCCCGGGCGCTGGCTAAGCAGCCCAAGGTCCTGCTGGCCGATGAGCCCACTGGCAACCTCGACGAGGACACCAGGGACGACATCATCGCCCTGCTGGAAGGACTCTGGCGCGACCAGCACCTCACCATGGTGCTGGTCACCCACGACAGCGCCATTGCCCGCCGCGCCCAGCGGCGCGGCGTCATGAAACACGGCGAGCTGGCCATCAGCAACGACGCCAGGCGCGCGCCCGCAAGCCCCCAGTAGCGCGGTCCCGGCACCGGATGGCCGAAGACCTCGGAACCGCCCGGGACTAAGCCGTTTCAGGGGTCGGCTAAGACCTATCCCAGCAGGCGAAATAGGGCTTTCCTCCGACGCGCCGGGGAGGGCCTTACGGCGAAACTCGATGATGACCGGCCAGGAGATGGCCGGAAACCGAGGAGGAACCATGAACCACAACGCGACACAGGGTCCACTGGCACGCTTCGGCCGGCGCGTCGCCGCTATCGTCGCCGAGTGCAATTATGCCCAGACCCGCGTGGACAGCCTGCGAAACACCCCCGACGCGTACCAGGCCCGGGAGATCTAGCGCCCGAGGCCGGGTCCGTCCGGGTGGGCGGCCGGGTTGAGAGCCGTGGCCACGACCGGTTAGCGTTCGGTCATGTCTTCAGGCTGGCCAGCAGCTTCGTACGAGCAGTGGGCCGCGACGTGTGACACGCTGCACGCGCATACCCAGCTGCTGGGAAAGCTGGCGGTCAGGCTGGCCCCGCCGGAGCCGGAGCTCCAGCATGCGGCGCTTCGGCTGACCGCGCGGGGCTGGGAGACGATGCCGCTGCCTGCGCCGGATGGTTCCGGAGCGCTGGTGGTGGCGCTGGACCTGCGCTCGCACGAGGCGGTGGTCGAGCACAGCAGCCGGCCTGCCCAGCGGGTGCCGCTGGGCCCGGACCGGCCGGTCGGCGAGGTCACGCGGCAGGTGCTGGCCGCGGTCGGCCGGGTGGGTGGTGCGGTGCAGATCAATCCGCGGCCGCAAGAGGTGCCCTGGAGCGTGCCGCTAGACGAAGACTACGAGCACGCCCGCTACGACCCTGCCCAGGTCGGTGACTATTTCGCCGCCGCCACCCAGGTGGCGCTGGTACTGGCCGCGTTCCGGGCACCCTACCGGGGCCGGTCATCACCGGTGAACGCGTGGTGGGGGTCGTTTGACCTGGCGGTGTTCTTGTTCTCCGGCCAGCCCGCCGACGCGCCGGCCGACGATTTCATCATGCGCAACGCGGCGGACGCCCAGCTGTTCGAGGTCGGCTGGTGGCCCGGGGATGCCCGCTACCCGAAGGCGGCGTTCTTCGCCTTCGCATCCCCGGCGCCGTCCGGGTTCGCCGACGCCAGCTTGTCCCCGGCCGGTGCCCGCTGGGACCAGGCCCTGGGCGAGTACATCCTGGACTGGGATGACGTCCGCGCCGCCCCCGATCCCCGGGCCGCGGCCCTGGAATTCGCCCGTTCCGCGTTCCGCCACGCCTGCGTGGTGTGCGGATGGGACACCGGGCTGGCCGCCAGCGCCGAGGGCAGGCCGCCCCCCGTGCGGTGAGACGAGCAGCTGTCGCGAGGTATGTCCGAGGTATACCGGACTTGTCAGTAGATGTTCAGCTGACTCGGGCTAACGGATGCGGATGATAGCTCGCGTACTGCTCGGGCCTCTTCCCGCTACCAGGGCACACCGCGCCACCGCTCAGGGTGAGGTGGGTGGTCATGTGGGTGACGAACTTGGCACCATAGCGGGCGGTTGGCTTGCGGCACCACGGGCACAGCGGGACAGGGGCAGCACGACGGTGTTTCACTAACCCAAGGGTACCTGTCCCGGGAGGGCGTCACTCTCCCACGAGAGCCGAACATCAGACGGACACACCTCCACCGGAAGCACAAGCCCATCACGCGGCGGCGGGGAGCTGGCCGGCCGATCTTGACTGGCAATTGTCGGGACGCGCCCCTCACCGGGAGACGCGGATCTCATGCCACAGTCCGCCGTTGAGGTTGAGGTTGTTGCCCCGGGCCTGGCCGGGAGCGGTGTCACCGACGTAGGTGTACAGCGGATGCCCGTTGTAGGTGAGCTGAACAGAGCCGTCGGTTCGCTTGATCGTGCCAACCCGGCCTGGCAGGCCGCGGCTGATCGCGGCGGTGCCTGTTACCGGGGGCCAGTACGCGGCGCAGCTGCCGTAGCACTTGGATGTTGCGGGGGTGTCGGGGGCGAACGAATAGAGCGTAAAGCCCTTCGCGTTGGTCAGTACCGTCGTCCCGCCGATCGTCGTGGTCTTCAGGCTCGTGCCCGTGGCCGTGAGTGCCGGAGGGTTGGCCCCGGCAACCACCAGCCCAAACAGCACCAGCGCGGCAACCGCCAGGCCCGCGGCGGTGATTCCGGCCGCCTTGGCGGCCGCCGAGGGGATCTGGGTGGGGAACCTGGCCGGGACCGCTGCGGCCTGGTCCGTGGTGGCCTTCGCCGGGGCGGGAGCAAGCGCGAGCGCGGCCAGTACCGCGAAAGCGGCCACCTCCACGAGACCGGCGGCGATGCCGGCGGCGGTGCGGACCTCCTTGAATCCGAACAGCCCGATCCAGACCGACAGGAGGTAGCCGCCGAGGGTAGCCAGGGCGAAGCCGGCTCCTGCCGCGGCGGCCAGCCGGCTGGGGAGGACGAACCGGCGGGGGATGGCCAGCACCGCCAGCCCGAGGCCGAAGGCGGCGATCACTTGCAGCAGGAAAAGCCAGCCGATCGTGGGGATCGTCCGGTAGCCGGTCAGGTACAGGTCGAGATGGATCGCTGCGGTGGCGATCAGCAGACCCGAACCCGCCACGCGCAGGATGACTGCGGGCCATCCGGGCGTCGGCCGTTGGGCGTGCTCTCGCGCGGCCCGCCCCGCGCTCCTTGCCGGTCCCAGCCTGGTAATGCTGTGCCGCTGTGTCATCTGTCAGTCCCTCCTTGTGAACCTGGTGCGGTCCGGGTCAGTACCCGAAACCTCCGCCGGAGCCCGATGAGGAGCTGCCGGCGGGCGCCGCGCCGCCGGAGGCGGGGGCTTCGTGCCACACTCCGCCGAATGCGGTGACGCCGTTGCCGCTGGCCTGCCCGGGGGACTTGTCGCCGACGAAGGTGTACAGCGGGTGGCCGTGGAAGGTGAGCTGTGGCGACCCGTCGGATCGCTTGATCGTGGCGAACGCGCCCTTGACCCCCGAAGCGGTCCCTGGCTTGACCGGCGGCCAGCTCTGCGCGCACGTACCGTTGCACTTCGACGCGGTGGGCGTGTCGGGGGCGAACGAATAGAGGGTGAAGCCCTTGGCGTTGGTCAGCACCGTCGCGCCGCCGATCTTCGCGGTCTTCAGGCCGACCGCGGCCGCCGCCACGTGGCCGCTGCTGCCGCCGGAGGCGGAGGCGGCGGAGGGGGTGCCGGACGAACTGCACGCCGCCAGCACCGCCGCGGCCGCCGCGGCGGCCGGCAGCACCAGCAGCATCCGCAGCCGTCGGTTACGCGCGTTCAGCCGGGCCAGTGAGCTGATCATTACGTTCTCCTTTGCTCCCTGGACCCGCCGTGGCCCCTGCGCCAGGGGGACGGCGGCGAGCCCGCCGTGACACCGACGATGCCGCGCCCGCGGTCCTGGCGCATCGCGGCCAGCCCCCAGGCCACCACCCCGCTGGCAGGAATCGCGGCCCGCCTGCTAGCAGCAATAGGCCGGGGCGGGCCGCTGGTCAGCGGTCCGCTCTGCGCCATCCCTATGGCTCGCCGCCGGCGCCACGCCGGCGGTTACGGGGTATCGCGCGGCAGCGTGGCTGCGGTGCCCGGGTGGGCGGGAAGCTGGACGTGCAGGGTCGTTCCGTGGCCGGGCGGGCTGAGCACCGAGATGGTTCCGCCGAGCGCCTCGACCCGGTCTTTGAGGCCGATGATGCCCGAGCCGCGGCCGGGGTCGGCGCCGCCGATGCCGTCGTCGCGGATGGAGAGGACGAGGGCGCCGTCGCGGCCGTCCGCGCGTACTTCGATGACCGATGCCCGGGCATGCTTGGCGGCGTTGGCGAGCGCCTCGGACGCGACGTAGTAGCCGGCCGCCTCGAGGGGTTCCGCGAGCCGAGGGCCGAGGTTCAGGTTGAGTTCGACCGGCACGGCGGAGCGCCGGGCGAGCGCTTTGAGCGCCGGGCCGAGCCCGGCCTCGGACAACACGGCCGGGTGGATGCCGCGTGAGATGTCCCGCAGCTCATCCAGCGCGGTGCCGAGGCCGTCGGCCAGCAGCGACAGCTCGCCCCGGATCGGGTCCGCGGGCTGGGCGGTCATCGCTCCGGTTGCGCGGGCCTTCAGCGCAAGCGAGACGAGGCGCTGCTGGATGCCGTCGTGCAGGTCACGTTCCAGCCGCCGCCGGGTCTGGTCCGCGGCTGCGACGATCCGGGTCCTGGACGCGATGAGCTCGGACCGGGTCTGCGCGTTCGACATCGCGGTCGTGATCAGGTCGGCGAAGTTCGCGATGCGTTCCTCGGCGGCGGGCAGGGCACAACCGGATGCGAAGTTCAGCGCCACCGCGGCACCCCACAGCCGGTCATCGATGATGATCGGTGCAGCGACCCGCGATGCGATCTGTTCAGCCATTTCGCTGTCCTCGCCGGCGAGTTGCCTGCGGCTGTCGATCCGGACTGTGCGACGGGTGCGGAACACCTGTGCGCCCAGGTCCTCGAGTGCCCAGTTCGAGCCGGCTGGCCAGAAACTGGCGTCGCCCCAAGTGGCCATGACAGTCCCGGTCACATCCGCTTCGTAGCGCAGGACGCACGCCACCTCGGCGTCCAGGATCCGTCCGATCTCTTCGGCCACGGCGGCGAAGACCTCGTCCGGCTGGGTGCCCTTGGCCACGAGCGTTGCCACCCGTCGCAGAGCGGCTTGCTCCTCCGCCAGCCGCCCGATCTCGGTCCGGGCCTCGGCGTTCGCGATCGCCGTGGCGACGAGGTCGGTGAAGGCCGTGAGGCGGTCCACGGTGTCCGTGGGCAGCGGCGGGCGATCTTTCGCGACTCCCAGGGTCACCGCGCCCCAGGCCCGGCCGTCGACGATGACGGGAACGCCGACCGCCGCGCCGACACCGAGCTCCCTGGCGGTGTCCGTACCGGCGCCCGTGCGCCGTGCGTGGCCGTCGACTCTGACTGGCCGGCCCGTCCTCTGCAGTGATGCGACAACGCTCGGATCATCGGCCGGGAAGGCCCAGCGCCGGCCCAGGTAGGGGGAGAGCTTGCCGGTCGCCGCGACTACCGTCACAACGCCTTCCCTCTCGTAGCGGAACAGCCCGACGAGCGGAACACCGAACAGCCCCGCGACCTCGATGGCGACCGCGGTGAAGACGTCGCCCGGCGGGACGGCCCGGGCCACCAGCGTCGCCACCCGGTGCAACGCGGCCTGCTCGTCCGCGGACAGGTTCCGTGGCCCCCCGAACCGCCGGCGCGGCCAGGAGGCCACGGCACGCACCCGCCTGCGGAGGCGGCTTGTGGCGCCCGGCGAAGCCGGGTGAAAGGCCGCCATGAATCGAGACTGTCATCGCAGGCAGTAGCCCGCAACAGCAGCGTCGGCAGTTCGGTGACGGGCCTGGCCCGGCGCCGGCCCATCCATTACTGCTGGCATCCACTGCTGGCATCGCATGTCGCCCGTGCCCCGATCCGGCCGGGGATGGCCGATAATGCAGGTCATGACGGGCAGCGCTGAGTCTGGCCGGGCCGGTCCCGAGGCGACGGGTGACGGCCCAGCCATGACCGGCCTGCGGGTGGTTCTGGGCGAGGACGATGTATTGCTGCGGGAGGGCCTGGCCAGCCTGCTCGAGCGGTCCGGTTTCGAGGTGGCAGGCCAGGCCGGTGACGGCCCCCACCTGCTTGCGCTGGCCCGCGAGGCCGTGCCCCAGCTGGTGGTGACCGACATCCGGATGCCGCCCACGCACAGCACCGAGGGGCTGGAAGCGGCCCGCGTCATCCGCCAGGAGCTGCCCGGTACCGCCATCCTGGTGCTGTCCGCCTACGCCGAGGTCGAGCACGCGCTGGAGCTGCTGGCCAACGGCCGCGGGATCGGCTACCTGCTCAAGAGCCGCGTCACCGACGTGGACGAGTTCCTCGACACCCTCAGGCGGATCGCCGACGGCGGCTCGGTCGTGGACCCTGCGCTGGTGCAGGAGCTGGTGACCGTCCGCCGCCGCGACGACCCGCTCGACGCGCTCAGCGCCCGCGAACGCGAGGTGCTCGCCCTGATGGCCGAAGGCCGCTCCAATGCCGGCATCGCTCGCCGGCTGTGGGTCACCGAGGGCACCGTCGAAAAACACGTTCGCGCCATCCTCACCAAGCTGAACCTGCCCGAGGCCGGCGACGACCACCGCCGCGTCCTCGCCGTCATCACCTTCCTCGAGGCCCACTGAGCGCAGCCGGCAGCGTCGATGAGGTCGTCGTGGCTGGTGCTCATGCCTGCTCTCCGTCGGCGTATCGCGTTGTGCCCGCCGGCAGCCAGCATCGCCGCTCGTCACCCGGCCGGCCGCTGCCTCCTAGGACGGCACCTTCGCCGCGGCGGGCAGCGGCATCCCGTCGACGGAGAGGGCGACATCGATGTTTCCGCGGATGGCGTTGGAGTAAGGGCAGCGTTCATGCGCCCGGGCCATCAGATCTGCGCCCTGCTCGCGCGTCAGGAACGGCGCGTGCAGGTCCAGCGCGACCGCCAGCCCGAAGCCGCCGTGCCCGGTCGGGCCGAACCCGACCCGGCAGATGATCTGTGACTCGGACGCGTCCAGCTTCCGGCCGGCCGCGACCGCGAACAACGCTGACTGGAAGCAGGCCGCGTAGCCGACGGCGAACAACTGCTCGGGGTTGGTGCCAGGCTCCCCGCTGCCGCCCATCGCCTCGGGGATCGCCAGATCCACGACAAGCCGTCCGTCCATAGAACGGGCGTGGCCTTCCCGTCCGCCCTCCACGACCGCCTCGGCGGTGTAGAGGACCTTCTGCAGATGTCCCGGCATCCCAAGCTCCTTCCTCGGCGCGTTGCCCGGACTACGCGGCCTGGTTGCCGCGGGAATCCGGCCGAGCGCTGATCGCGCGACGCATGTCTGTCTTCAGCCACCAGGCTCCCTCGGCGGCTCCCGGGCGCGCATTGCCGCTAGCAGCAATCTGGCAGCTCTCCGTGGCCTGACGGCGGCGTCGGCGTGCGTCCCGCCCGGCGCCCGGCGCTCAGCGTCCGGCCAGTTACGCGCGGCCGTCACAGCGGCAGCGTGTACTTGAGTATGAAGTTCAGCGCCACGGCAAATACCAGGTACATAAGCCAGAATCCCGTACCGAGACGGAAGATGCCCACCGCCCGCTCCGCCAGGCCGCCGAGCTTCGGCAGGTCAGGCTTGAGACTCGCGAAGAAGTCGACGGCATACACGCAGACCAGGCCGATGAACACGCCACCCACCGGGGCATCGCCGACCTTGAAGAAGATGATGACCCCAAGGATCGAGATAAGGAGGAACGCGATGGTCATTCCCACGTTGACACGCGGGTCGGTCCCGCGCAGCCGGTTCCAGCCGAGCGCGAACCAGTGCACGCCATAGGAGGTGAACGCCAGCGCGGCCATATAAAGCGCGGGCGTCCTGAACGTACCGAACAAGGTCAGGCCGAGGAACAGGTAGACACCAGCGATGAACTGCATGAAACCGGGCATCCAGATGCCCCACATGCCGGTGGCGAAGTCAACGCGGTCATCGCGGGCCGGATAGCCGAAAAGCTCCTGTATGCCATAGATCAGGTAGCCCGTCCCGAGACCCATGAATCCCACAGCAAGGGGCGGGAAAGGAGACTGGGGCAGGCTGACCACGGACGGGATGAGAGACAGTGACATTTGACTACCTCTTTTGTCGAGATGCCGGATGTTGGAAGCGATCCGCCGGTGGCTCTGATTGCGGGCGAACGCGGCTAAGGTCGCCGACTCCCCCCGATCTGCTCCGCATTGGCGGGCGGGGCTGCGGTCCGTCTGCCGGGCGGCCGACCGCGGGGCGGCGGGCCGCCTGGGGGGTGGCTGTCACCAGGACGGTCCAGGTGATGAGGGCGAGCACCGTGATCGCCTCGATGATGATCGACTCGACGACGTAGGACGCGCTGATCGACTCACGGAAGCCGAACAGGCCCACGGCGAGGCTGATGAGCAGGGCGCCGAGGGTGGCGGCGGTGTAACCGGCCGCGAGCAGCCCGGCCAGCGGCCGGGGCCGGACCAGCACTACGGCGGCGAGGATGAACCCGGCCACCGCGTCGAGCAGGAACAGCGGCCCGTTGGTCGGGATGTGGCGGTAGCCCTCCAGCCACAGGTGCAGGTGGACGTATCCGATCCAGGCCAGCAAGGCTGTACAGCCCAGGCGCAGCACCAGCGCGGCAGCCCGGGCGCCCGGGCTCGCTGCCCTGGCGCGGCGCGGCGAGGCGAGCCGGCGCAGCCGGGACGCGATGTGTTCGGTCATGCTCATGTCCTTTCGCGAAGGTGAAGCGGCTCAGGGATGGGACTGTGAGCGGCGCCCCGTCAGGCCCGGCCTGGTGCTGCGGATTCACGCCCGCCAGCTGTGGTCAGCGGACGAGATAGGCGGCCACTGCGCGCAGCAGCAGAGGGCGGGCCCGGGCCCACCGGGCGGCCGGGGCGGCCGCGACGATGACGCTGGCGCTGGTTGGTCCCTGGACCAGGCAGGCGATCTCCTGGTAGTGGTGGGCGCCGATCCGGGTGACGTAGTCGTCGATGACGCACGAGCCGGTGCCCCCGCGGAATCTGACTCCCTCGGCGGCGGCGTCCTGGCGGGCCGACGCCGCGTCATCGGTGCGCAGCAGCCTGAGCCGGAACGCGGCCCAGCCCTGCAGCCGTTCGCTGCCTTGCCGGGGGGTGGCGTTGAGGTAGAGCTGGAACGCGCCGCCCGGACCCAGCCGGGCGGCGGAGACGGCGTCGGCGTCCCCGGCCAGCCGCCGCAGCGAGGGCGGGTAGGACAACACCGCGGTGCCGTTCGGCAACGCCAGGTGCGGCCACCCGGGCGGCGCCGCCGCGGGGTGCAGCGCGGGGAACGCCCGCCCAGGCGGGCGCCCTGGCCGGGCGAACGCGAGGATCGAGACGGCGATCGCGACCGCGACCACGGCCAGCGCGTACCCGCCGCGCCGCGCGTTGCGGGCGGTCACTGCCCACCCCTCATCCCCGGCCGGCGGGTACCGCCGGGAGCGCGACCGCGGCGGCGGATGGCGAGCGGCGGGCGGCGGCTAGATGTTGCCGTCGCCATCGCTGGGGCCGCCGTTGTTGTCGGCATCCTGGTCGCCGCCGTTGCCCTGCGGAATCGGGTTGGCGGTAGGGGCGGGCGGAGTGGCCGGCGGCGCGGGAGGCGGGGCGACCGCGGCGGGCGGCGGCGTGGGATGGGCGTGATGGTGCGCCGCGCGGGCCTGCTTCGACGGCGCGGCGGCCGCGGCGTGCGGCGGCGCGGAATGGGCGTGGCTGTGCGCCGCCCCGGCTGGCTTCGGCGCGGCGGGGTGCGCGGGTGGGCCGCCGGACGAGCCGCACGCCGCGAGTGTCACCGCGACCGCGGCGGCTGGCAGCGCCAGCAGCATCCGGGGGTGGCGGTTGAGTTCTTTCAGCCGGGTAAGAGACCTGGTCATTGTTTCTCCCTGCGCTGCTGCTGGGTCCCGGCCGGGTGCCTGTCGCGCCACCGTGGGCAGGAGCGCTGACGAGCCGGGCATGACAGCGACAGTGCCGCGTCAGCGGCCTGGTGCCATCGCGGCCAGCCCCCAACCTCACCCCCGGCTGGCAGGAATCCCGGCCTTCCTGCCACCAGCAACAGGCCCGGGCGGGCCGCTGGTCAGCGGTCTGCCGGCCGCCGGCCCGATCGGCACAGACCGGCCGTCCGCGCAGCCCGCGGTGCGCCTTCTGCGGGCGCGGCTGTCCTTGCCGGGAGCGGCTGGACCCTCTTGGGGATTGCTGCTAGCCGGTAGGGCAGTTGGCCGCCTGCCGGGATGACCAAGCCGGGGTGGTGCGCGACCGTGGATGACATGCAGCGCGCACGTGCCGTTCGCCCGGGGTGCCCGGGGAGCGTCAGGTCGCGCGGTTGCCGGCGACAGTTGGCGGTGTCGGAGGCGGAGATGTGCCAGCACGTGCCCGCGTGCCCGGCCGGGCACGCGCCAGACTGCACGGCCGCGCGGGTCGTGGCCGATCATCGCGGGCCAGGCTGGAGCCTGTTGTGCAACGGCGCGGTCCTGTTCGAGGACAGGGGCGCTCTGCTCGCCGGTGGCCGGCCACCGGGCCGTCGTGGCCCGGCGCGGGCTGTGCGGCCAGGGCACACGATTGCTGGGATTCCTGCTAGCCGCAATGCGCGGCGGCCGCATGTTCTGTAATTCTGTTCGGATGGCATTCGGTGTCCTCATCGTGGACGACAACCGGTTGTTCCTGGAGGCTGCCTGCGCCCTGCTGGAACGGGAGGGGCTGCGCGTCGTCGGCGTCGCCGCTACCTCGGCGGAGGCGCTGCAGCGGGCGGAG
>DASXLW010000016.1:0-2071 GCA_036496025.1 Streptosporangiaceae bacterium
AGCAGCTCCATCGCGTGCTGGACCTCAACATAAGCGGACAGCACCAGGATGGCGGTATCAGGCCGTTCCTGACGGATCACCCGGGCCGCCTCCAGCCCCTCGGTAGTGTGCGTCGGCGGCATCCGGATGTCGGCCACTACCAGATCGGGGCCGGCCTCGCGGGTCAGCGCAAGCAGTTGTGGGCCGTCGCCGGCCTGCCCCACCACCTCATAGCCGGATCGGTCGAGCAGACTGGCCAGGCCCTCACGGAGCAGGACATCGTCCTCGGCCAGCACTACCCGCAGCCCGGTCATGACGGGGCCCACCCCGTCCCCTCGGGACCGGGCTGGCCGGTTCTGCCGCTGCTCGTCATGCTTTGCATTATCGACTAGCCGTGGCGGGAAAAGATGGCAGGGACACCGGGCGGGCGCCGGGCGCTGCGCCGGCCACAGTGGGTAGCAACCACCCAGCCAGACGTCCATCAGGGAAGTCAAGGGCCCGCCTCGCCGTTGCCGGCCAGGGCGTGAGGTGACAGGCTCGGATCAGAGCGGGCTCTGCGGGCCCGCTGGGCTGTCCGGAGCCGACTATGCGGGTAGTTAGGGTGACCTCGTGGTCGCAATGGCGGCGCCGACGGTTCTGGGTTGAGATCGTCCTGGCCGTCCTGGCGGGCGTCGCCGCGTTCGTTGTCGCGGCTGTTGTGAGCACAGCGGCGAGATCTCACGTGCCTTCTCTGCTCCTGGGCCTGCTCCTCCTGCTGGCGGTTCTGGCCGTCGCCCGCTTCGCCGGGATCTTGTACGCGCTCCCGGTCGGGGTCGTGACCATCCTGGCGTTCGACTGGTACTTTCTGCCTCCGCTGCGCAACTTCGACGGGGCAACCGCGCTCGTGCTCGGCCTGTTCCTGGGAATGTCGGTCAGTGTCGGCGCGGTCGCGACTCAGGCGGGCCGCCGCGCGGCCGGGTCAGAACAGGCTCGGGGCGTACTGGCGGACGAGCATGCAGCGCTGCGGCGGGTGGCCACACTGGTCGCCCGCCAGCCCTCACCCGCAGAGGTCTTCGCGGCGGTGACTGAGGAGGCCGCCAGGGTCCTTGACCTCGATAGTGCCATCCTGATCGCCTACGAGCGGGATCAGATGGCGGTGGTGGTCGGGGCCTGCACCCTGCGAGGCCCGTCGGTGCCGGTCGGCACGCGGGCACCGATGGACGGGGACAACCTCATCGGCCGCGTGTTCCGCACGCAGCGGCCGGCCCGTATCGACCAGTACTCCGACGCCACAGGCCCAGCCGCCGAGTACGCCCGCTCCATGGGGGTGCGCACGGCGGCCGGGGTGCCGGTTCTGGCCGGGGGACGGGTCTGGGGGGTTATGGCTGCCAGCTCCTCGCGACCCGAGCCGCTGCCCGCGGACACCGAGATGCGCATCGGCGCGTTCACCGAACTTGTCGCCACGGCGATCGCGAATACGGCGGCGCGCACGGAGCTGGAGCAGGTTGCCGCGGAGCAGGCGGCGCTCGGGCGCATCGCGACGCTGGTCGCCGAAACCGTTCCGCCGGGCGACGTCTTCACCGCGGTCGCCGCGGAGGTCGCCGGGCTGTTCGAGGTTCCTCATGTCGGGCTTTTCCGCTACGAGCGGGAAGGCCTCGCGACCGTGATCGCCGGGGCGGGCGACGTCTCGTCCTATCTCGGCCAGCGCTGGCCCTGCCCGGCCGGTGACCCTAGCATCGTCGCCTCGTTGCAGCGGACCGGCCAGCCGCTCAGGATCGATGACTACACGCAGATCAGACTCGTCAGTGTCTCGCCGGCGAAGGAGCTCGACATCGGCATGGCGGCCGGCGTTCCCGTCATCGTCAGCGGTCGTGTCTGGGGTGCGGTGGTGGTGGCGGCCGGCTACCAGGGCCCGCCGCTGCCCGCCGATACCTTGGACCGTCTGGCCGCCTTCACCGAGCTCATGGCAACAGCGATCGCGAATAGTGACGCACGGACCGAGATCGAGCGCCTGGGGGAAGAACAGGCGGCGCTTCAGCGCGTGGCCACCCTGGTAGCCAGGGGCGCGGCGACCGAGGAGGTCTTCGCCGCTGTTGCCCGCGAGGTTTCCGGG
>DASXLW010000017.1:0-43732 GCA_036496025.1 Streptosporangiaceae bacterium
GCCCTGGTCGGCGCCAGCCAGCGGCCCGGCAGCCTGGGCGAGCGGATGGTCGGCGAGGTGTCGGCCAGCCCGTCCCGGCCCCGGGTATACCTGGTGAACCCGCGCTACGACGAGATCGCCGGCCTGCGCTGTCACGCAAGCCTGGCCGACCTGCCCGAGCCGGTCGACCTGGTGCTGCTCGGCGTGCCCGACTCCGCGCTGGAACCCCAGCTCGAGGCCGCGGCCGCGCGGGGCGACCGGTCGGCGGTGATCTTCGGCAGTGCCTACGACGTGCCCGGCCGGCCGCCGGGGCTGCGGGCCAGGCTGGCGGGCATGGCCCGGTCGGCCGGGATGGCATTGTGCGGCGCCGGATGCATGGGCTTCGTCAACGTGGCCCGCGGTCTGCGGGCTGTCGGCTACGTCGAGCCCGACCCGGTCCCAGCCGGCCCGGTCGCGCTCGTGACGCACTCCGGTTCGGTGTTCTCCACCATGCTGCGCAGCGGGCGCGGGATCGGGTTCTCGGTCGCGGTGTCCTCCGGCCAGGAGCTGGTCAGCACAGCGGCGGACTACGCGCGCTACGCGCTGGAGCTTCCCGAGACCAAGGTGCTGGCCCTGGTGCTGGAGGCCATCCGCGACGCCGGGGCGCTGCGCGCCGTGCTCGCCGAAGCCGGCGCCGCCGACCTTCCGGTGGTGCTGCTGGCCGCGGGCGGCTCGGATCAGGGCCGGGAGCTGGTGACGGCTCATTCCGGCGCACTGGCCTCCGGCGACGGGGGGTGGGAGGCGCTGGCGGACGCGTACGGGGTGCACCGGGTCGGCGACCTGGCCGAGCTGGCCGACACCCTGGAGCTGTTCGCGATCGGCCGCCGCGCCCGCGGCGGCGGGGCCGGCTCTGGCATCGCCACCATCCATGATTCGGGGCTGGAACGCGCGCACGTAGCCGACCTGGCCGGACAGCTCGGGGTGCCGTTCGCGGACATCGCCCCGCGCACCCGTGACCGGCTGGCCGGCGTGCTGGATCCTGGCCTGGAGCCGGCCAACCCGCTCGATATCTGGGGGACCGGCCGCGACGCCGAACGGCAGTTCGCCGAGTCGCTTACCGTGATGTCCGCCGACCCGGCGGTGGCGGCGGTCGCGCTCGCGGTTGACCTGGTACCCGAATTCGACGGCGACCAGTCCTACCCGCACGCGCTGCTGGCGGCCGCGGCCCGCACCAGCAAGCCGCTGGCGGTACTGGCCGGGGTGCCCGCGTCCATCGACCCCGTTGCGGCGGCGCGGCTGCGCGAGGCCGGGGTGCCGGTTCTCGAAGGCGCGCGTAGCGGCCTGCTCGCCCTGCGCCACCTGCTCGATCACCAGGCCCGGGCGCGCGCCAGGGCCGCGGGGGCCGGCCAGCCCGAGCCGTCCGCCGCCGCGGACGGCGCGGGCGGCGCGCGGCGCCCGGCGCATGACGCCGGCCGGCGCAGCCGCTGGGCGGATGCCCTCGCCCGCGGAGAGCTCGGCGGAGCCGCGCTGCCGGCCCTGCTCCGTGACTACGGCATACCGACGGTGCAGGTCCGGGCGGCCGCCAGCGTCGAGGGGGCCCTGGCCGCCGCCCGGCAGATCGGATACCCGGTCGTGCTGAAGACCGACGAGCCCGGCATGGCGCACAAGTCCGACGTCGGCGGCGTGCTGCTGGGGCTGGACGGCCCGGATGCCCTCGCCGCCGGCTACCGGGATATGTCTTCCCGGCTCGGTCCCCGGGTGCTCGTGTGCGAGACCGCGGCGCCGGGAACCGAGATGCTGCTCGGCGTCGTCCGTGACCCCGCGCTCGGGCCGCTCATCGTGGTCGGCGCCGGGGGAGTGCTGACCGAGCTGCTGGCCGACCGGGTGGTGACGCTGCCGCCGGTGGACCACTGCGGCGCGCTGCGGATGCTGCGCCGACTACGGGTGTCGGCGCTGCTGGACGGGGCGCGCGGGCAGCCTCCCGCCGACCTGGACGGCGTCGCCGCGGCGATCACGGGCCTGTCCGCGCTCGCCTGCGAGCTCGGCGACGCCCTGGACGCGCTGGACATCAACCCCCTGATCTGCGGGGCGGCCGGGGCGGTAGCCGTAGACGCTCTCGTCGTCACGCATGCATTCAGGTAATGCTCAACCTTCATACAGTTAGCACAGAGAAATCTTCCAGCGTGCTTTGAGCTTTATCTGGAATCCGGCTCAGGTCCGAGGCCGAGACTCTGGTGAAAGCACGGGGAGACGCGTGCCCGGCCGCAGCCACGCAGCGGCCGCCGCGTGAGCCGCGGCACGGATGGCCGGCCGCAGGTGCATCCGCCGTGGAGCAGCGCCGGGGGCTCCCGGCGGGTAACGAGATCGGGGCACCCAGGCCATGACGCCGTACCAGAGTGGAACAAGCGACGCCCGTACCCAGCCGGGCAGTATGAGACAACAGCATTGCGCCCGGCAGCTGGCGCTCCCCACGGTCGCAGAGTCCGTGGGCGTGGCCCGGCGGGCGACCCGCGACGCGCTCGCCGCGTGGCGGATGACGCACCTGGAGGAGACCGCGGTTCTGCTCGTCTCCGAGCTCGTGACCAACGTGGTGCGGCACGCTGAGGCCTTCCCCGCCTTCCTGATGCTGCGGCTGGAAACCGCCAACGCCTGGCTGAGGATCGAGGTGCACGACGCGGACCCGAGCTGGCCTCGACAGCGCACTCCGGCCAGCCTGGACGAGTCCGGATTCGGCATCATGCTCGTGCACGCGCTGGCCGACCGGTGGGGAGTCAGCGAGGTCCCGCCGGGCAAAGCGGTGTGGGCGGAGCTGAAGGACCGGACCGATTGCGAGGCCAGGGTCGGGAACGGCTGGTAGCGGTCCGCTCCGGCCGCACGGCGAGGCTAGGGTCGCGGCCGCCGGGTAGCGGCCGGTTCTGCGAGCACCGGTTCCCGCGCGCGGCAGGAGGCGGGGATCACCGTTCCCTCAGGTCGCCGATGTTGAGCGATCCGGCCGGGCCGCCGGGGCGGTCCGGCGGGGCGAACCTCTGCTCGGTCTCGCGCACGTAGGTCCCCGGGTCCTTGTCCACGACCGGGACCCCGGCGAAGTTCTTGGCCTCGAAGCCCGCGAAGGCGACGGCCAGGTCATGCCGGAGCTGGAGCCCGGCCAGGCGGCGGAAGTCGGTGAGGCCCTCGCGTTCCTCCTCGGCCATGTGATCGCTATTGGCCAGGTTCGCGCCGGCGACCGCGTCGTACCACCCGTCGCTGCCCACCGGGTGACCCGCCACGGCGGTGACCGCGTCCCTGATGTCGTTGTGATCGCCGATCGCGTCGAGCGTCTCACCCTCCACACTGCCCTCCCGGCGGCCCCCGGTGCCCGCCTGGAGCAGCGCGGGATAGAAGATCGCCTCTTCCGCCGCGGCGTGCAGCTCAAGGAAGGTGGCCAGCCGGTCCCAGACCGCGCTCAGCGTCGCCGTATCGGCGCGGTCGATCTGCTCGAGCATCGCGAAGAGCCTGCGTTGCTCGTAATGGTCATCGAGGATCAACTGGGTAATGTCCACGGTGCCCTCCTGATGTCATCCAGGTCATCGCCGGGCTGAGGGTTCGTCGCACCCGCCGCACGCGGCGGAGTCGGCCGATTCCGCCGGCCTCGCCCGCCGGGCGGGTGCGGCCGGATCGCGGTTCACCTCGCCGGTGACCGACCGGACGAAGCCCGGCTTCCGCAGCGCGGTAACGGCCATGATCAGCACCAGCAGCAAAGCCGCCCCCGCGGTGGTCGGGCCAATCCCGATCCGCTCGATGACCGGTCCCTGGACGAGCGAGCCTACCGGGTAGGCGACGCCCAGGGCCACCAGGTAGAAGCTGAGGATCCGGCCCCGGTACGCCTCGGGCGCCCGGAGCTGGACCACCGTGGACAGCCCGGACAGTACGCAGATGTAGATCAGCCCGACCACGAACAGCGTGACCGCACCCTGCCACGGCGCCTGCGCGGCGCTGTAGACGGCCAGCGCCGGGGGGAGCAGGGCCAGGCTCCAGCCGAGCACGCGACCCCGGCCCAGGTAGGAGGCGAGCGGAGCCAGGCACAGCGCACCCGCGACCGCCCCGACGCCCTGGGCTGTCGTAAGCAGGGCGGTCGTCTGCGCGACCGCCCGGGACCCGCCGGAGGTCAAGTGGCGGGCCATCACCGGGACGAGGGCGATGAAGGGAGAGGCGAGAAAGGCCACCACCGCGATCGTGACGATCGCGGCCCAGCACGACGGCTCGCGGCGAGCCGCGGAAAAGCCCGACCGCAGCGCGGCGATCAGGCCGGTGGAACGGCCGCCTGGCGGCGCCAGGCGCACGAACGCGAGGGCAGCGACAATGGCGAGGAACGAGACGGCGTTGGCCGTGAACGCGGCCGCGTAGCCGAACGCGGCCACCGTGGCGCCGGCCAGGGCCGGTCCCACGATGCGGCCCAGGTTGAACTGCGCCGAGTTCAGCGAGACGGCGGCGAGGAACTCCGATTTCGGCACGAGATCAGGCAGGATCGCCTGCTGGAACGGCATGATCAGGGCGGAGGCGGAGCCCTGCAGCGTGACCAGCGCTACCAGCGCGGCCGGGTTGTCGTGGCCCGCGGCTACGAGCACGGCTATGACCGCGGCGGTGGCCGCCGCGACAAGGTTGCCGAGCGCGAGTACCAGCCGGCGCGGCAGGCGGTCGGCGAGCGCGCCCCCGACCGGCGCCAGCAGGCCGATGGGCAAGAACGCCCCCGCGGCGACCAGCACCGCCCAGATTGCGTTGCCGGTGTCGGAGATGACCAGGGCGCCGACAGCGACGGTCTGCATCCAGGACCCGACGATGGAGATCAGCCCGGCCCACCACAGCAGCGCGAAACCACGGTGGCGGAACGGCTGCAGCGAGGCAAGGCCGCGGGCTCGGCTCACCACGGCTGACGCGTCACCACGGTTGACACCGTACCAAGCAGCCGCTGGTCATCGTCGCGTCCCCGGTCCGGCCTCCCGCCCGGCGGGACCGGCGATTACTCCAACGGGAGGCGTCCCGCGCCGCGGGCTGCCGGCCGTTAGCTCCGGCGCGCGTCGATCTGGCGCTGCGCTTCGGCCAGCACGCGTCCGACGTCGCGGCCGAAGCGCACGTCGCACGGGTGGGCGGTCTGGCCAGACCGGGCGTTGCCGGCGAGCTCGGTGAGGGCGACCTGCAGCGCCGCCACCGGCCGGGGCGGCTCGGGCGGTGCGGCGGTCCGCCCGTGTTCCCCCCACAGCCAGAGGTCGAAGCAGGCCGCCGCCTCCGAGGCGTTCAACGTTGCGGTCACCGTGCTGGTCGCCCCGCCCTCATGGTGCAGGACCAGGTAGCTGACGTCGTCGCGGCCGGAGTCGGCGGTCACCGAGACCACCGGTCCCAGGCTGGCCCACAGCAGCGAGACCGCGTGCGGGGCCACGTCCCACAGGCCGCCCATCTCGCGCCGCCACGGGGTGTTGAACGGGTTGCCGGCCTGCCAGGCGGTGCCAAGCCAGACCGCATTACCGCCCGCCCAGCGGTCGGTGCTCGCGACGTCGGCCAGCCAGGCCCTGACGTCGGCCTGGAATCGCGCGGTGAAGAAGACCACCGAGGCGACGCCGCCGTCCTGCACGGCACGGACCAGCTCGTCGGCGTCCGCCTCGGAAATCGCGATGGGCTTTTCCAGCAGCAGGTGCTTGCCCGCGCGGGCGGCGCGGGACGCGATCGGGCTCTGCACGTCGGGCGGCACCGAGAACGCGACCGCGTCGACCTCGGTGAGGAAGGCGTCGAGGTCGGGGTAGGCGGTGGCGGAGTGCTCGGCGGCCAGCGCGGCGGCGGCGTCGGGATTGCGGCCCCAGACCGCGGTGAAGTCGATGCCTTGGGTCAAGTCGAGAGCGGGGGCGTGCGTGATCCGGGCCCAGTGCCCGGTGCCGACCAGGCCGAACCTCAGCGGGCGGGCGGGAGCTGTCATCCTTCGCCTCCTAAGGGCGCGGTCCGCGGCCGCCGCGGCCGCGATTGAGAGGCAATTCAGACCTGCGTCATAGGTATCACTCCACTGGGTGCCGCATCGTGGGTATCGGCGTCACGGCCGGCCCCTGCCCCTGCTGTCCTGCCGGCCAGCCTAGCCAGAAGGAAAGGAATCACCGATGCCCAGCGATCCAGGCGACCCGCGAGTCCCGCCGTCGGCACTCAGGCGGCGCGGCCTGAAGCGGCTGTCGGCGGTAACTGCTGGCGTCGGCGTGGCCGGCGTGCTCGCGACCGGCGCGATCGCCGCCACCCTGCCCGGCTCGACCCACGGCTCCGCCGGGTCGGGAGCCGGCGGCACGGGTTCGGCCGCCAAATCTGGCTCGGGATCTTCGAGTACCGGGTCCGGGTCAGGCAGCCAGAGCTCCGGCGGCAGCAGTTCGGGCTCCTCGTCTGCGATCTTGCCCAGCGCGGGTTCGGGCGGCGCGCACGCAACCTCCGGGGCGTCTTGATGACCGCCACCCGGGTCGCGGCGGCCAGCTGGCCCGCGATCGGCACTACCGTGCGCCTGGTGATCACCGATCCGGCCCGGCTGATGCCGGGCCGGGAGCTGCTGGCCAGCTACCTCGCGGCGCTCGACCTGGCCTGCAGCCGCTTCCGCGCCGACTCCGAGCTCGCCCGGGCCGAACGCCGGGCCGGAACCCCGGTGCCGGTGAGCGAGGTGCTCGCCGACGCGGTTGCCGTAGCGCTGGACGCGGCCGCGGCCACCGACGGCGACCTTGATCCGACCGTGGCCACGCGGCTGGCGGCGCTGGGCTACGACCGCGACTTCGAGCTCGTCGCCAGGGATGGCCCGCCGGTGCGGCTCACGGTGCGGATCCGGCCCAGCTGGCAGGACATCCGGCTGGACCGTGGCTCACGTCGGCTAACCATGCCCCCGGGCGTTCGCCTCGACCTGGGCGCGACCGCCAAGGCCCGCGCCGCCGACCGGGCGGCGGCCCGGCTGGCCACCCGCCTCGGCTGCGGCGTGCTGGTCGGCCTGGGCGGGGACATCGCGGTCGGTGGCGCGCCCCCGGAGGGGGGCTGGCAGGTGCGGGTCCAGGACATCACCGGGAACCCGGATGATCCTCCGGCCGGGCCATCCCAGCTGATCGCGATGACCAGCGGCGGCGTGAGCTCATCCGGCATCGCCGCGCGGTGCTGGCGGCGCGGCGACGTGATGCTGCATCACATCCTGGATCCCAGGACCGGCCTGCCGGCCCCGCCGGTATGGCGCACCGTGTCCGCGGTGGCCGACACGGCCGTGGCGGCCAATATCGCGAGCACCGCCGCCATCATCCGCGGCGTCGGCGCTCCGGGCTGGCTGGCGAGCCGGGGCATCCCCGCCCGCCTGGTCGCCGTGGACGGCAGCGTGCGCACCGTCGCCGCCTGGCCCCTGCCGCAGGTGGCGGCGTGAACGGGATCACCCAGTCCACGGCGCTGTGGTACGCGAGCCGGGCCACCGGCGTGGTGTGCCTCGTGCTGCTGACTGTCGTCGTGCTGCTGGGCATCCTGGTCAACCGGCAGGGCCGGCTGCCGGGCCTGCCGAGGTTCGCCGTCACCGGACTGCACCGCAGCATCTCGCTGCTCGCCGTGGCTTTCCTAGCCATCCACGTGATCACCGCGGTAGCGGACAAGTTCGTGACCATCCAGCTCATCGCCGCGGTGGTCCCGTTCACGTCGAGCTACCTGCCGCTGGCGATCGGGCTCGGCGCCGTGTCGGTGGACCTGATCGCCGCGCTGATCATCACCAGCCTGCTCCGCGCCCACCTGGGCCGGCGGCTGTGGCGGGGAGTGCACTGGCTGGCGTACGCGGCCTACCCGGTGGCGGTGGTGCACGCCGTGACGAGCGCGAGGGACCTGCGCTCGGGCGCCCTGCTCGCGCTCACCACCGGGTGCGTGCTCAGCGTGTGCGCGGCCGCGGGCTACCGGCTCGCCACCTCCGGATCGCGCGGCCGTCCGGCCTTCCCGGCCGGGCCGGCCGATGGCGGCCGGTACCGGACGCTGGTCAGGGCGCAGGCCGATGACTGACACCGCCGCCACGATCTGGCCGCCGGACGCCGCCATCACGGCGCCGGACCTGCCGCGGCTGCTGCCGCCTGTCCCGCTGGACCTGGCCGGGCACATCGGGGTCCACGGCCCGCTGCGCTACGCCAGCGCTCCGCGCGAGCTGATCGAGGAGATCCGGGCGGCCGGGCTGACCGGGCGCGGGGGGGCCGGCTTTCCCGCCGCGGTCAAGATGACCGCGGTCGCGGATGGCCGGGGAAGGGCCGTCGTGGTCGGCAACGGCGCCGAGGGGGAGCCCGCCAGCCACAAGGACCGGCACCTGCTCTGGCTGGCGCCGCACCTCGTGCTCGACGGGCTGCAGCTCGCCGCCGAGGCGGTTGGTGCCCGCCGCGCCTGCCTCTACGTGCACCGCCACGACCAGCTGCTGCGCCTCCTGGATCATGCGCTCGCGGAGCGGTCGGCGGCCGGCGGCGACCGGATCACGGTCGAGATCGTGGCCGCGCCGCCGCGGTTCCTGGCCGGCGAGGAATCCGCGCTGGCCAGCCGGGTCGGCGGCGGGCCCGCCGTTCCCACGTTCAAGCGACCCCGGGTGTTCGAACGCGGCGTCGGCGGCGCGCCCACGCTGGTGCAGAACGTTGAGACGCTGGCCCACGTCGCGCTCATCGCGCGGTTCGGGGCGGCCTGGTTCCGCGAGGTCGGCACGGCGGCCGAGCCGGGCAGCATGCTGGTCACCGCGCACCGCGCCGACGGCGTCAGCCTGGTCAGCGAGATACCGGTCGGCGCGCCGCTGACCGAGGTGCTCGGGCTGGGGCGCCGGCCCGCCCAGGCGGTGCTGACGGGCGGGTATCACGGAGCGTGGATCCCGGTCGCCCAGGCCGCGACGCTGCCGCTGGCGAGCGCCGCGCTGCGCCAGGCGGGGGCTTCGCTGGGCGCGGGCGTGCTCGCGGCGCTGCCGCCGGACCGGTGCGGGCTGGCCGAGACCGCGCGGGTGCTGCGCTACCTGGCCGCCGAGTCGGCCGGTCAATGCGGGCCGTGCCTCAACGGCCTGCCCCGCACGGCGGGCGCGTTCACCGAGCTGTCCCGGCCGGGGGCCGACCCGCGCTGCCTGGCGGATCTGGAGCGGTGGTCCGGGCTGGTCGCCGGGCGCGGCGCATGCCACCACCCGGACGGGAGCGTGCGCCTGTTGCGCAGTGCGCTCGCGGTGTTCTCCGGTGAGGTCGGGCAGCACCTGGCCGGGCGGTGCACGGCCAGAGCTCCGGCCGGCGATCGCGGATCCGCGGGCGGGCCGGGGCCGGCCGCGACACCGTTCCTGCCGCTCCCGGCGGCCGGTCCCGGGACCTCGCGGCCGACCCGGTCACGGCCAGGGCGGAGGTGAACCATGGCCACCCGGTTGCGCGTCAACCCCATCGCCTGCGCTGGTCACGGCCTGTGCGCCGAGCTGCTGCCCGAGCGGGTCACGCTGGACGAATGGCATTACCCGGTCGTCTCCGGCGAGCCGGTGCCGCCGGAGCTAGAGTCCCTCGCCCGCCGCGCCGTCACCGACTGCCCGGCGCTCGCCCTGCTGCTCGAACGGATTCGCTGACGGCGGGGCACAGGCTCACAGCCCGTCTCAGAACAGCACGTAGACCTTGCGGATCGTCTCCTGGATCCGCCAGTCGCCGATCCAGCCCCGCGGGAAGACCGCCGTGTCCCCCGGCCCCATCTCCAGGGAATCGCCGCCGTCGGGGATCACGGTCATCCGGCCGGACAGGATGTACACGAACTCGTTGCTCTCCAGCTTCCAGTGCGAGGGCCCGGGGGTGCACTCCCAGACGCCAGCTTCCTGGTCGCCGTCCGCCCACAGGGTGAGCCCCGATGCCTGCATGGGCTCGCCGGTGGCCTCGGGAAGCGGGCCCCAATCTTCCAGGACCGCGTCGTGCGCGGCAGCCAGGAAGGGTGTGGCCGGAGTTGCGGTGGTCATGACGATCGGGATCCTCTCCTGGACCCGGCGGTTGCCCGCCGGCGGCGGTGCTTTGCTGCCGGCCGCGGCTCGCGGCCGGGGACGGTTCCTTACGGGGACGACAGGGTTTGCGGGAACGGGAGCGCGATGGGATCGGCGGCCAGCTTGCTGCGCCCGGCCTCGTCGAAGCGGTCCAGGCCCAGCGCCGAGACGTCCACCACGCCGGTGGACCCGGTGAGCGCGACATCGGCCGCTGCCCGCGACACCGCCGGCCCCCACATCATGCCCGCCCCGCCCGCGCTGGCCACCGTCACGCCGCGCAGCGGCCCGGCCGGGGTCAGCGCCGGGCCGATGATCGGCAGGTGGTCGGGGGTGAAATCGATGGTGGCAGCCCAGATCCGGCGCAACCCGAGGCTGGCGGTGACGGGCACCAGCCGGGCCAGCCGTTCCCGCATCAGCGCCAGGTAGCCCATGTCCACGCGGCGGTCCTCGCCCGGCGGCTCGTCCGGGTTGCTCATCCCGAACAGCAGGCCGCCCTCTTCGGGCCGCCAGTACAGTCCGGCCGCCAGGTCGAAGACCATCGGTACCCGGGACGGCAGCAGGTCCGGGTGCTGCTCGGTCACCGCGACCTGGTGCCTGACGCCGCCCGCCGGCACCCGGATCCCGGCCAGCGCGCCGACCTCGGCGAGCTTGGGGCCGCCGGTGAGCACGACCAGCCCGGTGCCGATCCGGCCGCTGCTGGTGGTGACCCCGCGTACGCCCTCGGCATCAAGCTCCAGCCCCCCGAAGGCGGTTTGCTCGAGCACCTCCACGCCGCTGCGGACCAGGGCCACCGTGTAAGCGGCCACGTTGCGGGTCGGCGTGATGAACCCGTCATCGGCGCAGAAGGTCCCGCCCAGGGTCTGTCCCGGGGCCAGCGTCGGGTGGACCGCGTCCACCTCGGCGCTGTCCAGCCAGCGCACAGCGATGCCGAGCGAGACCTGCATGGCCATCCGCTGCCGGGCGGTGTCCACATCGGCTTCGGTGAAGCAGGGCAGCAGGTAGCCCTGGGTGACGAATCCCGAATCGGTCCCGATTTCCGCATCCTGTCGCAGGTAGAACTCGCGCGACCAGCGGCCGAGGCACACCGCCTCGGGGGTGCCGCCCTGCATCCGGACCACGCCCGCCGCCCGGCTGCTCGCGCCCTGGCCGAGCGAGCCTTTCTCCAGCAGGACGACGCGGTCCAAGCCGGCCTGGCGCAGGAAGTACGCGCACCAGGCACCTACCGTGCCACCGCCGACGACGACGGCGTCGGCCGCAGCCGGATGACGGGCGGAGTGCATTGGCACGACGCCGATGCTGTCATAAACTGAACAGTCAGTCAATAAACCAGCGCGGGAGTCAGCAAGGCCCGGCGCGGAAGGGCGTGCGGACGCGATGTACGGCCTGTCAGACGATGACCTGGCGATCCAGGAGCGTGCTCGCGGTTTCGCCGATGAGCTGATCCCGTTTGAGGAAGAGGCCGAGGCGGCGGGCGGCGAACTGCCCGCCGCGGTGACCGCCAAGCACACCGCGCGGGCGCGCGATCTCGGGCTGCACTCGACCAACATGCCGGCCGCGCTGGGCGGCGGTGGCTGCACCACCCTGCAGCAGGTGCTGGTGCAGGAGCAGTGCGGCCGGGTCACCAACGCGCTGGCCTGGGTAGCCGCGACCCCGCCGTCGTGGCTGCCGGAGGTGGCCACTCCCGACCAGGTGGAGCGGTACGTCCGCCCGGCGATCCGCGGCGAGCGGGAAGAGTGCTACGCGATCACCGAGGAGGGCGCCGGCTCGGACGTCGACGCGATCGAGGCGACCGCCCGCCGCGACGGCGACGGGTACCTGCTCAACGGGACCAAATGGCACGTCACCTCGTTCAACACCGCCGACTACGCCTTCTTCCAGGCCAAGCTGGCGGGCGGCCCGCACCACGGCGAGCACGCGATGTTTTTCGTGGACCTGCCGAGCCCGGGGGTACGGGTGCTGCGCACGCCGGCCTACTCGCACACGATCAGCCACCACCACCCGATCGTCGCGTTCACCGATGTCCGGGTGCCCGCGGCCAACCTGATCGGGGCCGAGGGCGACGGGATGACCTTCGCCTACGAGTGGTTCAGGTTCGAGCGGCTGATGGTGGCCGCCCGCTGCCTGGGCGCGGCGGAGCGGCTGGTCACCGAGATGACCGCGTTCGCCGCCGAGCGGCGGGCGGGCGGCCGGGCGATCAGCGAGTACGGCCTGGTCGCGGGGATGCTCGCGGACAGCCTGACCGAGCTCTTCGCGGCCCGCTCGCTAGCGTACGAGACGGCCCGGGGCGTCGATCGCGGCACCGACGTCAAGGTGGCGCACGCGCAGTGCTCGATGGCCAAGCTGTACTGCTCGGAGATGGCCGGCCGGGTCGCCGACCGGGCGGTGCAGGTCTTCGGCGGCCGCGGCTACATGCGGGAGAACGTGGCCGAGCGGTTCTATCGCGAGCTGCGGGTGGAACGGATCTGGGAAGGCACCAGCGAAGTCCAGCGCGCGATCATCGCCCGCCAGATGACCAAGCGCGGTCCCGGCTCGCTGGCCTGATCAGACGGCCGGGGTGGCCGATGCGGTGGGTACCGCCCCCCGGCCCGGGTTCCAGACCGGCTGGCCCCGGTAGCCGCGGGCGACCATGGTGACGAACTGGTAGACCGCGTCCTCGTCCGGCGACAGCGGCCCGGGCCGGGCGTGCGGCGAGGACAGGCCGCGCTGTACCGACTCGCAGGCGTGCCAGTCCTGCCGGTTGGTGATGTCCCAGAACTCGACCGCGTAGCCGGGGTCGAACCCGGGCCGCTGCAGCGATTCCGGCGCGAAGGCCCAGCTGCACTCGATCCGCGTCCGGTCGACGGCCAGCGGTACCAGCCGGTGCACCATCACGTAGTCGGGGTGCAGGCTCACCAGCACGTTGGGGAAGATGTGGACGTAGATGACGGTCCGCAGCCCGGCCTCGTCCAGTCCTCGCAGCGGCACGCCGTGGCTCTGCCCGTCCAGCGACATCGTCGCCATCCCGTCGCGCAGGTCCATCCAGCCGCCGATCCAGGTTCCCTCGGCGGCGTAGTTCTCCCCGCTCTTGGGCGGGCTCACCTTGCACAGCTCGGGGTGGATGGTGGGGCAGTGGTAGCACTCGTGGTAGTTCTCGGCCAGGATCTTCCAGTTGGCCCGGGCGTCGTACTCGTGCTGCCCGGCCACCTGAAGCCGGCCCATCTCGTACGGCGCGACGTGTTCGGCCAGCGTGCCCAGCGAGTCCGTGAGCGGGGCGGCCGTGCCCGACGCGTCCGCGAACACCAGGCCGTGCCACTCGGTCACCGGCAGCTCGACGAGCCCCCACTCGCCGGCCACGAAGCCCGGCTGGTTCAGGAAGCCGGCGGCCGCGAGTATCCCGCCGCTCAGCGAATAGGTCCACGAGTGGTAGGGGCAGATGACGGCCTTGCGCTGTGCGGACGCGCCGCAGGGCAGCAGCTCGTGCCCGCGGTGGCGGCAGGTGTTGGCGAACGACCGGAGCACGCCGTCCTCGCCGCGGATCAGCAGGACGCTTCCGCTGCCCGCCGCCTCGGCCCGCTGGTCACCCGGCTCGGGCAGCTGCTCGCTGCGTCCGACGCACATCCAGCCGCCGCCGAAGAAATGACGCTGCTCCCACTCGAACACCGCCGGATCCTGGTAGGCGGTGCGCGGTAGCATCCGGCTCTGGCCGAACGGCCGCAGCGACTCGGCCAGCCCAGCCGGGTCGAGCGGAGCGGGATCGACGGAGACGGGCGTCCGTGAGCCTTGACTGATCATACAGTCAAGGCTAAAGCCGCACGGCCTGCCGTGTCCAGCCCCGCCCGCCGCGGGCCGACAGGCGGCCGGGTCAGGGGCGCGATTCGGGCAGGTCGCCGGGGCGCAGGCGGAAGACCTGCAGCCGCAGGCTGTGGTATTTCTCGGTCTCGCCGACCCAGTCCATGCCGATCCGGCGCACCATCGCCAGCGCCCGCGTGTTAGCCGGGCGGACCAGCGCGATGACCTGTTCTATGCCCTGCTTGAAGGCCCACTGGGCCAGGGCGAGCCCGGTCTCGGTCGCGTAGCCGTGCCCCCAGGCATCCGGGTGCAGCTGCCAGCCGATCTCGTACTCGTCGTCCGGCGGGAGCGGCAGCAGGGTCGCCCCGCCGATCAGCCGGCGTTCCTCGCGCAACTCGACCGCCCAGCGGCCCGCCGGGGGGATCATGCGCGCGTCCTCGGCCATCCACTGCTGCAGCACCAGGCGCATGGCCGCCGGGTCGCGCACCTGGTCCATCGTCGGGGTCAGCCAGTGTGCGACCCGGGAGTCGCCGTACGCCCCCAGGGCCAGTTCGTCATCATCGAGGTGCCAGGGCCTCAGGACAAGGCGGTCGGTGCTCAGCTGTTCGGCCACGAGCAAACGATAACCGGCTGAGCGCGGGACCCCCACAGGCATATCCATGATCCGTGGTGATCCGGCCGGATCAGGCCCGGGTCTGACCGTCAGGACCAAGATGAGCGACCGCAACCCGCTTGGGCACGACCATCTGCCACGCGTCGGTGACGAGCTCGCGCATCTCGGCCACGTCGATCGCGGCCATCCGCACATGCACCCAGTGAAAGCGCTGGTCGCTCGGCCGGGGCAGGGCGAACTTCTCCGGCTCGGCCGCGACCAGGGCGGCTCGTTCCTCCCGTGGGAAGCCCACGCCCATGGTCGTCTCGTCCGGGGAAACGGACGCGTAGACGATCTTCCCGACCCGGAACTTCACGTGGTCATAGATCAGGTGCTCCGAGGTGCGGGGCAGGGACATCGCCCAGGCCCGCACGTCGCCCACGGTCACCATCGGCCTCAGCACCTCCCGCCTCATGCCCATGCTGGCAGCAGGCACTGTCATTCCTGCGGGTCGCGGTCCCGGGTGCCGCTCACTCCCGAGCGTCGATGCGCCGGAAGACGACCAGGGAGTGCCCGGCCACCGGGAGGGTCAGGCCGCTGTCGAACGACTCTCCTGCGCGGTCGCCGGTCGAGGTGTCGAAGACCGCCTCCCAGCGCTTGCCCCACTGGCCCGGCAGCGACCAGTCGACGGGCCCGGTGTGCGCGTTGAACAAGAGCAGGAAGGAGTCGTCGGTCACCTGCTGGCCGCGGCGGTCCCGGTCGGTGATGGCCTCCCCGTTGAGGAACACGCCGACCGAGTTGACCAGCCTGCTGTCCCAGTCCTCGTCGCCCATCTCGGTGCCGTCCGGCTTGCACCAGCCGAGGTCGACGGTCCCGCGGATGGGCCGGCCCTGGAACCACCGGCGGCGGCGCAGCACCGGATGGTCGCGGCGCAGCGCGATCAGTTGCCGGGCGAAGTCGAGCAGGCGCTCATCGACGTGATCCCAGTCGTGCCAGGAGATCTCGTTGTCCTGGCAGTAGGCGTTGTTGTTCCCGCGCTGGGTCCGCCCCGCCTCGTCCCCGGCCAGCAGCATCGTGACGCCCTGCGACAAGAACAGGGTGGCCAGGAAGTTGCGCTGCTGGCGGGCCCGCAGCGCCAGCACCTCGTGGTCATCGGTCTCGCCCTCGACCCCGCAGTTCCAGGACCGGTTGTCGTCGGTCCCGTCCTGGTTGCCTTCGCCGTTGGCCTCGTTGTGCTTGGAGTTGTAGGAGACCAGGTCGCGCAGCGTGAAGCCGTCGTGCGCGGTGACGAAGTTGACGCTGGCCGTCGGGTACCGGCTGCCGCCCTGGTAGAGGTCGGAGCTGCCGGTGAGCCGGGAGGCGAACTCGCCCAGGGTGGCGGGCTCGCCGCGCCAGAAATCCCGGACCGTGTCGCGGTACTTGCCGTTCCACTCCGACCACAGGGCGGGGAAGTTGCCCACCTGGTAGCCGCCCTCGCCGATGTCCCACGGCTCGGCGATGAGCTTGACCTGGGAGATCACCGGATCCTGCTGGATCAGCTCGAAGAACGAGGACAGCCGGTCCACATCGTGGAACTGGCGGGCCAGGCTGGCGGCCAGGTCGAACCGGAACCCGTCCACGTGCATCTCGAGCACCCAGTAGCGCAGCGAGTCCATGATCAGCTGGAGGGTGTGCGGGTGACCGACGTACAGGCTGTTCCCGGTCCCGGTGGTGTCGTAGTAGAACTGCGGCTTTCCGGGCACCAGCCGGTAGTAGGCGGCGTTGTCGATCCCCTTCATCGACAGCATCGGGCCCAGCTGGTTGCCCTCGGCGGTGTGGTTGTAGACCACGTCGAGGATCACCTCGATGCCGGCCGCGTGCAGAGCACGGACCATGGCCTTGAACTCGGCCACCTGCTCGCCTCGCTGGCTGCTGGAGGAGTATTCGTTGTGCGGGGCGAGGAAGCCGATCGAGTTGTACCCCCAGTAGTTGCGCAGCCCCCGCTCGATGAGATGGGCATCGTGCACGAACTGGTGCACCGGCATCAGCTCGACTGCGGTGACGCCCAGGTCGCCGAGGTACTCGATGATCGCCGGGTGGGCCAGCCCGGCGTAGCTGCCGCGCTGCGCCTCCGGGACCTCGGGATGCCGGGCGGTGAAGCCCTTGACGTGCGTCTCGTAGATGACCGACTCGTTCAGCTGGATGTCCGGCGGCCGGTCGTTGCCCCAGTCGAAGTACGGGTTGTGCACGACCGACCTGGGCACGTACGGGGCGCTGTCGTCGTCGTTACGCGAGTTTTCGTCGCCGAAGTTGTACGGGAAGCACGCCTGGTCCCACTGGACCTGGCCCTCGATGGCCTTGGCGTACGGGTCGAGCAGCAGCTTGGCCGGGTTGCACCGCTGCCCCGCCTCCGGCGCCCACGGCCCGTGTACCCGGTAGCCGTACCGCTGCCCGGGCGCCACCGAGGGCAGGTAGCCGTGCCAGCAGGAGGCGTCGACCTCCTCCAGCGCCATCCGCCGCTCGGCGCCGTCGTCATCGAACAGGCACAGCTCGACCTGGTCGGCCACCTCGGAGAACAGCGAGAAGTTCGTGCCGCCGCCGTCGTAGCTGGCGCCCAGCGGGTAGGGCTTGCCCGGCCAGATCTCGATGGCTTCGGTCATCTGTGGACAGTCCTCTCTTGATTAGCTCCATGAGCCCCGAACGGCTCTGCCGCGATCCCGTCTGTCACTCGCGGGCACCTGCATCGGTCACGACACGTCCGCTTCGGTCACGATGGCGACGGTGTCGGGGGGGAGGGCGATGCCCTGCCGCGAGCGCACGACCCGCGGATCGGAGGCCGCCAGCAGCGCCGTCGCCGGGCTGGCCGGGAAGGTCCAGCCTCCGCTGCCGAGATTGGCGGCGACCGCGGCCGGCCCGCGCCGGACGATCAGCCACCCGTACTGAAGATCGTATGCGGTCTCGACGCGGCCGAGCCGCGGATCGGCCAATTCGGGCCGGCGGCGGCGCAGGCTGATCAGCTCGCGATGCCAGGCCAGCAGGCCGGCGTGACGGTCCCGCTCCGGTTCGGCCCAGTCCAGCCTGGAGCGCTCGAACGTGGCCGGATCCTGGGGATCGGGCACGTCGGCGGGATCCCAGCCGAAGTCGGCGAACTCCTCCCGCCGACCCTCGCTGACCTTCCGGCCCAGCCCGGGATCGGGGTGGCTGGTGAAGAACTGGAACGGCGTGCCCGCGCCCCACTCCTCGCCCTGGAACAGCATCGGCACGAACGGCGAGGTGAGCAGCAGGGCCGCGGCCACTTTCAGCCGGCCTTCGCTCATCAGGGCACCGCTGCGCTCGCCCGCGGCGCGGTTGCCGACCTGGTCGTGGTTCTGGGTGAAGACCACGAACTGATTGCCCGCCAGCCCGGCCGGCGAGCGGCCGTGCACCCGCTGGCGGTACGGGGAGTAGAGGCCGTCGTACACCCACGCCTGGCGCAGTGCCTTGGCCAGCGGCGGCAGCGGCCCGAAGTCCTCGTAGTAGCCGTCCTTCTCGCCGGTCAGCGTGGCGTGCAGGGCGTGATGCCAGTCGTCGGCCCAGGCGGCGTCGAGGCCGTACCCGCCGGCCTCGCGCCCGCGGACCAGCCGGGGATCGTTCAGGTCGCTCTCGGCGACGACGAACAGCGGGCGGCGGGCGTGGGCGGCCAGCGCGCCCACCTCGGCGGCCAGCTCCTCGCAGATGTGAGTGGAGGAGTCGTCGGCGATCGCGTGCACGGCGTCCAGACGCAGCCCGTCGGCGTGGTAGTCGCGCAGCCAGGCCAGGGCGTTGTCGATGACGAACCGCCGGACCTCGTCGCTGCCCGGGCCGTCGAAGTTGACCGCGTCGCCCCAGATGGTCTGGTGCCGGGGCGAGAAGTACGGCCCGAACTCCGGCAGGTAGTTCCCGGCCGGGCCGAGGTGGTTGTAGACCACGTCCAGCACCACGCCGAGCCCGCGGGCATGCGCCGCGTCCACCAGCCGCTTCAGGCCGTCCGGGCCGCCGTAGCCGTGGTGCGGCGCGAACAGGTCGACCCCGTCGTAGCCCCAGCCCCGGTTCCCGGGGAACTCGGCCACCGGCATCAGCTCGATGAGGTCGACGCCGAGCGCAGCCAAGTGGTCCAGGTGCGCGATCGCGCCGTCGAAGGTTCCCTCGGCCGAGAACGTGCCCACGTGGCATTCGTAGAGGACCGATCCCGCTAGCGGCACCCCGCGCCAGCCGCTGTCGTGCCAGCCGAAGGCCGCGTGGTCGACCACCCGGGACGGCTCGTGCACGCCGTACGGCTGGAAGGCCGAGCGCGGGTCGGGGCGCGGCGGCCCGCCGTCCAGGCTGAACGCATAGTCGGTGCCGGGGCCCGCGTCTGCCGCGCACTCCCACCAGCCGCCGTCGGCGCGCGCCATCGGGATCCGCTGCTCACCGATGACCAGCTCGACGCGGCCGCGGTGCGGGGCCCAGACCCGGAACTCGTGCATCAGTTGTCCCTGCCCAGGACCGCGACGGGAAACCGCCGCAGGAGTGTGGCCGCGCTCACCTGGCCGCCGCGCACCGGCTCGGAGTCCAGGACGCTGATCCAGTCGCCGCCGGGAAGCGTGATCGTCGTATCGTCCCAGGTCCGGCCGCCCAGCCGCGCGACCAGCCTGGGCACCACTACGGCCAGGCCTGGTGTTCGCCCGGGGCCGCCGGTGCGGGTGAAGGCCACGACATGCCCGGCCCGCGCCCCCGAGACCGGCAGGGGCTGGTAGCCGGCGCCGGGGCCGTAGGCCTCCGGGCAGCGGCGCCGGTGGCCGAGCAGGCGGTGGATGAGCCAGAGCTTCGGGCCGCCCTCGTCACCCCGGGCCAGCGCCGCTTCCGGTCCGGCGCCGGCCAGCGCGTCGAGCAGGCGGCCGCGGGCGGCGTAATCGACCGGGCGGCGGTTGTCCGGGTCGACCAGGGACAGGTCCCACACCTCGGTGCCCTGGTATAGATCCGGGATGCCCGGGCAGGTCAGCAGGAGGGTCACCTGGGCCAGAGAGCTGACCCGTCCCAGCTCGACGAGCCGGTGTCCGGCCAGGAAGCTCTCCAGGTCGGCGACGAACTCCCGGTCGGCCAGCACAGCGGCGACGAAGGCGATCACGGCCTCGTCGTAGCCGGGGGCGGGATCGGTCCAGGAGGTGTGGACTTTGGCCTCCCGGACCGCCTTGGCCATGAACGCCGCCGCTCGCGCGGCGTCGATGGGCCAGGCCCCGACCAGCGTCTGGTACAGCAGATACTCGGCGTTACGGTCCGGCCAGCCGTCCCGCTTGTGTCTGTCGTTGCGCCGCGCCCAGCGCCCGACCGCCTGCTCCCACGCCTCCGGCAGCTCAGCCAGCAGGCTGAGCCGGGCCCGTACGTCGCCGCTGCGCTTGGTGTCGTGGGTGGCGAGGGTCAGCATCGAGTCCGGCCAGTGCTGCGCCGCCTCGGACATGGCCTGATGGAAGTCCTGCACCGGGCGGCCGAAGCGGCCGGGATCGCCGCCCACCTCGCACAGGGAGGCCAGCGCCAGGTAGCGGTAGAACGCGGTGTCCTCGGCTCCCTTGGCCATGACCGGCGCGCTCACCTGCGCGAAGTGCAGCATGAAGTCGGCCTCCGGCCCTCCGGGATGCGTCCCGGTGAGCAGCTCGCCGATGAATCCGGCGAGCTCGGCGTCGAGGCCGGGCCGGCGCCGCAGCGCCGCGGCCACCGCGGCGGCCACGTGGCCGGCGTCGGCCTGCGACACGGGCCGCCCCGGGTACCCGTAACTGCGATAGACCGGGAAGGCGCCGATCAGCTCGTGCAGCGCGTCGCGCAGCTGGCGGCGGGTGAAGTCGCGCTCGCGGCGGTGGCCGTCGCAGACCTGCGCCAGCAGGCTGGTCAGGCGCTCGACCTCGGCGGCCAGGCTGTCGCGCATGACCTGGAGCTTGGCCGCGTGAACAACGTCGGCGTAGTCCGCGCTCTCAGCGGTGAAGCGGGTGTAGCAAGCCCGCATGGCGGCCTCCCCGGCGGAGTCGGTGAAGAGCTGGTTGACCGCGTTCAGGAAGTCGTAGCCCGAGGTCCCGGCGACCGGCCACGACGAGGGCAGCGTCTCGCCGGGCTCGAGAATCTTTTCCACCACCACGTACGCGCCGCCGGTGGCATCGCGCAGCCGCTCCAGGTAGCCGGCCGGGTCGGCGAGCCCGTCCACGTGGTCGACCCGGAGCCCGTCGATCAGGCCGTCGCGGACCAGGCCGAGGATGAGCCGGTGCGTGTCCGCGAAGACCAGCGGGTCCTCCACCCGGAGCCCGGCCAGCGCGGCGATGTCGAAGAACCGCCGGTAGTTGAGTTCGGCCGCCGCGGTGCGCCAGTAGGCCAGCCGGTAGTTCTGCCGGCGCAGCAGGGCATCGAGGGCGTCGGGATCCCGGTTCAGCGACTCGATCAGGGGCGGCGGGATCTCGCCCTGGTCGTCGCGGTCCAGCTCGTCCAGGCTGCGGTGCGACAGCGGTGCCTCATGGTCGTGGTAGCGGACCCGCAGCGATCGGTCCCGCCGCTCGACGGCCAGCTCGCCGGCCTCCAGCACCCGCCCGTAGTGGTCACCGAGCACCGGCACGAGCACGAGGCCCGCCAGCTCGGGCTGCGGCGGATCCCAGTCGATGTCGAAGTAGTCCGCGTACCGGCTCTGCAGCCCGTGCTCCAGGACGTCCCACCACCAGGCGTTCGCCCGGGTGCCGACCGCCATGTGGTTCGGCACGATGTCGAGTACCTGGCCCAGCCCGGCCTCGTCCAGCCGTCCGGCCAGCCGAGCGTGCCCGGCGGCCCCGCCGAGCTCGGAGTTGATCCGGCTGTGATCGACCACGTCGTAGCCGTGCGTGCTGCCCGCCGCGGCCTGCAGGTAGGGCGAGCAGTACAGGTGGCTGACGCCGAGGCGGGCCAGGTAGCCGACGATCGCGGCCGCGTCGTCGAACCCGAAGCCGGCGTGCAGCTGGACCCGGTAGGTGGCGACCCGCGGGCGGGGCCCAGGGGGCCGCCCCCCGGGCGTGATGTGTCGCACGCCTCGCACCCTACGTGCCTGCGCCTCGCGGGACGATCACTCAGCACCGAAAGTGCCTCGCCCCGGGTCACGCCGCCCGGCATCACCCATCACGCGAAGGTGGTCGATGGCACATGACCGACCCGGGAGGGGCGGCAATGGCACATCGACCGCCCTGGCCCGGCGTCCGGTCGGCGGTCAGGAGGCGGCGGGGCGGTCCTTCTTGGGGAGCTTGCTGACCACGGCCTCGTAGGAGGCGTCGATGGCCTCGAACAGCTCGTCGTCCGGGATCGCGCCGCCGATCCGCAGGCTGTTCCACCCGGACCGGCCGATGTAGGCCATCACGGAGGCGTCCCGCGGATAGCGGGCCAGCCATTCGTCCGCCACCTCGCGGGTGGCCCCGCACTTGAGCCCGACGGCGGTCACCGGCTCCGCGCCCAGGAACGCGAAGATCTTGCCACCGACCTTCACGACCACGTCGCTTTCCCAGGGCTCGTCCTGCCACGCGCCGGGTTTGGCCAGGCAGTGATCGAGCAGATCTTCGGGGGTCATGCCTCTCCTCGCGACGATTGGATGCGATCGCGTGCGCTTCCCATGATGGCCGGAGCGGAGTCGTTCGGGAGGACCAGGAGGTTGCGCGGGACTAATGGTTGCTCTACGGTAACGGTTGCTGATGAGTAACCAATCTGCCGAGCAGGTATTCGACGCCCTGGGCGAGCCGGTGCGGCGCCGGATCCTGGAACTGCTCCGGGACGGGCCGACCCCGGTGGGGAAGCTGGCCGAGCAGCTGCCGGTGGGCCGCCCCGCGGTGAGCAAGCACCTGCGGGTGCTCAGCAACGCCGGGCTGATCACCCGCCGGAGCGTGGGAACCAGGAACCTGTACGCGCTCGCGCCGGGCGGGCTGGCCGCAGCGCAGCAGTGGCTGGTGCAAACCTGGGACACCGTCCTCGCCGCGTACGCCAGGCAGGTCAGCCAGGGGGAGAGGAGACCGGAATGAAACCGCTGCCGCCGCTGCGCCGCGAGGTGCTCGTCGAGTCCGGCCCGGAATGGGCGTTTGAGGTGTTCACCGCGCAAATCGGTGACTGGTGGCCGCTGGCCGGGTACAGCGTGCACGGTGCGGGCGGCAGCGTCGCGTTCGAAGACGGTGAGCTGGTCGAGCGGTCGGCCGGCGGCAAGGTCAGCGTGTGGGGGACCGTGACCCGCTGGGATCCGCCGAGCGCGGTCGCGTTCACCTGGCATCCTGGCCGCGCGGTGGGCCGGGAAACGCAGGTGACGGTGAGCTTCGCCGCGGTAGGGGAGCAAACGCTGGTTACGCTGGAGCACGGCGGGTGGGAGATCCTCGATGATCCGGCCGCCGCGCGGACCGAATACGACCATGGCTGGCCTGCCGTGCTGCGCCCCTACCGCGACCAGGTCAGCGCCCCGGGCGAGTCCACCTGGGTCGCACTGCTGCACCGGCCCGGACCGGACGCGGTGGCCGCCGCGGATGGGCTGTTCCGGCATCCGCGGTTCCGCCAGCACGCCGCGTTCCTCGACCGCATGCACGAACTCGGCTACCTGGTGGCGGCCGGCCCGCTCGCCGATGAGAGCGGCGCCGGAATGACGATCCTGCGCCTGCCGGGGCGGGGCCGCCTGGGCGAGGCGACCAGGCTGGCCACGGAGGAGGACCAGAGCGTGGCCAGCGGCTTCTTCACCGTGCAGGTGCGGCCCTGGCAGGTCATGCTGCAGGCCTGAGCAGTCAGGTCACGCTCCCGGCCGGAGCGGGAATGTCGGCGGTGGCGGCTACCGTGGCCAGGGTGGTACGGCCAGTGCGGGAGGACGCCCGCGGGATCGTTGCGCCGGAGGCCGGGCTGGCGCACTTCCGGCTGGACCGGTACCCGCCGTCCCCGGCGGTGGCCCGGTTCGTGGACCGCTACTGGGTGGCCAGCTGGGATCTGCGCGGCCGCCCGCCCTACACCCAGCAGGTGCTCGCCCATCCGGTGGTCAACGTCGTGTTCACGGGCGGAACGGCGCTCGTCCACGGGGTGAAGTCAAAGATCGACTCCCGCACGCTGCGCGAGGCCGGCTGGGCGCTCGGCGTCATGTTCCGGCCGGCCGGCTTCCGCCCGTTCCTCGGCCGTTCGGCCTCAGTGATCACCGACCGCGTCATCCCGCTGGCCGAGCTGTTCGGGCCGCCGGCGGCCGAGCTCAGCCGCCACCTGCTGGACGTGACCCCGGACCAGGATCTGGCGGGCTGGGCCGACCGCTTCCTGGCCGTGATCGTGCCGCCCGGCCCGCAGCCTTCCGAGACGACCACCGCCATTGCCGAACGGGCCGCGGCCGAGCCATCGCTCGTCCGGGTGGACGCGCTCGCGGCGGGGGCGGGGTTGAGCGTCCGGCAGTTGCAGCGCCGGTTTGCCGACCACGTGGGGATCAGCGCGAAGGCGCTGATCCGCCGCTACCGGCTGTATGAGGCCGCGGAGCAGGCCAGGCTGCGGCGTGACGTGGACTGGGCGGAGCTGGCCGTGCAGCTCGGCTACAGCGACCAGGCCCATCTGAGCCGGGACTTCTCCGCGCTGCTCGGGATGCCGCCGCGGCAGTACGCGCTCGCCTGCCGGGCGTTATGCGCTCACCTGGCGGGCGTTATGCGCTCACCTGCCGGGCGGCGGCGTCCAGCGCGTCGCGCAGCCGCCCGCCGTGCTCCTCGAGCAGCGCGCTGGCCGCGCCCGGGGGCAGCCGGTAGGCCGCCACGATGCTGGCCACCTTGGGCCGCCACCCGCTGGCCACCAGCGCCCGGCGGGCCTCGCGTGACGACACGCCGCTGATCGTGGTCACGATCCGCACCGCCCGCTCGCGCAGCTTGGTGTTGGTCGGCCGCACATCCACCATCAGGCTGCCGAAGGTCTTGCCCAGCCGGACCATGGCCGCCGTGGAAATGATGTTGAGCACGATCTTCTGCACGGTGCCGGCGTTCAGCCGGGTCGAGCCCGCGATGACCTCCGGCCCGGTCCGGATCTCGATCGGGAACTGGGCCAGCGCGCCGACCGGGGTGTTCTCGTTGCAGGCCAGGCAGGCGGTGAGCGCCCCGACTTCGTTGGCTCGCCGCAGCGCGCCCAGGACATAGGGCGTCCGCCCGCTGGCCGAGATGCCGAGTACCGCGTCCCGCTCGCCCACGCCGAGCCGGTCCAGCGCGTCGGCGCCTGCGGACGGGTCATCCTCCACGTTCTCCTGGGCTGAACCGAACGCTTCCTGGCCGCCGGCCATGATGCCGGCGATCATGCCGTCCGGGACGCTGAACGTGGGCGCCGCCTCGGCCGCATCCAGCAGCCCGATCCGGCCGGCCGTGCCCGCGCCGACGTAGATCAGGCGTCCCCCGGCCGCCAGCCGCTTGACCACCGCCTCCACCACCGGCGCGATCAGGTCGGTGGCCTCGGTCACCGCTTCGCCCGCGCGGCGGGCTTGGACGGCCATGAGCGTCACCAGCTCGGGGACGGGCAGCCGGTCGAGGTCGCTGAACTCAGAATCAGCCTGCTCGGTCGCCAGCCGGGCGAGTTGAGCGGCATCACGCGCGGTCGTCAACTCGAGCCTCCACTGCGAGGTAGCACCCGGTCCCCATGACACTACGGAACGTTTACGATACGAGGATCGTGACTTTCATACCCAGGGTAAACGTCCGTGCCGGGAAATGACGGGGTACCTGATGGCGCAGGTTACGGCGCGGCTGGCCCGGGTGCAAGCGTTTGTTGAGGTGATCGCTGTAGGCTGATCGCCGGAGTAACACGGAGCGGCCATCGACCGATGGGCCGGGGGGAGTCGGCGCCACGCCGGCAAAACCTCTTGCCCGGCTTCCCGCAGCGCCCGGATCCGGGGATGTCGCTGGCCGATCCGCGAGAAGACTGTCGTGACATCCGGCCACCCGCTGTGGCGGACGGACCAGGCCGCCGCGGCAGCCTACGGTGAATGGAGGTTGGGTGGCGATGGCCGCTCGGCGAGCCGCCACTGCGCGGCGTCCTTCGGCTTCGGCTGGGCGTCACGGCAGTCCGGCGAAGGAACCTGAGGCCCCGGTCGACGTGGTGGTGCGGATTCGCGCCCTGATGCCCAGCTTGGCCCCGGCCGAGCAGCGCGTCGCCCGGCTGGCAGTGAGCGACCCGGGCCGCGCGGCGCGGTGGACCATCTCTGAGTACGCCGAGCGCGCGCAGACCTCGGGAACCACGATCATCAGGTTCTGTCGCGCGATAGGGCTGGACGGTTACCCCGCGCTGCGGATCGCCCTGGCCGCCACGGCCGGGCACGGCGCCGCGGGCACGTGGCGTTCGGTGTCCGGCGACATCGCCCCGGAGGACGACATCTCCACCGTGGTGCAGAAGGTCGGGCATGCGGACGCGCGCGCCGTCGAGGAGACGATCGGCCAGATCGACCTCGACCTGCTCGGCAAGGTCGTGGACGCCGTGATCAGCGCCAGGCGCATCGACGTATACGGTGTCGGCGCCAGCGGGCTCGTCGCCCTCGACCTGCAGCAGAAGCTGCACCGGCTGGGGAAGATCGTCTACGCCTGGACCGACACGCACATGGCGCTCACCTCGGCGGCCATGCTCGGCAACGAGGACGTCGTCATCGGCATCTCGTACACCGGCACGACCCTGGACACGATCGACCCGGTCAAGGTGGCCAAGGCCAACGGCGCGCTGGCCGTGGCGCTCACCAACCATCCCCGCTCGGCCCTGGCCGGGATCTCTGACCTCGTGCTGACCACGGCGGCCCGCGAAACCACGTTCCGGTCCGGCGCGATGACCAGCAGGATCGCCCAGTTCACCGTCGTCGACTGCCTGTTCGCTCTGGTCGCGCAGCGCAACTTCGAGGAAACCGTCGACGCGCTGGAGCGCACCTACGCGGCGATCGGCCGGCGGCGGACGTCCAGCCGGTAACTCCGCCACCCCGGCCACCGCCGCCACCCCGGCCACCGCCGCCAGCCGGCGGCCGCCGGTATCGGCGCCGCGATCAGCGGCGCGGCGGCGCGCAACGATCGTGTACCGACTCACGTAGTGCCCGCATGACCCCGCGACCACGGCCGAAGTGAACCTCGTTGCTGAGCAGCACCGCCCAGCCGCCGCTGACCGGATCGCAGGCCAAGCTGGTGCCGGTGAAGCCGGTGTGGCTGACGCTGCGCGGCGGCCAGCAACAGCCCAGCGGATCGGCCGGGTCGCCGCGCAGCACCCAGCCGAGCCCGCGCACGCCGCCCAGGCCCCCGGTCTGCGGCCGGCACGCCTCCCGCCGCCAGGACCGGGACAGGAACTGCCCGCCGAGCCAGGCCGCGTCCAGGTAGCGAACTAGGTCATCGACCGGCGCGAACAGGCCCGCGTGCCCGGCCACGCCGCCGAAGAGCCGGGCGTTCTCGTCGTGCACGATCCCGGCCAGTGCGGTGCCGTCCGGCTGCAGCTCGGTCGCCGCGACCGCCGGGGGCGGCCCGACGGCGGGCCGGAAGCAGGTCCGCGTCATCCCGAGCGGCCCGGTGACGAGCTCCGCCACGCTCACGTCGAGCGCGGTGCCGGTAATAGCCGACACGATCCGGCCCAGCAGCATGAATCCGACGTCCGAGTACACCACCTGGGTCCCGGGCGGGTGCTCGAGGGGCGCGCCGAGCAGTGCCCGCCCGGCCTCGTCCGGGTCGTCGTAACGGCGCCAGAACCTGATCTCGGCCGGCAGGCCCGCGGTATGGGTGAGCAGCTGGCGCACAGAGATCGCGTCGCGTCCCTCGCCACCGAACGCGGCCAGGAACCTGGCCACCCGGTCCTCCAGCGTCAGCGCGCCGAGCTCGGCCAGGCGGAGTACGGCCGGCAGCGTCGCCACCACCTTCGTGAGGGACGCCAGGTCGAACAGCGTCTCGCGGGCCATGGCCCGGCGCGGGCCGCCCCGGGCCTGAGCCGCGCCGACCACCACCATCTCTGTCGCCCGACCCGGCGCGCCGGAGGCGAAGACACCTCCCGGGATCGTGCCGGAGCGGACCGCCTCGCCGAGCACGTCCGCCACGGACTCGCGCCGCGTCCCGTCTTCGGGCCTGGTCTCGTCTTCGGGCCTGCTCCCGCCCGAGGCCCTGGTCCCGCGCGTGGGCCTGGTCCCGCCCGGGGGGCCAGTCAGCGTGCCGCCCGGTGCCGGGGGCTGCCCGCCCGGGTCAGTCATCCGTCAGCCCGGCGGCGAGCAGCGCCGCCCCCACTTCGGGCCGGGCCAGCGGCGGCACCGCGCCGGTGGCGTGCTGGAAGGCCGCCCAGAGCGCGGGCACCGCGAACACCCCGCCGGCCCCGGCCACGGGCAGGTCACCGAGCCGCCGCCGCAGCGCGGCGGCCAGCCCGGCCAGAGCCGTCGCCGCCGCGACGAGGATGGAGCCCGCGACGGGGTCCTCGGGAGGTCCGGCGGCGCACCGGCCCACGACGGGCGCGACCCCGGTCAGCACGGTCCGGTCACCGGGGGAGCGCTGCACCCGCAGCACCAGCTCGTCCAGCGAGGCGCCCGCTGCCTCGGTGAGCGCGTCACCCAGCCGGGTGGGCGGGCCAGCGCCTTCTGCCGCCGCCAGTGCCGCCCGCAGCGCCATCCGCCCGATCCAGTAACCGCTGCCTTCGTCGCCGACCAGGTGGCCATGCCCGCCGACGCGCTGCAGGGCGCCGGGCGAGCCGCCGACCGCCACCGAACCGGTGCCGGCGATCACGGCGATCCCCGGGCGGCCGAGGAACGCCCCCAGCCAGGCGGTCGTCGCATCGGGAGCGACCCAGGTGCGGACGCCGCAGGCCTGCCTGACGGCGGCGGCGAAGGCGGCCGCGGCACCGGGCTCGCGGGCCAGCCCGGGAACGCCGATACCCATCGCGGCCGGGCGGGCGGCGCGGGCCAGCGCCGCCATCCGCGGCACGCCGTCGTCCTGCAGCAGGAAGTTGAACGGGCCGGCGGAATACCGCTCCGCCGTCATCCCGTCGATCACCAGCGCCGCGCGTGTCCCGGTGCCGCCCGCATCGACGCCGAGAACGGGCCCGACCCCGGCCAGCATCGCGGCGACCCGCGAGACCGGGTCCTGTGGGGTGTCGCCCCCGGCCGCGTTCGGCGGCGGACCCGGCTGCATGCTGGACGGCCTCCCGTCAACGCGACGATTCAGAGCCTGCCCGGAAACCGTGCCTGCTGGGTCGCCCGCTTCCGGACAAGCTCTTAGCTATTACCCACGCTACTGACGCCTCGCGTTCTGGCTGCGGCCTGCCACGCTCACGCTCAGGTATGCAGGCGCAGGCCCTTCGTCGCTTTGTCCACGCTGTTGCGCGGCCCGTACACGGCGATCCCGGCCAGCCGCAGATCCGCCGCGGGGACCGCGCTGACCGCCGCCCGGTTGTCGTCGTCGTTGCCGGTCGCGAACAGATCCTCGGTGTAGATGGCCGTCGGCAGACCGCGGGCCAGCGCTCGCTCGCGGACCCCGGCGAGGATGTCACCGTCGCCCGCGTAGACCAGCACGGGCTGGCGGAACATCGGCAGGTAGCGGTTACCCGAGCCGTCCTCATACGGCTTTCCGGCCAGGCCGTCCAGCCCGGCGGCCACGCCGCTGGCCAGGAAGGCGGTCACGTTCAGCTTCTGCCACGCGGCCAGGTCGGCGCGCACTGCGATGGCAATCTTGGTGTCGAAACGCATGCCGCCAGCATCGCCCGGGCGGCCCGGCGCCGTCTTGAACGCTGGTGCGCACGGTCGGCGCCACCGGCGCCCGCGCCGCCCGGTCGGCATACTGAATGCATGGCGCTCGATCCGGCCCGACCCGGAGGGCCGCGGCGCGGGCCGGCCGCCCGGCGGGGCGGCGCCCGCCAGGACTGGTCCCGGTACTGGCGGTCCGGCAACCAGCCGATCGAGGCCATGCACGCCCACTTCAGCGGGCACGTCTACCACCGGCATAGTCACGACGGCTACTCGTTCGGCGTCACCGAAGAGGGAGCGCAGGCGTTCGGCTGCCGGAACGCGCAGCACGTGAGCGCGGCCGGGATGATCATGACGTTCAATCCCGATGATCCGCACGACGGGCACGCCGTCACCGAGAACGGGTTCACCTACCGGATGATTCACGTCGGACCAGACCTGCTGGCCGCGGTGATGAGCGATGTCGCGGGACGCCCGGCGGGACTCCCGCTGTTCCCGGTCCCGGTGGCCGACGACCGGCCGCTCGCCGCCAGGCTGCGACGGCTGCACGGCGCGGTCAGCGGTCAGGCTGGCCCGCTTGAGGTGTACGAGCGGATCGCCGGGGTCGTCTGCGCGCTCGACCGGCACGCCGCCGCGCGGGCGCCGCGCCGGGTCCGGTTCGACGGGCCGGGTGCCGCGGCCGGCAACTGGCCGACCGGGACGGGGCGATCCGGGCCGGCCGACCGGGTGCGCGAGCTGCTGCACGCCAGGTACGCCGACCAGGTCACCGCCGATGACCTGGCCGCGGCCGCCGGGTGCAGCAGGTTCGCCGCCTATCGCGCCTTCCGGTCCGCCTTCGGCCTTTCGCCCAGCGACTACCAGCGGCAGCTGCGGCTGCGCGCGGCACGCTCGCTGCTGGCCGCGGGCACCCCGGCAGCCGACGCGGCGGCCGCAGCGGGGTTCGCCGACCAGGCACACCTGACCCGGTGGTTCCGCCGCTACTACGGCATCACCCCGGGGGAGTACCGCTCGGCGGGCCCGGAGCCGACGGGCTCGGCGTTCAGCCGGGGCACGGTGATGGCGAACCGGGTCTGGCCGGGACGGCTGGTCAGCGTCACGCTGCCCCCGTGAGCCGCGACCACGGCGTCGACGATGGCGAGGCCGAGGCCGGTCCCACCGGAGGCACGGGATCGCGCGCTGTTACCGCGGACGAACCGGTCGAACAGGTCGGGCTGCAGCGCGGCCGGTATGCCGGGACCGTCGTCGGTCACCGACAGTTTCACGTGCTGCGGGTCGGGGGCGGCGAGCTCGACGGTCACCGTCGTCCCGCGCGGCGTGTGCGCCCGGGCGTTGCTCAGCAGGTTGGCGATCACCTGATGGAGCCGGTGCTCGTCCCCGCGTACCAGGACCGGCTCGTCCGGGAGCTCCAGCACCCAGCGGTGCGCCGGGCCCGCTACGCGCGCGTCGCTGGTCGCGTCGATGGCCAGCCGGGTGAGGTCGACCGGCTCACTAGCCAGCGGGCGGCCCGCGTCCAGCCTGGCCAGGAGCAGGAGCTCGTCGACCAGGACGCTCATCCGGGCGGCCTCCGATTCCACCCGCGCCAGCGCGTGCGCCACGTCGTCGGGGACGGGCCCGGGATGCCGCCGGGCAAGCTCGGCGTAACCGCGGATGGCCGCCAGGGGTGTGCGCAGTTCGTGACTGGCGTCGGCCGCGAACCTGCGCAGCCGCGCCTCGCTGGCGGCCCGCCGGGACAGGGCCGACTCGACATGACCGAGCATGCGGTTGAACGCGGTGGCGACCTGGCCGACCTCGGTTCTCGGGTTCGTATCGGGCACCCGCTCGGACAGCCTCGCCCGTCCGTCGGCCAGCGGCAGCTCGGCCACCCGGGAGGCGGTGGCGGCGACCCGCCGCAGCGGGCGGAGCGAGATGCGCACCAGGCCGGTCCCGAGCACGCCGGCCAGCCCCAGGACCCCGGCGAACACGACCAGCTCGGTGATCTCGACGTTGTGCAGGGTGGCCTGCATGCCGGCCATCGGGACACCGGTGACCAGCACCTGGTCGCTGGGGCCGGGCATCGCGGTCAGCCGGTAGTCACCGCCCAGCGAGGGCAGGTCCACGGTGTAGGGCTGCCCGCTGGCCGGCAGGCCAGCCAGCGCGGCCCGTTCCGCCGAGGTGAGGTCGCACTCCCCATTGACCAGGTAGTGGCTGGTGAGGATGCCATTTTGCACGCTGACGTCGAGGGTGTTCTCGGCCTGCCCAGGGAAGGTCCCGCAGCCCGGGGCGCCCGGGCCGCCTCCGCCCGGGCCGCCTCCGCCCGGGATGCCGCCCGGGGCGTCACCGTCGTCGTGGTGCTGGCACGCGGCGGCGTAGATCCGGGCCGAGGCCTGAAGCTGGTCGTCGAGCTGGATGAGCAGGAACCGGTTGACCGCGAAGTAGGTGGCTCCGCCCACCACCGCGCAGGCCACCGCGAGCAGGATCAGCAGTCCGGCGATGAGCCGGCCGCGCAGCGTGCGCCGCACCGCCCAGCGCCACGGCGCCGCGGCCAGGTGCCGAGCCGGTCCCAGGCCTGCCCGGCCGGGGGGTGCGGGCGGGCCGCCCAGCGGGCGGGGCGGCATGGCCGCCCGGTCGGGGAGGCCGGCGGCACTGCTCATCAGGTCCCCTGCTTCAGCACGTACCCGACCCCGCGCACCGTGTGGATCAGCGGAGCACGGCCGGCGTCCACCTTCTTGCGCAGGTAACTGATGTACAGCTCGACGACGTGCGCCTGCCCGCCGAAGTCGTAGTTCCACACCCGGTCCAGGATCTGCGCCTTGGACAGGACCCGGCGGGGATTGCGCATCAGGAACCTGAGCAGCTCGAACTCGGTCGCGGTGAGCTCGATCAGGTCACCGCCGCGGCGCACCTCCCTGGCGTCCTCGTCCATCGTCAGGTCGGCCACGGCCAGCTCGTTCTCACTGTGCCTGCGGGTCAGGTCGGCGCGCCGCAGCAGGCCGCGCAGCCGGGCCAGCACCTCCTCGATGCTGAACGGCTTGGTCACGTAGTCGTCCCCGCCCGCGGTGATCCCCGCGACCCGGTCTTCGACAGCATCGCGCGCGGTCAGGAACAGGACGCACACCTGAGGCTGCTCCTGGCGCAGCCTGCGCAGCACCTCGAGGCCGTCGAGGTCGGGCAGCATCACGTCCAGGACCACGGCGTCCGGCCGGAAATCGCGCGCGGCGCGGATCGCCCCCTGGCCGTCGGCGGCCGTCTGCACCTGCCAGCCCTCGAATCGCAGCACGCTGGACAGGAGCTCGGCCAGGCTGGGCTCGTCGTCGACCACGAGCACCCGTACGGCGGCGTCAGCGGGCGGGGGGCCGGCCGGGGCGATGACGCTGGCTGAGTCCGTGCTGGTCATGATCGCTGAATCCTGCTCTTCCTGGCGCGCTGGCTGCCTGTTCCGGGACCTGCGTCCCACGGTGCCCGGCCAAGTCCAGCGGTTCCTCTGTGTTTCCTCTCAACCCGCTCAGGATTCGGACCGCGGTTGAGACGAGCCTGAGAGGCGCGCGGCAGCCGCCCGCGAGGTTCGCCGGTGACGCTGGCGGGACTGGCGGTCGAGCGGCGACACGCCGGAGACACGCAAAGGAGGGCATTCATGTCCGGTGAAAGATCAGTCGGGGCGCTACGCCGGCTGGCGGTCGGCGGCGCGGTGGCGGTGGCCGGGCTGGCCGCCGGGGCGGGGGTCGCGCTCGCGGCCACCTCGGGCGGCTCGGCCGGCTCGGCGGGCGCGACTGCGAACTCATCCAATTCGACGTCGGCCGCGACATCGTCCGGCAGCGTGCCGGCGAGTTCGGTGCCGTCGGCCACGAGCACACATCCGGGCTCGGCCCCGCCACGGTCGGGCCCCTGCCCGCACATGGGCAGCCGCGGCTCGGCCGGCTCGGGTTCGGGCTCGGGCTCGAATGCGTCCGCCAGCGGCTTCATCGGCTAAAAGCACCCGGCAGTTCTGTTGCCGGGTGCGCTGAGCAAGGCGGCCGGCAAGGCGAGGCCCCGGCGGGCGTGGCGGCGCCCGCCGGGGCTGGTTCCCGGCAGCAGCAGGCCGGCTCGCCCCACCGGAGAGGCCGGCTCGCCCCACTGGACAGGTCGGCTCGCCCCACCGGAGAGATACCGGCGTCACCCGCCGGCCGGCCAGCCGGCCACCGTGTGCACCCGGCCGTCCAGGGCGACCAGCCGGGCGGGCAGGCGCAGGGCCGACAGCCACTCCTGGGCCCGGCGGCCCCGGATCATCGCGGCGGTGCTCGCGGCGCTGGCGAAGGCGCAGGTTGCGGCCGCGACGGACACCGTCCGCCAGAACGGCGCGGCGGGAGCCCCGGTCCTCGGATCCAGGACGTACGCAGCGACATCGGCGCCACGCCATCGGCGGGCAGCGGTGCTCGACGTGGCCAGTCCGCCATCGCGGATGGCTACCACGGTGAACGGGCCGCGCGGCGGTTCTTCAGGATGGCCGGTCACGTCCTGCACGCGGATCCGCCAGCCACCCGCCGGCACCCGCCCCGCGACCGCGATGTCGCCGCCCACGCCCACCAGGACCCCGCAGCGCAGCGTGCCCGCCAGGCGGGCCGCGCAGCGGTCGGCGGCCCACGCTTTCACCGTGGCGCCCAGGTCGAGGCGGATCCCGGCCGGCAGCCAGAGCCGCCCGGTGCCGGCATCCAGCCGCACCTGCTGCCAGCTAGCCGCCGGGTTGAGGAAGGCGGCCAGCGAGGGAGCCGGCTCCGGGTGGCCGCCGCCCGGCTGGCCGCCGTCCGGCCGGCCGGGGTCGGCGCAGGCGTCGCCGACCGTTGGGTCCAGGTCGCCGTCGGTGAGCCGGGCGGTGCGCAGCGCCGCCGCGATCGCGTCGGCCAGCAGCGGGCTCACCTGGACGGGTCCGGTAGGCCGGTGGTCGAGCGCCGCCACCTCGGACCCGGCCCGGAGCCGGTTGCAGGCGGCGTCGATCGCGGTCAGCTCGGCTTCCAGCAGCACGCGGGCGCGCTCCAGCCGGCCTGGATGGGTGACCACGAGCTGGACACTGGCGCCGAGCGCCGTCCAGCCTTCGGGGGTGTCCGCGTCGCGGCGGCCGGCCGCGGCGGACCGCATCATGAGCCGCCGGACGTGGCGTGAGTCGGCGCGCAGCTGGCGATCGGCGTGCTGACCGGCGGTACCAGCCGGGATGCCCGCGCCAGGCGGGCGCCGAGCGCGGCGACCCTGGATGGCCGCGCCGGGCGCGGTCTGCGGATCTGCGCGGCCGTCTCGTGCCCGGCGCCTGACGGCGTGGCGAGCGCGGCCCCGGTGTCCGGCGCGTTCGAGGTCGCCGCGGTCGTGCGGGCTTCCCGCAGTCGTGCCCGTCGATGGCGCCGCGTGACGGCGCCATGGGAGGCGTCCAGCTGACGGGTACGGGTCTCCATCATGGGCCTCCAGGCTCTTGCTCGCCTCTCGGTGACAGCAGTCTCGTCCTCGTTTCTGCAGGATTCCTGCGTGGATCCTCGGAGCTCCCTGTGAACGGCTCGTGCGCCGGGCGGGTTCGGCCGCGGTGCCGGCCGGCTCAGCCGAATGCCTCGGCCAGAGTGACGCCGGCCAGCGCGATCATGGCCGCGGCCGCGGCCCGCGTGACCAGGGCGACGGGCACGAGCCGCAGCAGGGCCTTGCCGCCGAGGACGGCGCACGCGGCGACCCCCCACATAGCGGCCAGGGAGGCCACGCCGACCGCGATCGGGTCGTGGTACCTGGCCACCAGGTTCGCGATGAGCACCTGGGTCAGGTCGCCGAACTCGGCCAGCGCGACCACCGCGAAACTGGCCCAGGCGGCAGGCCAGAACCGGTCGGTGCGCCGGGTTTCCTCGGTGACCTCCTGGCCCTGCCTCTGGCTGAAGATCAGCACTGCCGCCCCCGCCAGGAAGAGCACCGCCACCACGACCTGGAGCCAGCGATGCGGCAGTAGCCTGAGCAGGCTCCCGGCCAGGACGGCCAGCACGACCTGCAGGGCGAACCCGGCGGCGATCCCGCAGAGCACGGGCGCGGGCCGGTACCGGATGCCGAGCACCAGGCTGGCCACAGCGGTCTTGTCCGGCAGCTCGGCCAGGGCGATGACGGCGAACGTGGTCAGGGCGACCCCGATGCTCGTCAAGCGGGGGGCTCCTTCCGCTCCTGCCGTGCGCCCGGGCGATCCCTTCGGCACGACAGCAGTAGCTGCGGCCGAAGGTCTCGCCCAGCACGTTCGCGGTGCCCCAGGTGCCGGGCCCTGCCGGGCCGTGATGACGGCATCCTGGCGTAGGAGCTACTCCCCTTCGCTTCCTCGTAACTATATCGCCGTACCGCCCGCCATGGGGCGGGATGCGGCCGACCTGCGGGTCCGCGGACTCGCCGTGTGGGCGGGCCCCGCCGCACGGAAACCCTGCCAGGCAGGAGTTCAGCCAGCGGGCATGTCCTGGCCGGGACCGACGGTGCCGGTGGCGGCCCGGTCCTCGGGCAGGGTCAGCTCGAACCAGACCGCTTTGCCGTCCGGTGTCCGCCGGGTTCCCCAGCGCCGGGCTAGCTGGCTCACCACGCGCAGCCCGCGGCCGTTCTCGTCGCTGTCGTCGGCGATCCTGAGCCTGGGCATCGCAGCCGCGTCGTCGAACACCTCGCAGACGAGGACATGGTCCAGGATCAGCCGGATCGAGACATCGCCGGTCGCGTACGCGAGCGCGTTGGTGACCAGCTCGGAGACAAGCAACTCCGCCGTGTACGCCGGCTCCTGCAGGCCCCACTTGTTCATCTGGATGCCGACCAGGGCGCGGGCGCGGCGCACTGACGTCGGCTTGGCGGGCAGCGTCCACGCGGCGTGGTTCTCGCTCGGGATCCGGCGCAGCCTGGCCATCAGCACCGCGATGTCATCGCGCTGCTGATCGGCATAAACACCGTCGAGCGTGGCCTTGCACAGATCTTCGAGCGGGCGGGCCGCCGATCCCGGCCCGAATACGCCGCGCAGCCGGTTCAGGCCGTCGTCGATGTCACGGGTGCGGTTCTCCACCAGCCCGTCGGTGTAGAGCACGAACAGGCTGCCGTCGTCGATCTCGAATTGCTTGCTCTCGATGGGACCGCCGCCGATACCGAGCGGCGGCGCCGGCGGGACATCCAGGAACTGGCTGCTGCCGTCCGGCCGCACCAGCAACGGTGACAGGTGGCCGGCCGATGCCATCTCGCACGTCCCGCTGACCGCGTCGAAAATGGCATAGACGCAGGTGGCGAAGTGCGGCTCGCGCTCGCCCAGCGTCTGCATCAGCGCGTCGAGCTGCTGCAGCGCGTCCGCAGGCGGCAGCTCGAGGCCGGCCAGGGTGTGAATGGCGGCGCGCAGCCGGCCCATGGTGACCGCGGCGTGCACGCCGTGCCCGGCCACGTCCCCTATGACCAGGGCGACCCGGGCGCCAGGCAGGGCGATGGCCTCGTACCAGTCACCGCCGACCTCGATGAGCTTGCTGCCGGGCAGGTAGCGATGCCGGACCTCGACCGATGACGGCGAGGACAGACCGGTGGGCAGCAGGCTGCGCTGCAGGGTGAGGGCGGTGGCGCGCTCTCGGCTGTAACGGCGGGCGTTGTCGATGAACAGCGCCGCCCGGGCGGCGAACTCCATGCCGATCTCGGCGTCGTACCGGTCGAATCTCCGGTACCCGGGCATGCGCGTGCAGGCGAACAACCCGAGGTTGGTGTCCCGGGCGATCAACGGCAGCATCAGGAGGGACGTGCCGGCCAGCAGGTCGGCTACCGGCTTGCGCTGCCAGGCGTCGGCGACCTTGACTGCCTCCTCGGCCGACAAAATCGGCACCAGGACCGGCTCGCCGCTGTCCAGGCACCGCGCATGCGGGCTGCCCGGCGGATAGTGCAGCACCTCGCCGATCGGGAACGTCGCCTCCCAGGCGGCGTCGTTGTCGTCGGAGCCGACGGCAAGCCTGCGCAGCAGCTGCGAGGAATCCAATGCGCCTTCCGGCATCTCATCGGCGCCGATCAGGCTCTCCATCACGGCGACGGCCGCCTCGTTGCAGAAGTGCGGCACGATGACGTCCACCAGTTCACGCGCCATCTGGTCAACGTCCAGGGTCGCGCCGATCCGGGTGAACGAGTCGTCCAGCAGCGCCCGCCGCATGACCGCCGGATCCAGGAACCGCTCATCGCTCGGCACGGGCAACCTGATGACCGCCAGGGCTGTCAGGTCCGGATCGGTCGCGGTCATCGGCTGGACGGTGACGACCGCGTCGGCCATCCGGCCCTTCTCCGTCTCGAGAGAAAGCATCGTGGTGCTCTCCCGCCCCGACCGCATGGCGTTGATCAGGCCCGCCAGCGCGTCCTTCTGCTCCTCCGTGCCCGAGGTGAGATCGGCGAGTTCGGCACCGAGCAACTCGCCGAGGGAGCGGCCGAGAACCTTGGGGGCATGCCGGTCGCACTGCATGATCCGCCCGGCCAGGTCGATCCCGAGAATGAGAGTCCGCGTGGCCGGGCTCGGCACCGAGGCCGCGCCCGGCTCGGCTCCCTCGGTCACGGTCGCCGCACCCGGCTCGGCCGCGCCGGACACGAGCGTCGCGCCCATGTCTGCCGTGTCGGACTTCATCTGGCCTACTCTCGTCAGCCCAGGCTTTCCCGCCAATTATGAGCTACATACTGCCTGCCTGGCATGAAACGTGCAGTTACGCGCGAGAACGAGAGCGAGCGGACGGTGTGGCGTCCGATTACTCGCCGGTAATTTCAGCGTGGCATTGCGGGCACCGGGTTGGCGGGTCGTCCTCGGCGACGGCGCCGCATCGCGGGCACACGAGCTTCAGCCAGCAGGCCGGATCGCCGGGCCTGTCTTCGCTGGTCATACGAACAGGCGGCGGGTCTGGCCGGGCCGCACGGTAGCTTCGGTCACAGCCGGGTCTAGCGTGGCCAGCGCCTGGAATTTGCAGCGCTTCATCTCGCGATCACCTACATGAATCGTAACACGATATAAGATCGGGACGGTACACGGCCGACGGCGGTACGGCAAGCGTGGCTGGACAGCACGTGGGGAAAGGCGGCCAGCGGATCAAGGTCGCAGCGGCCGGGATAGCAGCCCGGCTAGGTGATCGTGGCCTGGATCGCGGGGTATCCGCTAGCGCCGTTCGGCTCCGGCGCAGCCGAGAAACTGGTCTGCGTGTGGCCGGTGCCGTCCGTGGCCCTGGCCTCGATGAGGTGCGTGCCGGGGGTGGCGTTCCAGTACCACCGCCACTGCCGCCAGGTGTCGATGCCGGGCACGGCCGCCAGCGTGGCCTGATTCCACGGGCCGTGGTCCACCCTGACGTGTACCGCGTCGATGCCCCGGTGCTGCGCCCAGGCGACTCCGGCCACCGGAATCCGGCCGGCTCGCTTGGTGGCGCCACTGACGGGGACGTCGATCCGGCACTCGGTCTTGATCACCGCCTGGGGCGCCCAGCCGCGTTGTGCCCAGTACGCCGTCTCGGCGGCGAACGTGGTGAGCTTGATGTCGGTAACCCACTTGGTCGCCGACACGTAGCCGTACAGGCCCGGCACCACCATGCGCGCGGGAAAGCCGTGCTCCACCGGCAGCGGCTGCCCGTTCATCGCGACCGCCAGGAGCGCGTCCCGGCCGTCCAGCACGGTCTGTACCGGCGTGCCGCAGGTGAAACCGTCGGTCGAGGTGGACAGGATCTGGTCGGCCCCGGCCCGCGGGCGCGCCTCGCGGATCAGGCTGGCCAGGCTGGCGCCCAGCCATCGGGCGTTGCCGACGTAAGGGCCCTCTACCGGGTCCGATACGCAGGTGAGCGTCACGAACGTCTCGATCAGCGGGCGTCGCAGCAGCTCGCCGAAGTTCACCTCGATCTCGCGCTCGACCATGCCGTGGATGCGCAGCGTCCAGCTGTCCGGCGCGACCTGGGGCAAGATCAGCGCCGTGTCCACCCGGTAGAAGCTCGCGTTCGACGTGACGAACGGGCTCAGTCCCGGGATGTGGAAATCCGCACCCGCGGGAAGGGAGTCATTCAGCATCTGCACCGGGTGCGGCAGCCTCAGCGCCGCCCTGGCCTGGGTCACCGCGCCGCGTTCGGCCAGCACGCGCCCGGCCAGGCCGGCCACCACAGCCGCGCCCGCCGCGGCCGCGCTCGCCACGAGGAATCGCCGCCGGTCCTGGTCGCCGGCCCGGGCGGCCCACGCGGGCTGCTCATCTCCCGGCGGGGGCTGGCTGCCCGGGATGGCGCGCAGCAGCAGGATCAGGGTGAGCGCGCCCGCTGCCGCCGCGACCAGGGTCGGGCCGTAATATCCGGCGTCCGCGCCGGGCCGGGTGCCAGCGGCGGCCAGGCCGATGGCGGCGAAGACGCCGAGCCCGGCGAGCCCGTAGGCCAGGCGTCGCGTGCCGAGCATGCCGATCACCGCGGCGCACATCGCCAGCACCACCGCGATGCCGATCAGCAGGACGGTCTTGTCGTGACTGCCGAATTCGGAGATCGCGAAATTCTTGACGGGCGCTGGCGCCAGGCCGATGGAGGCGTCGCCGACGGCCACCAGCGGCGAGCTGTTCTGGGCCCCGAGGCTGGCCACGAGCTGCCCGACGCCCACGGCCACGGCGCCGGTCAGCAGGCCGGCCAGGGCACCGTAGAGCGGTCGCGCTCTGTCCGTCCCGGGTGTCATGGTGGTTATTCGTCCCTCGCCCGCGCGTGGATGGGTCGCGCGGATAGGCCAAGCCAAGCACGTGCCGGGTCCGAATGAAGAATGTGGGCATGACTGACGGTCCGACCGGCCACCGCGCGCCCGGCCACCGGGCTGGCCGGGCGCGCCCCGGCGAGTCCGCGCCGGGCCGGCCCGGGCCGGCAGAAACCGACCTGGGCACGCTGCTGAACCGGGTGGGCCGTGGTGACGAAGAGGCGTTCGGTGCGGTCTACGAGCGGGTCGCGGCCACGGCGTTCGGCCTGGTGCAACGGGTGCTCCGCGATCCGGCCCAGGCCGAGGAGGTCACCCAGGAGGTGATGCTGGACGTCTGGCGCACGGCCGCCAGGTTCGAGCCGGACCGCGGCAGCCCGCAAGCCTGGGTGGCGACGATCGCGCACCGCCGCGCCGTGGACCGGGTGCGGTCGGTGCAGGCGGCGGCGCGCCGGGACGATCAGGCCGCGCGGCCCGGCGAGGCCTACGACGACGTGGCCGAGGCCGTCGAGGCCAGGCTGGAGCGCGAGCGGGTGCGGCGGTGCCTGGGCTCGCTGACCGAATTGCAGCGCGAGTCGATCGTGCTGGCCTACTACGGCGGCTACACCTACCGCGAGGTGGCCGGCCTGCTCGGTATCGCGCTCGGTACCACGAAGACGCGGATGCGCGACGGCCTGATCAGGCTGCGCGACTGCCTGGGGGTGACGTAATGGCATCGCGGCGGGCCGATCTGCACACGCTGGCGGGTCCCTACGCGCTCAACGCGCTGCCGCCGGGCGATCGGGCCCGCTTCGAGCGCCACCTGGCCGCCTGCGACGCGTGCGAGCAGGAAGTACGCGGGCTCCAGGAGACCGCCGCCCGGATGGCCGCGGCGGCGGCCGTGCCGCCTCCGGGCCGGCTGCGGGACCGGGTGCTCGCCGAGGCCGCGCGGACCAGGCAACTGCCCCCGGCCGGCCCGGAAGCGGCGGGGGCCCGCTGGCCGTGGCGTGCCCGCCGCGCGGCCGCGGCGCGCCGCAGCACGCCAGGGGCCCGGCCGCGGTGGCTGCGCCCGGTCGCGCTCGTGCTGTCCGCCGCTTTCGCGGCCGCGGCGGTCGCGTTCGGTTTCGTGGCTCTCGACACGCAGCACACCCTGAGCCAGGCGCAGGCGCGTGATCACATGCTGGCCGCGGTGCTCACCGCGCCTGACGCGAAGATGATGAGCGCGCCGGTGACCGGCGGCGGCACCGCGACCTTGGTCATGTCGCACCGCGAGCACGCGCTGGCCTTCAGCTCGGCCGGCCTGCCGGGCCTGCCGGCCGGACAGGGCTACGAGCTGTGGCTGATGGGGCCGTCGGGGGGACGGCCGGCCGCGATGCTGCCCCACCCGGCCCACGGCATGACCTCGCCGGTGATCGCGACCGGAATCCGCGCCGGGGACACGGTGGAGCTGACCGTCGAGCCGGCCGGCGGCGCGCCCCACCCGACGACCGCGCCGATCTTGCGGCTGAGTATCTAGGCACTCGGCCCGCGAGGGGCGGGTCAGTCTTCGAAGACCCAGCGGGTCGGTGATCCGGTGAAGTCGCTGCTGCGCAGCCCGAACACCCGCCGCGGCCGGACCCGGATCGTCGCGTTCTTCGCGGGGTCGAGGAAGTCCACCCCCAGTTCGGTGCCGTACTTGGCGTTCATCAGATCGATCATCCGCTGCAGCAGCGGCGGGTCGGTGACGATGTGCGCGGTCCCCTCCACCACCACCGGGTCGGCGGCGTCCTCGGTCGTGACGCAGCAGCGCGGGTCGGCGGCCAGGTTGCGGGCCTTGCGCGAGCCCGCGCTGCTGCTGAACCACAACACGGCGTCGTCCCACATGCCCCAGACCGGCATGGTGTGCGGGCGGCCATCCGGCCACACGCTGACCACCCAGTAGTTGCGTGACGTGGTGAGCCGCTCCGCGGCCCAGGACCAGGGCAGCAGGCCGCTGCCCTCAGTCGCCGCCGCGATGCCGTAGCCCGGCATGTGAGGGCGGGCCACCCTCGGGATCTCCATGGGGCCCATATGTACCGCAGCGACAGCACGCCGGCCGCCTGGTTGACCGATCCGCCGGATACCGATTTGGCTATGCCGGGTCGCCGGTGCCGCAGGCACCGGCCGGGGCAGGCTACGTTGGAACTCGTGAAGGCATCACCAGAGGCGCAGTTGCGCCTGCTTGAGCTAGCTGATCTTGATGCCGAGCTGACGCGCATCGATCACCGGCGGCGCAGCCTGCCCGAGGTCGCGGAGGTCGACCGGATCGACGCGCGAGACGCGGAGTTGCGGGACGCGATCATTACCGCCGAGACGAACGAGAAAGATCTCGGCCGTGAGCAGGCCAAGGCCGAGGCCGATGTGGACCAGGTGCGGACCAGGTCGGTCAGGGATCGCGAGCGCCTGGACGCGGGCCAGGTGTCGTCGCCGCGCGAGCTTGAGGTGCTGCAGTCGGAGATCGCCTCGCTGCTGCGCAGGCAGTCCGAGCTCGAGGACATCGTGCTCGACGTGATGGAGCGCAGGGAAGCCGCGCAGAGCAGCCGCGACTCGCTCCGCGCGGAGCGCGATGAGCTGGCCTCCCGCAGGCAGACCGCCGCGGCCCGGCGTGACGAGGTACTGGGTGAGCTGGGGGAGCAGTCGGAGAAGGCGGCGGACCGGCGGGCCGGCGTCGTCGCCCAGGTGCCCGCGGACCTGCTCGATCTCTACGAGCGGATGCGGGTCCAGCACGGCGTGGGCGCGGCCGCCCTGCGTGGCGGCCGGTGCGAAGGTTGCCACCTGACCCTGAACACGGTGGACCTGAACCGCATCCGGGCCGCGGACGACGACGAGGTGCTGCGCTGCGAGGAGTGCCGCCGGATCCTGGTTCGCACGCCTGATTCTGGGCTGTGACCACGCGGCGCCGCGATGCCCGGGGAGCGCAGCGCACCTGCGGGACACGTGAACGGCCGCTGGACGGCATATCATGGCCTCGCGGCGGGCGAGCCGGCCGGGCGGTCGCGCCTGGCTGACCGCCAGGCGAGGAAGGTCCGGGCTCCGCAGGGCAGGGTGGTCGGTAACGCCGACCCGGGGCGACCCGCGGGAAAGTGCCACAGAAAACAGACCGCCCCGGGACCCGTGTCCCGGGGTAAGGGTGAAACGGTGGTGTAAGAGACCACCAGCGCCCGGAGTGATCCGGGCGGCTCGGTAAACCCCACCCGGAGCAAGGTCAAAAGGGAGGCTCCGGCCTCCTGCGCGAACGTTTGAGGGTGGCCCGCCCGATGTTCGCGGGTAGACCGCACGAGGCTGCCGGCAACGGCAGTCCCAGATGGATGACCGCCGGCCCGCGCAAGCGGGTGCACAGAACCCGGCCTACAGGCCGACTCGCCCGCCGCCCTGGCCCTGACCTGCGCCTGCGCGTCTACTCTGCTCTTCTGTTCCGTTCCTGTTCCGCCAGGACGCTGCCGAGCGCCGACTCGACGGCGCCGCGGCCGAGATCCTCGGAGTCGGGGAACAGGTGCCCATAGATGTCCATCGTCTCGGCGATTGTGGCGTGCCCGAGCCGGGACTGAATCACCTTCGGGTTGAGGTTCGCGGCGATCAGGGCAGAGGCGTAGAAGTGCCGCAGCGCGTGATACCGCGTACCCTGCGGCAGCCCGGCCGCCTTCACAGTCGCCCGCCAGATATCGCCGAAAGCATTGCGGCGCACCAGGCCGCCTGCGCGATTGGACATGATGACCTGACCCGGCCCAGTTCCGTAGCGCTGCAGGTGCGCGGTGACTTCCGCCAGTACCCAATCGTCTGCCGGTATGGTGCGCCGGGATGCCCGCGTCTTTAGCGGCGCGAGCGCGCCGTTCTGCGCCTGCTCCACGACCAGGATGCGGCGCTGCAGGAAGTTCACTCGCGGGACAGTCAGCCCGGTCGCTTCGCCGAACCGCAGCCCGGCGCCGGCGGCGAGTGGCACGCACGCACGGTATCGGCGCGGGAGAGCGTCAGCGAGCGCGAGCACCGCGGCAGCAGGGAGCGGCTCGACTTCGCGCGGCTGCACGCGCGGCAGCGGCACGCGATAGCACGGATTGACCGGGATCACGCCGTCATCAACCGCGGCTGACATCATCGCCCGCATCACCGCGAACACCGTTTCGACCGTCGAGGGGGCCAGGACGGCGGCGAGTGCGGCAACGGCCGACTTCATGTCCGACCGGGACAGCGACCGGAT
>DASXLW010000018.1:0-3769 GCA_036496025.1 Streptosporangiaceae bacterium
ATGAACGCTGAACCGCTGCCCGCCGTGGCAGTCCGCATTGTCGTGGGGTATGACGGCTCCCCTCCGGCCGACCGGGCTCTGGACGCCGCGGTCCGCCTGCTGCAGGGCCGGACCGGCGGCATCACCGCGGTGTATGTGGCGCACATGACCAGCACGGCCATGTTGTCGGCAGACGCCATAGTCGAGATCGAAAACGACTTCGACCAGGTCGAGAAGGAACTCCGGACCGCGGTCGGCGAGCGGCTGCGCGGTCACGTGGACGACTGGGATCTCGAACGGCGGCAGGGTCAGATCCCGCACGAGCTGATCGCGGTAGCCGAGGAGGTTCACTCCGGTCACCCTGACGACACCGTCGTCATCGTGGTCGGGAGTTCATCCAGTGCCGTGCACCGCATGGTCGGTTCGGTGCCGGTGAACCTGGCCCGTCACTCACCGTTCCCCCTGGTGATCGTGCCGTAGCCGGCTGTGGCCGGCTACGTGTCCGGCTGGCCGCGGGCTTGTCTCAGTATGTGAGAGAGAGTCCGCGTGCGCCGTTATGGCGGAGCGTTAGTAGCGCTACGACGCGACCAACGCTTCGCGCTAACGGCTGACCTTCCACAGCAACTGCCGGCAGGCGCTCAGCCTCCGCTGAACCACACCTGGCCCGCGGGTGTGCACCCGCAGCTCCCGGGTGCACGCCAGCGATCGCCGTCCCCGGGCCGGTCACCGGTCGGCCGTAGTCTGGGTAACTTGAGCCAGGCGGTACGACCGGGGAGGGCGCGGATGAGGCCGCGGATCGGCGTGTCGAGCTGCCTGCTCGGCGAGCAGGTCAGGTTCGACGGCGGGCACAAGCGGCACAGGTTCCTCGCTGACGTGCTCGGCCGCTACGTGGACTGGGTGCCGTTCTGCCCAGAGGTCGCGATCGGGCTGGGCACGCCACGGGAGACGCTGAAGCTGACCGACGACGGCCGCCTGATCAACCGGAGCCGCACCGCCGACCACACGGCCGCAATGGCCGCGCTCGCGCTGCCGTCCGACATCGACGGTTACGTGTTCAAGGCGAAGTCGCCAAGCTGCGGCATCCACGGCATCCCGCGCTACTCCGGCCACGACCAGGCGGCCGACCGGCACGGACGGGGTGCCTACGCCGGCCGGCTCATCGATGCCTGCCCGCTGCTGCCGGTCGAGGACGAGGGACGGCTCACCGATGACGTGCTGCGCGAGGCCTTCGTCGAGCGGATCTTCGCCCGGGCCCGGCTGCGGGAGCTGTTCGCCACGCGGTGGCAGCCCCGTGACCTGGTGGCCTTCCACGCCCGGCACAAGCTGCAGATCCTCGCGCACGACCCGGAGGCCTACCGCCGGGCAGGTCGCGTGGTCGCCGGGGCCGGCCGGCGGCCGCGGGCCGCCGTGCAGGACGAGTACGGCGAGCTGTTCTGCGCCGCGCTGCACGGCAGCGCCACCCGCGGCCGCCACACGAACGCGCTCTTGCACGCGTTCAGCCAGGTCAGCGACGTGCTGGACGACACCAGGCGCAACGACCTGGTGGACCGGATCGAGGCCTACCGGCGCGGTGACACGCCGATCAGCGTCCCGATCGCGCTGCTCGCGCACCACGCGCGCGGTGCCGGGTTGCGCTGGCTGGCCGAGCAGACTTACCTGGCGCCGTATCCGGCCGCGCTCGGCCCAAGCCTCGGCGCCGGCGGCAGCTGAGGCCGCGCTACCCCATGTCCGGCTCTCCCGGCACTCCATAGCCGTCCACGCCGCTCCGCGCATTCGCTGACCTGCCTCAATGCTGGCGACGTCCGAGACGGCCGAGCGCGGCGCGTTCGTCATGCCTGTCAGCTTCTACGGCCGACCGCCCGGCTGGTGGATCACCGCGGGTTAGGACGGTCTCAGCGCCGCCCCGGCGCACAGCCGCCGCCGATGGCGACGACGGCTCCGGGCTGTCTCGGCGACGTGCCGGTCGCCGCGACCGGCCGGAGGAAGCTCCCTGCCCGGGTCCGCCGGTGGCAGGCGCCGGGATGCCTGACCTCCCGCGCGAGGCGCTCGCGGCGGCGTTACCTGCCCGCGGGAGCGCTTCTGCTCCCATGCCTCGACCATCAAGGCCCCCGCGAACGACGTGGCCAGGGCGAAGTAGAACACGGACAGGACGAAGAATGCGCCATTACCGGTGAGGAAAAAGGCGGCCACCAGAACGGCTTGCGGAATGCTCAGGCATGCAACCTGCGCGGCCACCTTTACTCTCTTGTCAATCGGTTTCCGGGATCGCGCCCGGGCGGGGGTTCGCTGCGGCTGGGTTCCTATCGGCCTGGCGGGGATGTCGCCGGTGACCGCGGCCAGGTCCGCGTAGGTGCGGGCCGCGAACGCCCGGTCCACCCGCCGGCCGAATTCGTCCCGGTCCAGCATGCCCAGCACGAACGCGGCCTTCAGGGCGCTGATCACCTGCTCCCGGTCAGCGCGCGACGCCCGCAGGTGACCGCGGCCCGCTGCCCTGGCCGCTATCTCGTCTTCCGGCCCTGCCATCACCGGCACCTCCCCCGAGCACGACGCATGGAAAGCGTAGCGCGGCGAGTTCGTGAGGCAGGCCAGCGCCTACAGCGACCCGCCCAGCTGGTGGATCACCGTCAACTTAACGGGCACACCGCCGACAAGCTCACCCGCGCCGCGGCGGCCATGGCTGCCCTCCTCATCCCGGGGCGGGGTGAGCGGCCAGTGAGCGCGATTGGCTTCCCCGGGTGGCTCTCGCAGAATCACCGCATGGCCGCTGGCCTGCGCGGACGCTGCGATCTCGCTAGCCCATGTGCGGATAGCGGTAGTCGGTCGGCGGAACGAACGACTCCTTGATAGCGCGGGCGTTCACCCATCGGATGAGGTTGAAGATCGACCCCGCCTTGTCGTTGGTCCCGCTGGCCCGGGCCCCCCCGAACGGCTGCTGCCCCACCACCGCGCCGGTCGGCTTGTCGTTGATGTAGAAGTTGCCGGCCGAGAACCGGAGTATCTCGTCGGCCTCGACGATGGCCCCCCGGTCCTGGGCGACGATCGCGCCGGTCAGTGCGTACTTGGCCACGTCGGCGGCCTGCGCGAGCATCTCCGGATACGCCGTGTCGTCGTAGACGTGCACGGCCAGGATCGGCCCGAAGTACTCCGTGGTGAAGATCTCGTCAGTCGGGTCGGCGCACTCCAGCACGGTGGGCTGCACGAAGTAGCCCTCGCTGTCGTCGGCCCGGCCGCCGGTGAGCACCCGGATCGATTCGGAGGACATGGCACGCTCCAGCGCCGCGGCGTGCTTGGCGAACGCCCGGTCGTCGATGACCGCGCCCATGAACAGCGACAGGTCCGCCGACACGTCGCCCATGGTCAGCGACTCCACCTGGCCGATGAAGTCGTCACGCATCCGGGGCCAGATCGAGCGCGGTATGTAGCAGCGGGAAGCGGCCGAGCACTTCTGCCCCTGGTACTCGAACGCACCGCGGATCAGCGCCGTGATCAGCACGTCCTGGTCGGCTGAGGAGTGGGCAACGACGAAGTCCTTGCCGCCGGTCTCGCCCACCAGCCTCGGGTAGCTCCGGTAGCCGGCGATGTTCTCGCCCACGGTCCGCCACAGGTGCTGGAAGGTACGAGTCGAGCCGGTGAAGTGGATGCCGGCCAGATCCGGGTGGGTCAGCGCGACCCGGGACACCGCCTGGCCATCGCCGGTCACCATGTTGATCACGCCGGGCGGCAGGCCGGCCAGTTCGAGCACGCGCATGATGAAGTGCGCGGACAGCTGCTGGGTGGGCGAGGGCTTCCA
>DASXLW010000019.1:0-1845 GCA_036496025.1 Streptosporangiaceae bacterium
CTCCGGCCCGGTGCTGCAGCAGCCGTCCCGGTAGAAGCCGGTGAGCGGGTCAGTTCCACATGGCTCAAGCTCGCCGCCGAGCACGTTCCGGTCGCCCATCCCAGAAGTATCGACAGCAGCGGCCCGCGTCCGCAACCCTCCACGGACGAACAGCCGGCACGAACTTTTTATCCTGCCGCTCGCTCGGGAGCCGATCAAACCAGGCTGGCCGGGACAAAAAGGCTCACCGGACGCCGGCAATTCACGCGATCGCGCTCATCACCGCGAGCGTAAACGTCGCGATCGCCGCGAAACCGTGAGCGATAGGCACGAGCACGGCCGGGTCAGGGCGGATCGGCCGATGCCGGGGCAGTGGCACGGGGTCGGCCAGGAACCGGGCGATCATCTCGTCGGTGACCTCGAATTCCGGGTGTTCGGCCGGCTTGGGCGCGTCCTGGGCCTCGGGCTGCCGCCGCTCCCCCGGCTTGTGCGCCGGGTAGGGGGTCCACAGCGTCACGGTGCACAGCCCGAGGCCTACCGCCACCATCAGCAGCCCGACCGCCGCCCAGGCGAGCGGCCGGGCTCCGGAGGCCAGGAAGGCGGCCCAGGCCAGCAGGCCGGCCAGGGCCGCCGCCGCGTGCCCGAAGATCAGCTGCGGCGGTAGCCCGCCCGCCTTGCCGCGTTCCTTGCGCAGGCCGCCGCGCGCGAGCCAGGTGCGGAGCATGAAGGCACCCAGGCTCGCGGTGACCAGCCAGCTGATAAGGGTCGCGGCGCGCATGATGAGGCGAGTGTCCTCGCCTCAGGGCGACTTGACAATATTTAACGATTTCGTTAACTATTGTGGCGTGAGGCACAACGTGGACACGACCGCGGGAACGGTGATCGAGGCCCTGTCCGACCCGGCCCGACGGCAGATCGTGACGCTGCTGAGCGGCGGGCCCAAGCGGGCGGGCGAGCTGGCCGCGGAGGTCGGTATGTCGGCCCCGGCGATGAGCCGGCATCTGCGGGTGCTCCTGTCGGCCCTGGTGATCGCCGATGAGCGGCTGGACGAGGACGCGCGGGCCCGGGTCTTCCGGCTCCAGCCCGAGGCGATCAAGGCCGTCCGGGCCTGGCTTGACCAGCTGATGACGAGCCAGCCCGAGCCGGGAAAGCCCGCGGGCGGCTAGGCCACTCCCCCTATCCCGCCGGCCGAATTGCGGGGATGGTCCCGGCGGAGGCGCTCGAGCGCGCGATCGGGTCGCTAAGAATATAGACAGCTTTGGAATCGTTCCCTAGCCTTGACTGTATGGTCAGTCAGGAGTTTCGCGCCTTTCCGCCGGCGCCGCTGAGCGATTCATCGCTCGCGGCGGCCCTGCGACCGTTCGGGGAGAGCCGGATGCTTCCCCCTGCCGCGTACACGTCGGCCGAGGTGTACGCGTGGGAACGGAAGCACTTCTTCGGCGGCGGGTGGACATGCGCCGGGCACGCGTCGCGGCTGCCCGCGGCCGGCGACCAGCTGGCAGTCGAGACCGGGGCCGGGAGCGCGGTCATCGTGCGGGGCGAGGACGGGGCCGTCAGGGCGTTCGCCAACACCTGCAGGCACCGGGGGCACGAGCTGCTGCCCTGTGCTAGCGAAACGGGGGCCGGCGGTACCGGGGTCACCGTGAACGCCAAGGCGATCGTCTGCCCGTACCACTCGTGGGCGTACTCGCTGTCCGGGGAACTGCGCGGGGCACCGGGGTACCACGGCCTGTCGCCCCGGGACTGGTCGCTGCGGGAACTGCCCGCCGTCGAGTGGCACGGGCTCGTCTTCGTCGACGGGTCCGGCGCCGCGGGGCCGCTGCCGCTGTCCCAGCTCGACCCGGTCGTCGCCCCCTACGAGCCGGC
>DASXLW010000020.1:0-2352 GCA_036496025.1 Streptosporangiaceae bacterium
ATGATCTCCTGGTAGGTGGTGATGACGATCCGTTCGGCGGTGAGGTTGTCGCGCAGCATGCCCTCCAGGTCCCCGTCCGCGAACGTGTCGTAAGTGGTGTGCGCGCGCTCGGCTACCGTGGCCGGGTCGAAGTCGGGGTCGCCGCCCAACTGGCTGATCCGCTCGGCCGCGAGCATCGCGTGGCCGCGCTCGGACTCGGCGTGCTCGGTGAACTCCCCGGCGACCTGGGCCCGGTTGATCCCGGTCGCGGAGATCGCGTGACGGGTGTAGCGCATCCAGCACACGATCTCCGTGGCCAGGACCTCGTTGAGCACGGCGATGACCTCTTTGGGGTCCTTCCCGTACGAGCTGGTCACCGGCCCTTCTTCCATCTTCTGCCGGGCTCGCTTGCGGATCGCGGTGATATCGGCGGTGAAGCTGCCAGCTGGCATGACGGGGCCCCTCCAGTGCAAGTCGTGAACAGGGCGCCTTGCTACCCGGGCGCGGCCCCCTTACACCTGAAGGCACCCGCGACCGAGCAGGCGCAACACCGCGAACCGCGAACCGGAATAGGCCGGAATAGGAAGGCGAACGCCGGGTAGTCAGCGGCGCGGAACGCGGCAAGGCCCGCGCGCCCGGTTACCGGAAGGAATAGCCTCATGGCGATCCAGCCGCCTAGGGCCTGCAGGGCCTGACGCCGTCGTGGCTGCGTGGATTGGCACGTCGGGCTGGAGCTACGATCACTGGCACCCTGAGCTCTACCCGCCCGGCCTGCCCGCCCGCGACCGGCTCGCCCGGTACACGCAGGCCTTCACCACCGCCGAGCTGAACAGCAGCTTCTACCGCTGGCCCGCCCCGGCGGCGTTCGCCAGCTGGCGGCGCCGCCTGCCGGACGGCTTCCGGCTGTCGGTCAAGGCGCCGCGCGGCCTGACCCACGCGCGCAAGCTGTTCGGGCCAGAGACCTGGCTGGAGCGCATCGCAGCGGGCTGGCACGAGCTGGACGGCCGCCGGGCCGTGCTGCTGGTGCAGCTGGCGCCCGCCCAGGCCCGCGACGACACCAGGCTGGACTACTTCCTCGCGCGGGTTCCTGGCTGGATGCGCGTCGCGGTCGAGTTCCGGCACCCGAGCTGGCACTGCGAGGAGGTCTTCGCGCTGCTCGCCGCGCACCGCGCGGCCTACTGCGTGATGAGCGGCGCCGCCCTGCCGTGCGTGCTGCGCGCCACCACCGATTTCGTCTACGTCCGGATGCACGGCCCGGACCGCGAGCACCTGTACGCGGGCTCCTACCCCGACGCTGACCTGCGCTGGTGGGCGACGAGGATCGGCGAGTGGGACCGGGCCGGCCAGGACGTGTTCGTGTACTTCAACAACGACGCGCAGGCTAACGCGGTGCGCAACGCCAGAACCCTCCGGGCACTGCTGGATGAATGACCGCCGGCCTGACCCGGAAGCGTGGAATCACGCACTCGTTCGGGTAAATCGAGAACTCTTTACGAACGGGTGCTTGGCCGGGCCGGGACGGTGAGGAGCTTCAGGACGGCGCTCTCGGCGCCGCCCCTGGTGGCCAGGTCGCCGAAGTCGCTGTCTCGGCCGAGGTCGCCGAGGACCGCCGCGATGGTGCGGCCGTTCTCGTAGTGCTCGATGACGCGGGGGTCGATGTAGGAGGCGCGGGCGACGGCCGGGGTGTTGCCGAGGTAAGCGGCCACTTCCGCGACTACGCGGGCGATCGCCCGCTTGCGGCCGGACTCGGTGCGGGCCTGCCCTGACACGGCCAGGCCCACCGCAGCCAGCACGGTCGCGTGCCAGGTACGAAAGTCCTTGGCGGTGTAATCGCCGTCCGACAGCTCGCGGATGTAGTCGTTGATGTCGGCCGCGGTCACGTCGTGCCAGCGTGGCCCGCTGCGGAACGCGAGCAGCTGGTCTCCGCCGGCACGGCGCCGCTTCAGGCTCCGTACCACCGCACAGACCTGGTCCTCGGCGATGGCCTGCTCGCGGTGCTTGGCGCTCTTGGCCGTGTACTCGAACAAGAGCTGGCCCTTGGTCAGGTGGACGTGCTCCTTGCGGATCGTGGCGAGGCCGAACGTGCCGTTCTCTTCCGCGTACTCCTCGCCGCCCGGCCGGAAAAAGCCGAGGTCGACCAGCCGCACCGCGGTCGCGAGCACCCTGTCCCTGCTCAGCCCGCGGCCTTCCAGGTGCTGGTCCACCACCTCGCGCAGGCGCGGCAGCGCTGCCCCGAAGTCGAGCACCCGGTCGTGCTTGGCCCGGTCCCGCTGTTCCCGCCAAAGGTCGTGGTACCGGTACTGGCGGCGGCCCGCCGCGTCGGTCCCCATCGCCTGGATGTGGCCGCGCGGGTCCGCGCAGATCCAGACGTCC
>DASXLW010000021.1:0-8374 GCA_036496025.1 Streptosporangiaceae bacterium
GGGCAGGCTCTCTCCGGTCAGCGCGGACTCGTCGACCTCCAGTGTGGCCGCCTTGAGCAGCCGTCCGTCCGCGGGCACGATATCGCCCGCCTCAATCGCGACGATGTCGCCGGGAACGAGCTGCTCGGCGGGGATCTCCGCCAGCTGGCCGTCTCGCCTCACCCGGGCCTTGATGATCACCATCTTCTGCAGCGCGACGACGGCCGCGGCGGCCTTCCCCTCCTGATGCAGTCCCTCGACCGCGTTGAACAGCGTCAGCAAGATCAGCAGGATGCCGGTGCCCAGCTGCTTGAGCGGGTAGAGACTGCCGATGCCGGCCGCGAGCAGCACGATCTGCATCGGGTCGCGGTACTGGCGGAGGAATGCATGCCAGCGGGGCTCGGCGTGCCCGGCGGCGAACTCGTTCGGGCCGAACCGCTTGGCCCGCGCGGCCGCCTCGGCCGAGCTGAGGCCACGCTGCCCGTCCACCCCTTCGGAGCGGAGGACCTCATCGGCGCCGAGCGTGTGCCAGGCGGGCTCGCCGGCCGCTGCCGGCCGCCCCGTTCTCGATGTATCCGTCGCTCCCGAAGTCATGTGCTGCCCCAGAACGCCCCAATCCGTGCCGCCAAAGCCTCGCAGCCGATAGTCGCCTCTGTAAATATCGTCTGTAAATATCGTCGCCTGTGTAAACACAGAGGGCGGAGACTGGTGAATGGCGCATCGTGGGCGCAAGTCGCGTCACCGCCGTTTCGACGGGTATACGGCCCTTGTCGGTGCACGCCGGACTTGGCGCCGATCGACGAGGTCACGGCCTGGCGATGACCGTTCGGTCAACTGCCGCCGCTGTGATGGAGTGATCAGGCATGGCTGATGCGGTCGCCTCCACCTCGCCGGCGCCGAAAGCTCGGACACCGTCGGCCGGCTTGAGCAGCGCTCAGGTGGCCGAGCGGCGCTCGCGCGGGCTGACGAACGCGGGCGCGGAGACCACCAGCCGCTCGGTGGCCGAGATCCTGCGCGCGAACGTCCTGACCAGGTTCAACCTGCTTCTGGGTGTGCTGCTGGCGGTGATCCTGGTCGTCGGCCAGCCGCAGGACGCGCTGTTCGGCATCGTGCTTGTCGCCAATGCGCTGATCGGGATCGTGCAGGAACTGCGCGCCAAGCGGACGCTTGACCGGCTCGCCGTACTCAGCGCGCCCAGGGTGCGGGTGGTCCGCGAAGGCGCGCAGAGCGATATCGCCACCGGCGACCTGGTCGCCGACGACCTGGTTGACCTGCGGACCGGGGACCAGCTGGTCGCGGACGGGATCGTGCGAGACAGCGTGAGCTTGCAGGCCGACGAGTCGCTGCTGACCGGTGAATCCGAGCCGGTGGACAAGCGGGCCGGTGATCGCCTGCTGTCGGGCAGTTTCGTGGTCGCCGGGTCGGGTGATTACCAGGCGACGGGGGTGGGTGCCGAGGCGTACGCCAGGAAGCTGGCGGCGCAGGCGCGGCAGTTCACGGTGGTGCGCTCGGAGCTGGTCGCCGGCATCAATCAGATCCTGCGCTACGTCACGTGGGCGATCCCGCCGGTGGCGGCGCTGCTGGTCATCAGCCAGCTGCACACCCACGAAAACGTGCGCGAGGGCGCCACCTCCACCGTCGCCGCGCTGGTCGGCATGGTGCCGCAGGGCCTGGTGCTGCTGACCAGCGTCGCCTTCGGCGTGGCCGCGGTCACGCTCGCCCGGCGCCAGGTCCTGGTGCAGCAGCTTCCCGCCGTCGAGGGCCTGGCCCGGGTGGACGTGGTCTGTTTGGACAAGACTGGCACGATCACCGACGGGACGATCGCCTTCGACAGCCTCGTCCGGGTCGATGAGCAGGCGTCGGCCGAGGAGGCGCTCGGCGCGCTCGCCGACGATGAGGCCCGCAACGCCACGCTCGGCGCGATCGGGCAGGCCTTTCCACCGCCGCAGGGGTGGGCGCGCCAGGAGACCGTGCCTTTCTCATCGGCGCGGAAGTGGAGCGCGGCCAGCTTCGCGGGTCACGGCGCCTGGGTGCTGGGCGCGCCGGAAATGGTCCTGGCCGACAGCCAGGACCGGCTGCTGCGGCAAGCCGCGGACCTGGCCGCCAGCGGGCGGCGGGTTCTTGCGCTGGCGCGCGCCCCCGGCTCACTGGACGGCGAGGCGCTACCGCGGGACTTGCGCGCGGTGGCCTTCATCGCGCTTACCGAGCGCCTGAGATCCGACGCGCCTGAGGCCATCGCCTACTTCGCCGCCCAGGGCGTGGCGCTCAAGGTGATCTCCGGGGACAGCCCGCGCACCGTGAGCGCCGTCGCGGCGCGCGCGGGCGTGCCCCAGGCTGACAACCCCGTCGACGCGCGCGACCTGCCCGAAGACCCCGGCCCACTCGGCGCCGTGCTCGAGGAACGCGCCGTCTTCGGCCGGGTGACGCCGGATCAGAAACAATCCATGGTCAAGGCGCTGCAGGCGCGCGGGCACACGGTGGCCATGACTGGCGACGGGGTCAACGACGTGCTGGCGCTCAAACTCGCCGACATCGGCGTCGCCATGGGCTCGGGCGCGCCCGCCACGAAATCCGTCGCCGAACTGGTGCTTCTGGACAACCGATTCGGCACGCTGCCCGGTGTCGTGGCCGAAGGCAGGCGGGTGACGGCGAACATCGAGCGCGTCGCCAACCTGTTCATCACCAAGACGGTGTGGGCGACGCTGCTGGCCGTCGCCGCGGGTGCGGCCCTGCTGCCCTACCCGTTCCTGCCCCGCCATCTGACCATCATCGACACCCTGGCCATCGGCGTGCCCTCCTTCTTCCTCGCACTCGCACCGAACCGCCGCCGCTACCTGCCCGGGTTCGTCGGCCGGGTGCTGCATTTCACCATCCCGGCCGGCTCCATCATCGCCGCGGCGACGTTCTCCGCGTATGCCCTCGCGCGGGCACGCGGCCTGCCCCTGACCGAGCAGCGGACCGCCGCGACCATGGTCGCGCTCCTGCTCAGCCTCTGGGTGCTGGCCCTGCTCGCGATCCCGCTGACCTGGCGCAGGGTCGCGCTGCTCGTCGCCGCGGTCGCCGGGTTCGTCTTGCTGTTCCCCGTGCCCGCCGTGCGCAGTTTCTACGCGCTGCGACTGCCGCACGGTGCGATCGGGAGCACGCTACTCATCGCCGCGCTCGGGGCGGCCGCGCTCTCGGGCTTCTGGGCCTTTACCCGCCGCCACGGCCGCGGGCCTCCCGCGGTGACTTGAACCGACCCGGTGTACGAGGCACACCTGACTCGGGATACGCGGTCGGCGGTCCGGGGGTTGCTGTCACCGGAGTACCTCATCGAGTGCAGCGAGCGCCTGGTGGATGTCGTCGCTGTTGTTGTAGAAGTGCGCAGCGAACCGGGTGGAGCCGACCCGGGGGGAGACGATCACCCCGCGGCGGGTGAGCTCGGCGGCGACGGCCTCACCGTCGCGCCCGGGGAACCGGGCGGTAACCGTCCCGGCCCGCCGTGCCGGGTCGGCCGGGGTAAGCAGTTTCGCGCCCCGCTGCGTCAGCTCCCCGGCAATCTGGCTGGCAAGTTCGGCGTTGTGCGCGGCTACCTCCTCCAGCGACATCGCGGTGACGTAGCGGATGGCGTGGCCGAGCGCGATCGCCGCCGCGTAGGACATGGTGGAGTACTCCATCCGCCGCGCGGTGCTCGCCAGTGGCAGCCACCGTGCGTCCAGGGCGTAGGGGTGCTCGGTGCTGCGCCAGCCGGCGAACGGCGGCCGGAAGGTCCCCAGGATGCGAGGGCTGAGGTAGCAGGCAGCGGCGCCGAACAGACTGCACAGCCACTTGTAGGAGCCGGTGATCAGCACGTCCACGTCGGTCGCGGTGACGTCGATAGGCACCTGCCCGGCGGATTGAGTGGCGTCGACGATCAGCAGGGCCCCGTGCCGGTGTGCGAGCGCGGCGAGGTCGTTCAGATCGAGCAGGTGGCCGGTCAGGTACTGGATGTGGCTGATGCAGATGGCCGCGGTAGCGGAGTCCACATGCTCGGCGATCTTGTCGACGTCGAAGCTCTCCGGATCGTCCAGCAGACTGACCAGCCGGACCTGGCAGCCAGTGTCCTGGGCGATCCGGTACCAGGGGTAGGTGACGCTGGGGAAGTCCGCGTCGCTGGACACCACGTTCTGCCCGTCGCCGGGCCGCAGCCACCAGGCGACCTGGCATAGCGCCTCGGTGAAGCTGGTGGCGATGCCGATCGTGGACGGGTCGGCGTGCAGCAGCTCGGCGGCGGCGTTACGGGCGTCTTCCAGGATGCCGACCTCGGTGTCCTCATCCATCCCGGTGGTCCCGGCCTGCGCCAGCTCGGCCTCGAATTCATGCGCCGGCTGGAGCACAGCGGCGGGCACCAGGCCTGCGGAGGCGGTGTTGAGGTACGTAAACCGGTCCAAGGCGGGGAAATCCCCGCGGCGGAGCCCCGGCACAGACATCAGCCCCTCCTGCCATTGTTAGCCGGGCGTCAGGGAATCAGCCGCGGCCTGTGTCCGCTAAGGGCCCGGGGTACGTTCGCTTCGCGTCACGCGGATCGCTGGCCGCCACGGGGGAGTCCGGGTCGCGCTCGCGATGGCGCGGCGTCGAACGGCTCCGGGCCGCCTGCGGCCGCCGTCGGCCCTCGCCCGCGGCGCCCGGCCCGTGGCGCGGATGGCGCTGGTCATGCCCGGTGCCCTCCGACCCGCGCCCGGGACGCCTGGGATCGCGGTGACCGCGGCGGCTGGTGTACCAGCGTGCCAGAGTGATCACGATCGCTATCCCGGTGGCCACGGTCATCGCGACGAAACCGCTGGCGATCCACTGGGCGCCGTTGACGGCGAGCGCGGTACCGGACGTGCCTGCGGCCCGGTCGCTAACCAGCCCGGCCAGCGTGGCCGCGACCACGTAGGCCAGGGCCGGCACGGGGATGATCAGGTAGACGGCGCGGGACCGGACGGCGAGCGCGGCCGTGATCGTCCCGCCGACCAGCAGCACTCCGAGCACGCGGCCGGGCTGGCTGCCGGTCAGCGCCGTGATCAGCGCGCCGAGCGCGGCGGCACCGATCACGATGCAAACACAGGTCATCCCCGGCAGCGCGCCCCATCGCCGCGGAGCGGGCCCCGCGGGTGGTGGCGGCCGGTACAGATCCTCCCACACGCCGTCGTCATCCGCATACGCGCCGCGGTCGTCCCGGGACGGCGCGCGGTCGCGATCGTAGACGCTGCGATCAGGCTCGGGGTAAGCACCCGGCTTGCCGCGCTCCGGCGGGCGGCGATCGTCGCCGTCGCGCCACGGTGGTTCTGTCATCGCTTCCAGATGCTAGCCGTTGCGGGCCTGATCCCGAGTTGACGCAGGTAGTCTTCGCCAGAAGGAATGCTGTCGGCCCCGGGAACGGATGCGATGCCTGACGCGAACGGCCGGCCCAGGTTGTGGGGAGTGGCCGGGAAGAGCGGGTACGCGCTGAGCTGCCTGCTGGCCGCGGTCGCCCTCCTGATCAGCGGCTTTTCCTACTTCGTGGTCCGCGACGTGGGCGCCATCGGTTCTTCGCACGCGATCAAGAGCGGCCCGTCGATCGGCGCGCAGAACATCCTGCTCATGGGGCTGGAGAGCCGCAGGGATTGGAACGGTAACATTCTGCCCGGCCGGGTGCTGGCGGCCCTGCACTCGGGAAACGCGCAGCAGGTGGCCAACGGCACCGGCGGGAACGACACGAACACGCTGATCCTCATTCACATATTCGCCGGCGGCCAGAAGGCGGTCGGCTTCTCTATCCCCCGCGACGACTGGGTCAAGTTCGCCGGCACGGTAGGGCCGCAGCAGGTGGGCAAGATCGACCAGGCGTACGGGGTGAGCATGTACTTCCAGCAGGCCAAGCTGCGAAACCGGCACCCCGGCATGGGCCAGGACCGGCTTGCGTTCCTCGGCAACGAGGCCGGCCGGGCCGCCGCCGTGGCCACGGTCGAAAAGCTCACCGGAGTACACGTTGACCACTTCGCCGAGGTCAACCTGTTCGGCTTCTGGGAGGTGGCCAAGGTACTCGGCGGCGTGCAGGTCTGCCTCAAGCACGCGGTTCCCTACGATCCCAACTCCGGCGCGCACTTTCGGGCCGGCTATCAGCACCTCGATGCCGCGCAGGCGCTGTCGTTCGTCCGCCAGCGCGACGGCTTGCCGAACGGCGACCTGGACCGCACGCATCGCCAGCAGGCGTTCATTGATTCGGTCATCCACCAGCTACGGACCGGCGGGGTACTGAGCGACCTGGGTAAGCTGCAGGCGCTGCTGGCAGTCGCCAAGCGCTACGTCATCACCGACGCCGGCTGGAACCTGCTGGACTTCGCCATCCAGGCGCGGAGCCTGACCAGCGGGAACATCACCTTCCGCACGCTGCCGATCAAGGGCTACGCCACTGTCGCCGGGCAGGACGCCAACCTCGTCGACCCCGCGCACATCAAGAAGATCGTGCACGCCGCGTTCTACCCCAAGCCCGGCTCGTCGCGCGCCCGCCCCCACCGAACGGCGGCCACCCAGCCGCCGACCGGGCCACCCCCCAACAGCACGACGGTGGACGTGTTCAACGGCGGAAACACGGCCGGCCTGGCCGGCCGCGTGTCCGCCGCGCTGGCCAAGGCCGGGTACCGGGCCGGACAGGTCGCCGGCACGGCCTACCGCACCAGCACGGCGGTCCGCTATGGCCCGGGCGCTGCCGCACGGGCGAACGCGGGCCGGATCGCCGCCTTGTTCGGCGTCAAGGCCACCCCAGGCACCTCGGTCGCTGCCGGCCACGTAGAGATCATGCTCGGCGCGAGCGCGACCGTACCGCACATCAGCCCCTCTGGCAGAGAATCGGGCCAGCCGTCGCCGGGATCGACGGTCATCCCCACCAGCGGCCCGCAGGGCGGCGCGGTAACCGCGAGGAACGGCATCCCCTGCGTCAACTGAGTCCGGCGTCGCGCCCAGGCTGGCCCTGGTGCGAGACGGGCTTAATGCTTCCGGATACCGGCGAGCACCCCAGGCAGGGCGGCAGTTACGAGGAGGGCACCGGCAGACGACGGGGGTGGTGCACCGCGTCTGATCAGCGGTCCCCACCCCCGCTCTCGTGCCAGGCATGCCGGTCGGCAAGTGTCACCGGCCAGCGGCGAGCAGCCCGTTCAGCCGCGACGTCGCCTCGGTGACGATCTGCGCGGCTTCACCTCGCAACTGCTCGTCCCCGCTGCGGGTTACGGTTGCCAGTGCCCGGTGCAGCTCACGTACGGTGCGAACCCGCTCGCCGCGCCTGCGGCGGTCGGCGTCCCGCGCTAGTCCGGAATCGCAGCGTCCGAAACGGTGAGGGCGGTGGAAGTGCTGGTGCCGCGTTCGGCGGAGCAGCACCCGGCGGCGCAGCCCACGGTGGGTGCGCGGACGGGTTCCTCGCCCGCTGATCTGGTGTGAGAACTCGTTCATGAACGTACTCCTGTTCTAGACCGGTAGCGATGACTTGGTAGATATGTCATCGATATATCGATAACCGATCGCAGGATCGCCGTATTCCCCCGGGTGTCGCGGCATGCTCTGGGCTGACCGCTCAGGCTGGCCAGACGACCGGGAACAGCGGGTGGTCCATGGGCACCCCGGGGGGCAGCTGTCCGGCCAGGCGGTCGAACGGCGGCGACGTGCGCCAGGGGCGTGGGGCGTGCCGGGCATCGGCGGACAGGTAGCGCAGCGACAAGACCCGCCGGCGGCCGGGGTGCGGGAACCCGGGGGCTCCGTGCACGGCCAGGAAGTCGAAGAAGATGGCATCTCCCGGCGCCAGGCTGAAGCGCCGGATGTCGAACGCACCGCGGTCGGCGTCGATGTCGGGCAGTTCGGCGAGGCTGCCTTCGGGAAACCAGCGCGCCTCGCCGAGCAAGAACGTCCGCGGCATCAGCCAGGGGCCGCGATGCGAGCCGGCCACCAGCTCCAGGCAGCCGTCCTCCGGTACCGGATCCACCGGGATCCAGGCGCTGACGCCGCGGCCGTCCACGTTGTAATAGGGCTGGTCCTGATGCCACGGGGTGCGCTGCCTGGTCTGCCCTTCCTTGACCAGTACGTGATCGTGATAGAAGCGGACCTGCGCGGTGCCCATCAGCGCGGCGGCGATGGCGGGAGCCCGCGAATGCCGGGCCAGCCGTTCGATCCCGGGCACCTGCTGCCACCGGCAGAAATCCTCGCTGAACGCGCCCGGATCATCAGGATCGCTGGCCACCTGGGCCAGCGGCCCGGGGTTGGCCAGCACCGCATCGATAGCGGCCGCGGCCACGGCCACCTCCGCCGGATCCAGGACCGAGCGGACGCACGCCACGCCATCACGGGCGAATGCCGCAGCCGCCTCCGCGCCGAACATCGTCTCCATCGCCGCACCCTAACCCGTGCCGCGCCGCGAGCCAGCCGG
>DASXLW010000022.1:0-4402 GCA_036496025.1 Streptosporangiaceae bacterium
GTGCTGTACGAGGAGTCCGGTGGCAGCGCATTGTCGGAGAAGTCGCCGCTGCAGCAGTTCTGGCGCGACACCAACGCCGCCGCCGCCCATCGCGGCCTCATGTTCGACTGGCAGGCTGAAGGCTGGGTCAAGGCTGTCCTCGGCCTTCCCGTACCACTGCCAAGCTGAGAGCGGAGATGACCGTCATCCCGGCCCGCCAGCTCGCCACCGCGTGACGGTCAGACGTCGAGGATGAACCGGGCGGCGGGACTGAGCCGGTCCAGTGTCGGTCGCCGGATGTACTTCTTCTGGTCAAGCTGCTGGGTGTTGCCGCGGCGGGTGAAGTAGGAGTGCGCCGCCCGGCGCGGCGACAACGAGCGGTTCAGGGTGCCGCCGTGCCACAGGTGGCTGTTGAAGACGACGACGGTTCCGGCCGGGGCGAGCAGCAGCACCTCCTCAGGGTGGGCGCCCCGCCGGTCGGTCATCACGTCGCCCGGCGATTTCCCGGACCGATGCGATCCGGGAACCACGCGGGTAGCGCCGTTGGCCGCCGTGAAATCGTCCAGCAGCCAGATCGAATTACATACCTGGTATCCGGCTGGCCCGCTGACCGGGCCGCCTTCGGCGTGCAGCGCCTGCAGTCCCTGGCCCGGAAGTGCGGCCCGGAAGTTGAGCGAGGACAGCTTAAACTCCCCCAGCACATGGGCGACGCAGGCCAGCACCCTCGGCTCGGTGAAGCAGATCTCGAACACCGGGTCCTTGTTGACCAGGTCGGCGAGCCGGTCCGTTCCCGCCTCCTGGTGGACCTCCAGCCCGGCCCGCTCCCCCTCGGCGGCGAGCAGTTCCGCGATGCGCTCCCGCATCACCGTAAGCCGCTGCCCGGACAGTACGCCTTCCAGCGGCGCGTACCCGTCCCTGTCTAGCCGTTCCCGTGTCTCGTCACCGATGCTGCTCGCGGTGACGCCGAGATCGGCCAGCGCGATCGTCATGTCCATGCCTTCCCACTGTAGAACAGCGCCCGGCAATCACCCTGACGCGCTGCCGGGCCAGTTCTCACCGGCTCACCCTCACCACAGTCGGCCGGGCGGCTGGCCTGGCGTGTTTGGCAAGGTTATTGCGGGCTGTCTCGGGGCCCGGGCTGGCCCGGGGTGTAGCCGTCATTCGCGGCGGTGAGAGGGAGTTCCGCCCGCAGGCTGGTCCCTGCCCCGAGCGGGCTATGGAGGACGATCCGGCCGCCGAACGCCTCCACCCGGTCCTTGAGCCCGACGAGGCCTGTGCCGCGGGCCAGGGCGGCGCCGCCGACGCCGTCGTCGTGCACCGCGACACGCAGGATGTCGCCAGCGATCTCGACCTCGATGCGGACGGCCGAGGCACGAGAGTGCTTGGCCACGTTGGTCAGCGCCTCAGCCACGACGTAATAGGCGCTGACTTCGACCGGCTCCGGCAGCCGCTCTTTGACACGGATCCGCAGGTCGACGGGGACCGGGCAGCGGCGGGCGAGTGCCTTTAGGGCCGTGCGGAGGTCGCCGTCGGCCAGGATGGCCGGGTGGATGCCGCGTACGGTCTCACGCAGCTCATCGAGCGCGCTGGCGGCTTCGGCGGCGGCCTCTTCGAGTTGACCGCCGAGTCCGGGCGGCGCGGCCGCCTGCGCGGCGCGCAGCTTCAGTGCCAGGGTTACCAGCCGCTGCTGGGCACCGTCGTGCAAGTCGCGCTCAATCCGCCGGCGTGCCTGGTCGGCGGCGGCGACGATCCGGGCCCGGGAGGCGGTCACCTCGGCCCGCGCCTCGGCGTTGGCGATCGCGGTGGCCACCAGCTCGGTGAACCCGGCCAGCCGCGACTCGGTGCCCGCCGGCAGAGACTCCCCGCCGGTCAACGCCACGACGATGGCGCCCCACAGCTGGCTTTCGGCGCCGACCGGCACGCCCACCGACGAGCGGAGTCCCCAGTCGCGGGTAGCGACCTGGCCGATCCTGCCCGAGATGACGTCGTCGTAGTCGATCCGGGCGGGCTGGGCTGTCTGCCATACCAGCGTGGTGACGTTCCGCCCGCCGAGCGGCAGCCGGCCGCCGACCGGGGTGGGGGCGGGTGCGCCCGTCCTGGTCCAGGTGCCGGCGATCTCGAGGTCCGGCGGGTCGTAGCGGACCAGGATGGTGAAGTCGGCCGTCAGCAGCCGGCCGGCCTCCTCGGCGACCGCGGTGAACACCTGCTGCGGCGGCGCGGCGCGGGCCACCAGCGTTGCCACCCGCCGCAGCGCGGCCTGCTCGTCGGCGATCCGCCGGTACCCGGCATACAGCTGGGCGTTGTCGAGCGAGACGGCGAGCTGGCCGGCGATGAGGTTGACCGCTTCGAGCCGTCGGGCGGCGAACGCGGCGCGGATCAGGCGGTTTTCCAGCAGCAGCACCGCCCGCAGCCCTCCGCGGCTGAGGACGGGCACGGCCAGCAGCGAGCAGCAGTCAACACCGGCGAAATACGGATCGCGGGCGAACCGGTCGTCACGGGCGGCATCGGCCACGATCAGGGGCTCGCGTGTCCGCTGGGCGTAGCGCAGCACCGACATCGGCACCGCGCGTTCGTGGCCGGTGCCGATAAGCGGGACAGTGCCGCCGTCGCCATGGGTTGCGGGCATCAGCCAGCCGTGCCGGTCCTCGCTCCACAGCAGCAGGCGGACGACTGTCGCGCCGGTCATGGCGCTGAGCACCTCGACTACGCGAGCGTGCAGCCGGTCGATGCTGGTCTCCGAGCTCAGCGCCTGCGACGCCGACACGATTCCGAGCAGGTCAACGGTACCGGCGGGGACCGTGGAGCGGCGATCGGGAAGATCAGCCGTCCGGCCGGGGGCGTCGCCGGCAGTGGCATCGGGTGCTGCCCGCAGGGCCGGGTAGGCCCAGTCCAGCTGGCTGACCTTGGCGGCCGCGCCCCAGTCCAGGTACTCCTGGCGCGCCCGCGCGAGCAACTCGTGACCGGCGTGGTCGAGGCCGCGGGCAAGGCAGAACCGGGCGGCACGCTCGTCGATCAGGGCCCGGTGCCACGGCCGCTGGCGCTGGGCCGCCTCGTGCCGGGCGGCGTCGAAGGCCAGGGCGGCGGCGCGGAAGTCGCCGGCCGCCCACGCCCGCTCGGCCTCGGCCAGCCGCACCAGGTGCAGGAAGTTGTCCGGCGCGTCGGCGGCGCGGTCGGCCAGCCACCGGGTCAGCTCGTCTAGTTCGGACAGCAGGCCGCCGCGCTTGTCCGCGTCCGCGCTGCGGGCCTGCCCGGCCAGGGCGAGCGCGCGCAGCAGGCGGGCGACGGCGGTCGCGTAGAGGCCCGGGAGCAGCGGAGCGAGTGTCATGGCGGCCGCGGCGTGCCGCTCCAGGCCCGCCTGATCGCCGAAGATGGCGGCGGCGGTCGCGTGACTGAGATGATCATGAAGCTGTGCCATCGGATTGCCGGCGTACCTGTCGGCGGGAACCGCCTCACCGGCCGTGGCTGTGCTTTCGCCACGCAGCGCGCCGGCCAGCCACCTGTAGGTGTCGAACACCTGCTCGAAATGCTTGCTCCCAGTGCGGCGCACGAAGGCAACCGCCGCTTCCGTCTCGGTCAGGAGGCGGTCCAGGGACGGCGCGCAGTCCATCATGCCGGTCAACAACTCGTAATAGGTGTAGCCGGCGTCGGCCAGGTCGCCTGCCGCGATCAGACCTTCCCTCGCTCGCCGACCTGCGTGGATGCTGTTTTCGACCGGCTCGCCCCAGCAACTGAGGTTGGCGTATATATGGCGGGTCTGGGAGGTGCCGGGCTCGGAGCCGAGGGCCTCGCCCAGCGCCAAGATCCGCCGCGCTGCCCGGTACCCGGCGGCGTAGTCGCCGCGCAGCTCCACCGCACCGAAGGCGACGTGGGCCGCAGGGAAGATCAGGGCAGGAGCCGGGCCGTGCTCAAGGCAGATCTGCAGTGCTTCCAGGCCGAGCCAGGCGACCATGGCGGCGTCGCCGAGGAAGTAGGCCGCTGGCTGGACCGCGTTGAGCAACTGGCACGCGGCGAGCAGCGTGGGGTCGGTGAGGGTCGGCCGAGCCAGATCGTCCGTGGTTTCAGTGTGGTCCAGCCACTGGTACAGGTAGCCGAACCGGTGGTCAAGCTCGGCGGCGAGCTGGTCCGCGGCCGGGACGGTGACGTTGAGTTCACGCAGCGACTCCAGGCCGAGCCCGAGCGCGTCCGCATAACGGGCCCGGTGGGTCATGCTCCGCAGCTGCACCGCCGTCGCGTCCGCACGGTCCAGCGCGGCGGGGCACAGCCGTTCGATCGTGCGGTACTCCTCGTCCGCCTCCTCCAGCCGCCCCAGGCAGTAAAGCGCAGCGTGACGGCCGGCGTGTACCTTGGCGAGCGTGGTGGCCTGGTCCGGGTCGATCAGCGGGAGCGCGGCGGTCAGCAGCGCGTTGACCAGCGCGTAGTCCCC
>DASXLW010000023.1:0-52147 GCA_036496025.1 Streptosporangiaceae bacterium
GGCTGCAGTTCGTTGCCGAGCAGCGGACCGACCTCGGCCGGATCACCGGAGCGCAATGCGGACATGAGCTCGGTGTTCAGCCGCGGCGGCGCCGCGATGATGTCGCGGGCATCCCTGATCCGGTCGCACGTGCGGTAGACATCGGCGGTGGACAGGCTGCCGGTCGCGAAGGCCAGCACCCAGTGGTACTGGCCGGTCGCCAGCGCGGGAGTCAGCCGCTCACCTCGTCCCTGGCCCACCGCTGTCCCGCCGACCAGCGCGAACGCCACGTCGCTGCCGATGCCCGCGGCCACCTCCGCGAGCTCCTGCTGGCTCAGGCCGGTCCGCCACAGCTCGTTGCACGCGACCAGCGCCGCCGCCGCGTCGGCGCTGCCGCCCGCCAGGCCGGCCGCCACCGGTATCCGTTTCCTGATCTCGATCGCGACACCCGGACCCGCGGCGGCCGGGGTGCCTGACTGTTCGGAGACGACGCGGGGAACCTGGCGCGGTGGCACGCCCGCCGCCCTGGCCAGGGCGGCCACGGCCTGCACGGCCAGGTTGTCGTCCCCGTCGGGAACGTTGGCCGCGCCCTCGCCGGTCACCGTGACCCGGCGCTGGCCGGTTTCACTGACCGTCACCTCGTCGTAGAGCGATATCGCATGAAACACGGTGACGAGCTCATGGAAACCATCCGGCCGGACGGGTCCCACGGCCAGCTGGAGGTTGACTTTTGCGGGCACCCGCACGGTCACAGCGGTCACGACTTGATGATCGTACGCGCTGCCGCGATGCCGGCGAACTCCGCGACGTCGAGTGACTCTCCCCTGGCCGCCGGGTCCACGCCGGCCTCGCGCAAGATCCGCTCGGCTTGGGTCACCGAGCCAGCCCACGACCCGAGGGCCGAACGGAGCATCTTCCTGCGCTGCGCGAACGCCGCATCGATCACCTCGAAAAGCTCCCGCCTGCTCACCTGCGGTCCCGGTGGCTCGCGCCGGGCGAAGGCGACCAGGGCCGAATCTACCCGCGGCACCGGCCAGAACACGCTGCGGGGCACCGGGCCGACCCGGCGCATCTGTGCGTACCAGGCCAGCTTCACGGTGGGCACGCCGTAGATCCGGTTGCCCGGCGCCGCCGTCATCCGCTCGGCGGCCTCGGCCTGGACCATGACCACGCCCCGCCCGAGCGAGGGCACCGTGTCGAGCAAGTGCAGCAGGACCGGCACGGCCGCGTTATACGGCAGGTTGGCGACGAGCACGGTGACCGGGTCGCCGGGTAGTCCGGTTATCTGGGCCGCGTCGGCGGTGACGACCTCCAGCCGGCCGGCCAGGCCGGGGGCGAACGAGGCGACGGTGGCCGGCAGTTCGGCGGCCAGCACCGGGTCCACCTCGATGGCCAGTACCCGGCGGGCGGCCGGGAGCAGTGCCAGGGTCAGCGAGCCGAGCCCGGGACCAACCTCGAGCACGTCCTCGTCCGGGCGCACCGCGGCCAGCCTTACCACCCGCCGCAGCGTGCCCTGGTCGATGACGAAGTTCTGGCCGAGCCGCTTAGACGGCCGGAGATTCAGCCTGGCCGCGACGTCCCGGACGTCCGCGGGCCCGAGCAGCCGCTGATCCGCCACGGTCGTCACCAGGGGCCGAAGACGCGCTCGGCGGTCCTCGTGACCTGCCCGCACAGTTCCGCGGTGTCCATCCCCTTCACCTCGGCCAGTTTGCGCAGGGTGAGCGCCGCGAACCACGGGGCGTTGGGCTTGCCCCGGTACGGCACCGGGGTGAGGAACGGGGCATCGGTCTCCACCAGGAGCAGGTGGGGCGGGGCGGCGGCGGCCGCATCGCGCAGCGGCTGAGCGCTGGCGAACGTGAGGTTTCCGGCGAAGCTCATGACGTAACCCGCCTCGGCGCACTGCCTCGCCATCCGCTCGTCGCCGGAAAAGCAGTGGAACACCACCCGGTCCGGCGGGCCCTGCTCGGCCAGGATGCGCAGCACGTCCTCGTGCGCCTCCCGGTCGTGGATCACCAGCGCCTTGCCCGTCCGCTTGGCGATCTCGATATGCGCGCGGAACCAGTCTCGCTGCAGCGGCGGCGCTGCCCAGTCCCGGTAGTAGTCGAGCCCGGTCTCGCCGACCGCCCGCACCCGGGGCAGCGCGGCCAGCGCCTCAATCTCGGCCAGCACCGCCTCGGCCCGCACCGCCTCGGTCAGCACCGCCTCGGTCAGCAGCGCGTCCGCGGGTACCGCTTCGGCTGGCCCGGGACCGTCTTGCCGGGCACCGCCCCCGCCGGGCTGCGCGGCCACGGCCGCCTCGGTCTCGTTCGGGTGGATGGCCACCGCGGCGTATACGTCCGGGTGGGCGGCAGCGCATTCCGCGGCCCAGCGCGACGAGGCCAGATCGGTGCCGATGGTCACCACCCGGCAGATGCCCACCGCGCGCGCGTCGGCCAGCACCTCTTCGACCGGGACCTTCATGATGTCCAGGTGGCAGTGGCTGTCCAGCGCCTCGCCGGGCAGCGCGGCGGCGGCCCGTTCCTCGGGCGTCATGCACCCTCCAGGATCACTGTCGCCTGCCCTTCCGGGTCATGTCTCTCCGAGCCGGGCCAGCTCCTCGTCGGCCACCGAGGGGTCGAGCTTGGCGAAAAGCGGGCGCGGCGGCTGCAGCCGCGTGCCCGGCCGGATCGGCCTGTGCTCCCAGCGGGCCGCGACGTCGTAGTCGCCGGTGATGACCGGGTAGGACGGGCCGCCGTCCTCGTCCACCTCGTCGATATGCGGCATGCCCGACCACTCGCCGATGCCGCCGAGCATCTCGTAGACCCGCTGGGACGAGCGGGGCAGGAACGGGCTGAGCATCGTCTTGGCGTCGTCTACCAGTTGCAGCGCCACATGGCAGATCGTGCGCATCCGTTCCGGGTCGGTCTCGCGCAGCTTCCAGGGAGCCTGGTCGGACAGGTACTTGTTGGCGTCGGCGGTGGCCCGCATCGCGGCGGTAATGGCCGCCTTGAACCGCGACCGCGACAGCGGTTCGGCCACCTGGCCGAACGCCTGCCGGGAGCGCTCCAGAACGGCCAGGTCGGGCTCGGTCAGCGTGCCGGCGGCCGGGATCGACCCGATGTTGCGGGCCGCGAACGAGATGGCCCGGTTCACCAGGTTGCCCCAGTTGGCGACCAGTTCGTCGTTGTTGCGCCGGATGAACTCGGTCCAGGTGAAGTCGGTGTCCTGGCTCTCCGGGCCGGCCACCGCGACGTAGTACCGCAGCGCGTCCACGTCGTAGCGGTCGAGGAAGTCCCGCACGTAGATGACGACGCTGCGGGAGGAGGAAAACTTGCGCCCCTCCATGGTCAGGTACTCGCTTGACACCACCTCGGTAGGCCGGTTCAGCGCGCCGAGCGAGCCGGGCGTCCCGCCCTTGTCACCCTGTCCGCTGTACCCGAAGAGCATGGCCGGCCAGATCTCGGCGTGGAAGACGATGTTGTCCTTGCCCATGAAGTAGTAGGACTCCGAGTCGGGCCGCTGCCACCAGGCCCGCCACGCGTCCGGGTCGCCGGACCGCCGGGCCCACTCGATCGAGGCGGACAAGTAGCCGACCACCGCGTCGAACCAGACGTAGATCCGCTTGTCGGGCCGGTCCCGCCAGCCGTCCAGCGGCACCGGAACCCCCCAGTCCAGATCCCGGGTGATCGCCCGCGGCTTGAGGTCATCGAGGAGGTTGAGCGCGAACTTCAGCACGTTCGGCCGCCACTGGCCGCTCTTGGACTGCAGCCACGTCCCCAGCGTCTCGGTAAAGGCCGGCAGGTCGAAGAAAAAGTGCTCGGTCTCGACGAACTCGGGCGTCTCGCCGTTGATCCGCGACCGCGGGTTGATCAGGTCCACCGGGTCCAGCTGGTTGCCGCAGTTGTCGCACTGGTCGCCGCGAGCGTTCTCGTACCCGCAGATCGGGCAGGTTCCCTCTATGTACCGGTCCGGCAGCGTCCGGCCGGTAGACGGCGAGATCGCGCCCAGAGCGGTCCGGGCGAAGATGTAGCCGTTCTGGTAGAGCCCGGTGAAGATCTCCTGGGCCGTAGCGTAATGATTGCGGGTGGTGGTCCGGGTGAACAGGTCGTAGGACATGCCCAGGTTGGTCAGGTCCTCGGCGATGACCCGGTTGTAACGGTCGGCGAGCTCGCGGGCGGTCACACCCTCCGCATCGGCCTGCACCTGGATGGGGGTCCCGTGCTCGTCGGTGCCGCTGACCATGAGCACCCGGTTGCCGGCCATTCGCTGGTACCTGCTGAACATGTCGCAGGGCAGCCCGAATCCGGACACGTGCCCGATGTGACGCGGGCCGTTCGCGTAGGGCCAGGCGGGGGCGGTCAGGATGTGGCGGTTCGACGACGACATGGGCAAAGCCTATTGGCCGTCCCCGGCCGGGTGGGCCGGGTGGGCCGGGTGCCGGTCGTCGGCAGTGTCCTCGCCCGCGGATCCCGGCAGGGAGGCCCGGTAGACCGCGCGCGTGCTCAGCCCGAGCTCGGCGGCTACGGCCGCGGCGGCGTCCTTGCGCGAGGCGCCGCCCGCCATCATGGCCACCACCTCGCCGGCCGCGGCGGCCAGGTCCGCCAGGCGCGCCTGGATGTCCGGCCTGGCCGCGCCGGCCACCACGACCGTGACCTCGCCGCGGATCCCCGCATCGGCCCAGGCGGCCAGTTCGTCCAGCGTTCCCCGGCGGATTTCCTCGTGCGTCTTCGTCAGCTCGCGGCAAGCCACGGCCCGGCGCTGTCCGCCCAGCGCGGCGGCCAGATCGGCGAGGGTCGCCGCCAGCCTGCGCGGGGACTCGAAGAAGATCATCGTACGCGGCTGCTCGGCGAGTTCGGCCAGCCTGCGGGACCGCTTGCCGCCCTTCGGGGGCAGGAAGCCCTCGAAGCAGAAGCGGTCACTGGGCAGCCCTGATACGGCCAGCGCCGTGATCGCCGCGGAGGGTCCCGGCAGCGCGGTCACCCGCGCCCCCGCGGCCGCGGCCGCTTGGACCAGGCGGTACCCGGGGTCACTGACCGCGGGCATGCCCGCGTCGGTGACCAGCAGCACGTCCCGGCCGGCGGCGAGCTCGCCGGCCAGCTCCGCCGCCCTGGACTGCTCGCCGACGTCCCAGTACGACACGATCTTGGCGGTCAGCGGCACGCCGAGACGGGAAGCCAGCCTGAGCAGCCGCCGGGTATCCTCGGCCGCGATGATCTGCGCCTGGACAAGCGCCGCGGTCAGCCGGGGCGATGCGTCGTCCAGGCAGCCGATCGGGACCGCCGCGATCGTGAGCGTTCCGGGGATGTCGTTGCTCATACCGGGACTCACGTTAGTGGCCGTCGGGGGGTCGGTTGCGCCCGGCCGGGCGCCGGGACGCCCGGAGAAGACTCCCCTTACCTGACCGCTGGCGTCCGGGCACCAATACGATGGCGGTTGATGACGACGTCCCAGGCGGAGGCGGCGGCCACGCAGAAGCGCGGGTACGTCTCCGCCCTCGCAGCCAGGCTCTGCCCGCCGATGCCGGGGAGCGTGGCCTGGGGATGGATAGGCCCGCTGCTGGTCACCGTGTTCGGCGGCTTCCTGCGTTTCAACCGGCTCTCGGTGCCGCCGTCGATCGTGTTTGACGAGACGTATTACGTTCCCGATGCCCTCGGCATCCTCAAGTACGGGAGCGAGCACAACTACATCAGCCACCGGAACGCCCTGCTGGCGCGGGGCAACACGCACATCTTCACTTCCGGGGGCGAGTTCGTCGCCCATCCGCCGTTCGGGAAAGTCTTGATCGCGGCGGGCGAGTGGATATTCGGGCTCACCCCGTTCGGGTGGCGATTCGCCGCCTGCGCGGTGGGCTCGCTTTCGATCCTGATGATCGCGCGGATCGCCCGGCGGATGACCCGGTCCACGCTGCTCGGCTGTGTCGCGGGCCTGCTGCTGGCGCTGGACGGCCTGGAATTCGTGATGAGCCGGACGGCGCTGCTCGACATCTTCCTGATGTTCTGGGTGCTGGCCGCGTTCGGCTGCCTGGTGATCGACCGGGACCGGTCCAGGCAGCGGCTGGCCGAGGCGATGGAGCAGCGCCCGCCGGACGACGCGGGGCCCGGGCTCGGCGTGCGCTGGTGGCGGGTGCTGGCCGGGGTGTGCCTCGGGCTCGCCTGCGCATCGAAGTGGAACGGCATCTGGTACGTCCCCGCCTTCGCCGCGCTGGCTGTGGCCTGGGATGTCGGCGCCCGGCGGGCGGCCGGCCTGCCCCGTTTCGTCTACGGCGGGCTGGTACGGGACGGCCGCTGGGTTCTCGCCTCGCTGGCCGCGGTCCCCGTCATCGCCTACGTCGCCGCGTGGAGCGGCTGGCTGTTCACCAACACCGGCTACGACAGGAACTGGGCGGTGCAGCACGGCATCCACACGCCGGTGATCTCCGCGCTGGTCTCGCTGTTTGAGTACAACCGGGCGATGCTGCACTTCAACGCCACGCTGACCACCCACCACCCCTATGAGTCCCAGCCCTGGTCGTGGCTGGTGCTCGCTAGGCCGGTCTCGTATTACTACGCGGCGCCCAAGCTGGGCCAGGACGGCTGCCATGTCCAGCACTGCTCGCAGGAGGTTCTGGCCATCGGCACCCCGCTGATCTGGTGGGTGTCCATCGCCGCCCTGGTCATCTGCCTGGCCTGGTGGCTGACGCAGCGGGACTGGCGGGCCGGCGCCGTGCTGGTGGGCGTCGCGGCTGGCTGGCTGCCGTGGTTCCTGTTCTTGTCCCGGACCAAGTTCTACTTCTACGCGGTGACCTTCGACCCGTTCCTGGTGATCGCGATCACGCTGTGCCTCGGCCTGCTGATCGGGCCGGCCCGTGGCAGCCCGGCGCGCCGCGCGATCGGCGCGGCGGTGGCCGGCGCGTACCTGCTCGGCGTGCTCCTCAACTTCTACTACCTGTACCCGGTGCTGACCGGCGAGGTCATCCCGTACAGTTCCTGGCTGGCCCGGATGTGGTTCAGTAGCTGGATCTGACCGCGTCCGTGATGTCCGCCCATGGCACGGTAAGCCGCTCCATCTCGCCCGGCTCGAATTTGGTCAGCCCGCCCGCGTAGGTCCGCCCCTGGCCGAGCGCGACCGAGGACCGCAGGTACGCGGCCAGCCGGTCGAGCACGGCGCCGGGCAGGGGCTCTCGCGGGTAGAGGCCGTGCGCGATGTTCAGGTGCCGGACCTTGCCTACGTTGCGTACGAAGGCGGGCGGGCGGCGGGCCATGTAGCTGGCAATGATCGGGGCGGGCAGGGTGAGCCCGACCCGCCACCAGGGGCGGCGGTGCCGGGCGATGTAGGAGTCCGCGGCCCCGGCCCGGGCCGCGCGGGCGATGAACGCGCTGACCAGCGCGCGTTCCGGGCCGGGCAGCTCGTCCAGCTCGGCGGGGAGATCGATGACCACTCTGAGCGATGCCGCCCCTGGTAGCACCCCGGCCACGGCGAACAGCTCACGTGCCCTGGTCACCGCGGGAAACCGGAACCGGGGCGGCACGCCGGCCTGCCCGGTTTCGCGCACCCAGACCGCGTTGGCCCCGGTGGCCTGGCCGCGATGCACCCGGCAGATCTCACCGAGCTCGACATGTCCGGCCGGCGCCCGGCCGGCTCGCCGGGCCGGGGCGGCCCCGTGGAGCAGCGGGCCCCACCGGTCGGCCGCGCTGAGCCTGGCCCGGGAGACCGGGCGGCCGGCGCCGAGATCGCCCAGTCCGGCCGGGGTGGCGGTCAGCCGCAGCCGCATCGATCCCGGCCTGCTGCCCGGCCGGAAGCACGAGATCGCCGACGTCACGGTGGCGTCCGGGAAGAGCTGGGCGGTCGGCTCGAGCACGTGCACCGACTGGCCGCCGAGCTCGCCGAGCAGCAGCGAGCGGACCAGGCTGCCATAGTTCACGTCGAGCCATTCGGCGGCCGTGATGAAGACCCCGAGATCGCGGGGGACCGCGTGTCGCGCGGTGGCCAGGAAGAAGTGCACGTGCAGCCCGGCCAGCCCGCTGGCCTGCAGGCCGCGCTCGCGCGCGGCCTCGGCGAGCCAGCGCTTCCAGCCCGCCGGTATCTGGTGGTGGCGGACGTAAGGCGGGTTGCCGATGTAAACGGTCCGGCCGTCGGCCGGGGAGATCCGGGCCGACCGGTAGTCGCCCAGGATCACCGTCGCCCGCTGGCCGAGGCCGGCGGCGGCCAGGTTAGCCCGGGCGACGAGCGCGGCGAGCGGGTCGGTCTCGACGCCGATGAGCCGGGCCCGCGGCCACCGGCGGCCTGCCGCGAGCAGGAACCGGGCCGAGCCGGTACCCGGGTCCACCACCTGGGCCGGCCCGGCGTCGCCGGCCTGCCGGGCCGCCCACCCGATCATGCTCGCCACCACCGGCGCCGGGGTGAGCGTCTGGCCCAGCCGCCGGCGTTCGGCCGCGGTCCTGGTCGCGCTGAGTATGTCACCCAGCGGGTCGCCGCCGGCGTCGATCCCGGCGCGGATCGCGTCAAGCGGGAGGCCCGGACCGGGGCCGGATGCCGATGCCGCGGCGGCCAGGTCTCGTTCGGCCGCGGACAGGCCCGCGACCCACTCCGCGCCCAGCTCGAGCGCCGCCCTGACCAGCGCGGGCAGGTCCCGGACCGGATCGGCGGCACCCCTCTTGGTCCCGACGGTCACCAAGGTGCCCACACTCGGCCCGGCGCCCGCAGCCGCGCCGGTGCCGGCGCTCGTCCTGGTGCCGGCGCTCGTCCTAGTGCCGGCGCCGCCCTGGTGCCGGCGCCCGCCCTGGTGTCAGCGCTCGCCAGGGTTGCGGCTCCGTTCCTGGTCGCGGTGCGCGAAGCGGTCACGATGACCATCCTTCCGGCCAGCCCCCGGACGGCAGACGCGACACGTCGCGAAATTGTGACCAATATTTGTTGTCGTTTTTGGGGTTCCAGAGCGTCTAAGAGTTAGGAGCGTCCAACCAGGCTGGAGCGACGATGAGTGTCAGGGACCACGCACAGGACCGTTGCATCAGGCTCTCCCCCCGGCGCTACGCGGGGGAGGCGCAGGCCCTGAACAGGCTGCCCGACTGCGACATCCTGTGTGCCCTGCACGACCTTCCGGACGAGCTCAGGCTCGCGGTCTACCTCGCCGACGTCGAGGGCTACCCGTATCAGGAGATCGCCTTGATCATGGGCACCCCCATCGGCACGGTCGCCTCGCGGCTGCACCACGGCCGGGGCAGGCTCCGCGACCGCCTCGCGGCCGCCGCCGTCCACCGCGGCCTAGCCCCTGCCCCCGGTCGCTAGCCTGCACAACCGCCGCCTGCCCGCTCAATCCATGATCATTTTCACTTTGCACGCGGTAGGACCAAGTTCCGGGGTGGTTTGTCCCGATTTGATGGTCGGAACGTGTGCAAAGTCGAAACGATCGCCGGGGGCACGGTGCGGGGGCGGGGAGCTGACGGCGGGCGCGGTTAGCGCGGGGCGGGTTCCCAGCCCAGGCGGACGGGGTCGTAGAGGCGCTCGACGTAGATCTGGTGCCAGAGCGAGAACACGATCAGGACCCACAGCTGGCGCCAGCTCACGTCGGGATCGCCGGCCCGGTAGCGGCTCAGCAGGGTCAGCGCGGCCTCGCGGTCGATCCACCGCTGCGTCTGCGCGGTGCGCAGCAGATGGTCGGCGTAGCCGAACCACTCCCCGGCCAGCCATTCCCCGACCGGCACCGGGAACCCGAGCTTTGCCCGCTCAGTCGCCGCCTGCGGGAGCACCTCGCTCATGGCCTCCCGCAGAGCGAACTTGGTGGTGCCGCCGACCGTCTTCTCCTCCCGGGCCAGCCGGGAGGCCACCGTCATCACCTCCCGGTCCAGGAACGGGACCCGCAGCTCCAGGCCATGCGCCATCGCCATCCGGTCGGCCTTGACCAGGATGTCTCCTGGCAGCCAGGTGTTGATGTCCACCAGCTGCATGGTGGAGACGTCATCCAGGCCGGCCTGGGCCGCCTGCTCGTAGACCGGGTCGGTCAGGTCGTAGGCGGTCGCGCCCCAGGGCCCGGCCACCAGGTCGGCCTGATCATCGACGAACACGTGCGCGTTGCCGATGTACCGGCGCCGCAGCGGGGTGGCGGCCCGGCCGAGCAGGCCCTTGCCCTTGGCGCCGGGGGGAAGCATCGCCGCCGCCCGGTGCAGTGGGGCCTTGCCCCATTCGGGAAGGTGCGCGCCTACCCGGACGACGCCGGGCTGATGGTAGACGGCGTAACCGCCGAACAGCTCGTCCGAGCCTTCGCCGGACAGCACGACCTTGACGTACTTGCTCGCCTCCCTGGCGACGAACCACAGCGGCACCGCGGCCGCGTCGGCCATCGGGTCATCGAGGTGCCAGATGATCCGCGGCAGCTGGGTGAAGAATTCCTCGGCGCTGATCACGCACGGGACGGACTTCACGCCCAGCGCGGCCGCGGTCTCCTGCGCCTGGTCGATCTCGCTGTAGCCCTGCCGCTCGAACCCGGCGGTGAAGGCGAGCAGCCCGGGGCGGCTCTCGGCGGCCAGGGCGCAGATGGCGGCAGAGTCGATCCCGCCGGACAGGTAGGCGCCCAGCGGCGCATCGCTGCGCTGGTGGACCGCGACGGAATCCCGCAGCACGTCCAGGATCATGGGCGGCGCCTCCACCGACGGGCCGCCCGCCGGGCGCAGCTCGGCCCGCCAGTAGCGGTACATCCTGATGGGCCGCTCCGGGCGCACGATCAGCGCGTGCCCCGGCGGGAGCACGCGCACCGGCGGGGTCATGGTGGCCGGGGCGGGCACGTACTGGAAGGCCAGGTACCGGCGGAACGCGTCCGGGTCGAGCGCGGTCAGCTCACCCGGCTGGGCCAGCGCCTTGCGCTCGGAGGCGAAGCGGAACACCGAACGGCCGCCGGGCACGGGATCGGTCCCGGGCGGGGCCTGCCCGCCCGGGGGGAGGGCATCGGGGCCGGGCTCGCCGGTCGCGTAGTAGAACGGCTTGATCCCGAACGGGTCCCGGGCGCAGAACAGCTGGCGCTTGCGGGTATCCCAGATAGCGAACGCGTACATGCCGCGGAGCTTGCGGACCACGTCCCTGCCCAGCAGGGCGAACGTCTCGAGCAGCACTTCGGTGTCCGAATCGGTGCGCAGCTCGACGCCGCGCGCCTGCAGCGCGCTGGCGAGCTCCAGGTAGTTGTAGATCTCGCCGTTGAAGACGATCCAGTACCGGCCGTCCGCGGAGCACATCGGCTGGCGGCCGCCGGCCGAGGGATCGATGACCGCCAGCCGCCGGGACCCGAGGGCAATGTCCCGGTCGGCGTAGAAGCCCTCGTCGTCCGGGCCACGGTGCGCGAGGCGGCCGGCGGCGGCGCGTACCCAGGCCTCGTCGGGCTCGGCTCCCGGCCCCACGGCCAGGCACCCGGTGATTCCGCCCATGCTTGTCCTCGGCCTATCGCAGCGTCATCTGACCACCGATCCTACGGGCGAGCCGAGACCTACCCGGCCTGGTTGCGGCTAAGCACCAGGTCAGACGGCCGTGAGCCAGGGCGGTGCCGGCCTGCGACCGGGCCGGAAACGCCGCACCCCGGTGACGGCCGCAGTGCGGACGGCCGCAGCCGGACCCGCCCCGGACCGCCCCGGTCACTCGCCGCGCCAGACCGGCGGGCGCTTCTCGGCGAAGGCCGCGGCTCCCTCGATCGCGTCCGCGGATCCGAATACCGCGCCGAGGATCTCGCCCTGCCGGGCGAACGCCTCTTCGGACCGCCAGTCGGCGGATTCCACCACGACCCGCTTGGAGGCCACGACCGCGAGGGGGGCGTTGGCGGCCACCCGGGCGGCTAGGTCGCGCGCCGCCTCGAGCGCCTGCCCGGCCGGGACCACCCGGCTGATCAGGCCAGCCTGGTGCAGGTCGCCGGCCGATACGCGCTCGCCGGTCAGCACGATCCGCATGGCCGCGTGGTAAGGGATGCGCTCGCGCAGCTTGAGCAGGCCGCCAGCCCCGGCAGCCAGCCCGCGGGTCACCTCGGGCAGGCCGAACTGAGCTTCCTCGCCGGCGACGACCAGGTCGCACGCGAGCACAAGCTCGAAGCCGCCGGCCAGCGCGTACCCCTCGACCGCCGCGATCACCGGCTTGGCGGGCGGCCGCTCGGTGATGCCACCGAACCCCCGTCCCCCGGCCAGCGGGTTATCCCCGGTCAGGAAGCCCTTCAGGTCCATGCCCGCGCTGAAGGTGCCGCCCGCGCCGGTCAGGATGAGCACGCGCACATCCCGGCGCGCGTCCAGGTCCTCAACGGCCGCGGCGATGCCGGCCGAGACCGCGCCGTTGACGGCGTTCCGCGCCTGCGGGCGGTTGATGGTGATGACGGCGATGCCGCCGTCAATCTCGATCAGAACCTCGTCCGCCACGCCAGCCCTCCCGGCTCGGTAGCCAATCCCGGTACGGGCGCCCGCGCGCCCCTGTTCGTGATCACGAGGACCGGGCGCGGGTGAAGGGCGCGCGGGCTCCGTGACCGCCCGTCGGCCTATTTGGGCTGGAACCTGATGCCGCCGTCGAAGCGCACGACCTCGGCATTCATGTAGTCGTTCTCGATCAGCGAGCGAACCAGGCGGGCGAACTCGGCCGCGGTCCCGAGCCGCTTGGGAAACGCCACGGGCATGATCAGCTTGGCCTTGAACTCCTCGCTGGCTTCCCCGGTCCCGTAGATGGGCGTGTCGATGATCCCCGGGGCGATGGTGTTGACCCGCGCTCCGATGGCCGCGAGGTCACGCGCCGCGGGCACGGTCATCCCGATGATGCCGCCCTTGGACGCGGAGTAGGCGACCTGCCCCGTCTGCCCCTCGATGCCCGCGACCGATGCCGTGTTGATGATCACTCCGCGCTGGCCGTCCGCGTCCACGGGCTCGGTGCGTGCCATCGCGGCCGCCGCGATCCGCATGAGGTTGAAGGTGCCGATTAGGTTGATGTCGATGACCCTGCGGTAGGCGGCCAGGTCGTGCGGCGCGCCGTCCCGGGCCACGGTGCGCGCGGCCCAGCCGATGCCGGCGCAGCTCACGGCCACCCGCAGCGGCGCGCCGAGCCCGGCGGCCGCCTCCACCGCCGCCTGCACCGACTGCTCGTCGGAGACGTCGGTCCTCGCGAACAGGCCGCCGAGCTCATTGGCTATGGCCTTGCCGCGTTCCTCGTTCAGGTCGGCGACGACCACCCGGGCGCCCGCCTCCGCCAGCTCGCGCGCCGTGGCCTCGCCCAGGCCGCTGGCCGCGCCGGAGATGATCGCTGCGGTTCCGTTGATGTCCATGTGCGGGAGCATACTGGGGCCGCGGCAGCCATGACCGAACGGGGTTCGGTTTCGCCTTTCGATGGGCCGCACCGCTGCGCCTGGCGCGCCTCACAGGTACGGCGGGGCACACCAGGCGGTCCGCCTCAGCTGGCCGGCTCCAGCAGCTCCCGGGTCCACAGCCCGGGCAGTTCGTCGTGGCCGGGCTCGAACGGGAACCGCGGCGCGAACGCTGGCTCCAGGTCGGACAACCACGTCGCGGCCGGATCGAACCTGGCGAAGAACGGCCTGCCCACCAGGCTGGGGTCGCGTGCCTGGATCATGTGCAGGACGAAGACCTTCTCCCCCGCCACCTGGGTGATCCCGTCCACGCACACCTTGCCGGGCGTAGCCGACATGGACGGCCCGCGAACCGTCCGGCACAGCCCGGACACGCTCCGGTAGGCCTCTCGGAACACCTCGTAGCCGCGGGCCAGCGGCACGGCGAAGTAGTCCTGCGGACCGGTATCGCGCTCCACGAACATGTAGTAGGGGATCATCCCCATCCGGGCCTGGGTGCACCACATGCTGGCCCAGATCGCGGGGTCGTCGTTGATGGACCGGATCAACGGCGCCTGGGTGCGGATGATCGCGCCGGTGGACCGGATCCGGCGCACCGCCTCGGCGGCGAGGGGGGATTCGAGCTCTCGCGGATGCGAAAAATGCGCCATGAAAGCCAGGCACCGGCCGGAAGCCACCACGTCCTCGAACAGGCGCAGCGTCTCGTCGGCATCCGGGTCGGTGACGAACCGCTGCGGCCAGTAGCCGAGCGATTTGCTCCCGATCCGGATCGATTCGAGACTAGCCAGCCGGGGGTCGAGCAGCGGCTCGATGTACCGGCGGAGGACCGGTGCGCCCATGATCATGGGATCGCCGCCCGTGACCAGGACCCCGGTGACCTCCGGGTGCCCGAGCAGGTAACTGACCAGCATGCTGGAGTCGCCCATCGCCATCTTCAGCTCGGGCTCGTCCACGAACTGGGCCCACCGGAAGCAGTAGGTGCAGTATGCGTGACAGGTCTGGCCCTGCTTGGGGAACAGCAGCACGGTCTCGGGGTATTTGTGCTGCAGCCCGGGTAGCGGCTCATCGTCCAGGGCGGGGGTGTTGAGCGCGATCTGGCCGGCCGGGTGCGGGTTGAGCCGCATCCGCACCTCATGCGCGGCCGCGTGCACTTCGGCCGCGGGCGCGTCGCGCGCCAGCAGGGCGGCGATCCGGCTGACGTCGGCCTCGGGCAGCATGTCGGCCTGCGGGAAGACCAGCCGGTACATCGGGTCGGCCGGCGCGGCGTTCCAGTCGATGAGGTGGTCGACGACATAGGCATTGGTCCTGAACGGCAGCACGGTGGCGACCGCGCGAACCGCCAGGCGCTGCGCCGCAGGCAGCCCCGCTCGTGCCGTGAGCTCGTCGAGGTGATTAGCCGTGTAGGCGCGAAAACGACGGCCCGCCGCCTGCGCCGCGGGCCTGGCCGTGGGCCGTACGGATCTGACCGGCCCTGGCTGCTGAAATCCAGTCACGCAACTCCTCTCGGTCGGTCGCGCCCGCTCTCTCACCTGAACGGTCGCGAAATCAGGCCACATATGGCCAGCACGACACCCCGCTGCGCCTGGATCCCCTGCGTCACAGTGGTACCCGCAAAGGGCCAGCTCGTGACCTTCGCGTTGAGGTCACACCAATGAAACGCAGTGGCAAAGAGCGAGGTTCCAGGAGCGTATCGCCGAACTGCCTGGACAATGGCTTATACAGCGGATCACGCCGATGATCGGCAAAGTGACCAGGAGGTGGGAGGCTTAGTGCCATGCGGGCCGCTGTAGACCATCCGGTTCCCCCGCCCTGGCCGCATACCATGGCGCTCTCGGATACGGTGCCGGGCTGACGACCGGCGACGACCCGGTACTGACCGCGGATCTTCAGCGGCAGCCGCCGGCGGACGAGCAGCCGGGCGCCGATCGCGCCCGGCCGGTGGTGGCCGTCGACGCGATGGGCGGCGATTACGCCCCGGACGAGATCGTCGCCGGCGCGGTGCGGGCCGCGCGCCAGCACGGGATTGCGGTGGTGCTGGCCGGGCGGCCCGGCCAGCTCCGGCCGCTGCTTGCCGACCACCATGCCGCCGGGGAGATCCGCATCGTCGCGGCCGATGATTCCCCCGGCATGGACGAGGGCGGGCTGGCCATCTGGCGCCGGCCCCGGTCCAGCATCGCCGTGCCCTGCCAGCTGGTCAGGCGCGGGCAGGCCTCCGCGGTGGTATCGGCCGGATCGACCGGCGCCATCGTCACCACCGCCCGGATGCGGCTGCGGCTGCTGCCCGGCGTGCTGCGGCCCGCGCTCGCGGTCGTGCTGCCGAGCCGGCCGACCCCGACCATCTTGCTGGATGCGGGCGCGATCGCCGATCCCAAGCCCGAGATGCTCGTCCAGTTCGCCCAGCTCGGGGTGGCGTACGCGCAGGTCTCGCACAACGTCGCCGAGCCGCGGGTGGGCCTGCTGACGATCGGGGCCGAGCCCGGCAAAGGCAACAAGCTGGCCCGCCGGGCCTATGAGCTGCTGTCCGAGGACCCGAAGGACGGCGGGATGCCGATCGGCTTCATCGGCAACATCGAGGGAAGCGACCTGCTCACCGGCAAGGTAGACGTGGCCGTCACCGAGGGGTTCTCCGGGAATGTCGCGCTGAAAACGCTGGAGGGCGCGGAGAGGTTCGCGGTCGATCAGCTGCGCCAGATCGCGACGGCCTCCCCGGCGGCGCGGCTGGGGGCCCTGCTTCAGCGCAGGAAGCTGCGCGAGTTTGCCGAGCTCGTTGACTCGGAGACCCACGGCGGCGCTGTCCTGCTCGGCCTGTCAGGCACGGTGGTGATCGCGCACGGCGCCAGCCGGGCCCGCGGCGTGACGTCAGCGTGCCTGCTCGCCGCCGATCTCGAGGAGCGCAAGATCACTGAGAGGATCAGGGAACGGCTGGGCCCCGAACGGCACTTCCTTCGCAGGCCGCTCGGTCATCCGCGGGACGCGGACTGAGAGAGCCTGTCTGGGGACCCATGTCCGTCGCGCGCGGGACCCAGGGCGGATGGCCAGGCGGAGCGACGGAGCCTAGCCGGAGGCAGTAATCGACCGAGCGACAGCGCAGCCAGCCGTCTCCTGGACGACGCGCAGCGGGGCAAGGGCTTCCGGACAGGGCTCCCTAGCTCTGATCCCGTGGTGCAGGCGGGGCTGGGAGGGTAATCGTGTAGTTACGGTGCGACGTTAGACAAAACCCAGGCAAAAACTCGCGGAGATTGCCCCCCGCGCCGGATGAAATCCGCGCCCCGACGGTAAGACTTCAGGTGGAGCCTGGCGCGTCCAGGCGGTCCCAGCCTGTAAGTCGGTCCCTTGCAGCTGGCATCCGCTCGCCGGATGCGCGCAAGCAGGCTACGCCGGGCGTGGTCGCCCTGCGTCAGGCTCCCCTTACGTCCTGGCACGATGGATCAGCGCCTGGCCCGCCGGGCCACGGGCGATGGATCGGTAGGCTTACCGCATGGCCGATCCCCAGGAAGTCCTCGGGCGGCGCGTGCGCCGTGCGCTTGCTGCGGCCTTCGGGCCCGAGCACGCCGATGACGATCCGGTGATCAGGCCGTCGCAGTTCGCCGATTACCAGTCCAACGTGGCGCTACCGCTCGGCAAGCGGCTGGGCCGGCCGCCGCGGGAGGTGGCGGCCGAGCTGGCCCGCCACCTGGACGTGACCGACGTGTGCCTGCCGCCCGAAGTGAGCGGACCGGGCTTCATCAACCTCACGCTGCGCGATGAGTGGATCGCCGCGCAGGCGACCGGCCTGCTAACCGACCAGCGGCTCGGCGTCGCCGCGGCCGATCCGGTCCAGAAGGTCGTCGTGGACTACTCCGGCCCGAACGTCGCCAAGGAACTGCACGTCGGCCACCTGAGGGCGACGGTCGTGGGCGACGCCATCGTCCGGGTCCTGGAGTATCTAGGCCATGAGGTGATCCGCGCGGCGCACCTGGGCGACTGGGGCACCCAGTTCGGCATGCTCATCGAGCACGCGCTCGACGTCGGCGAACAGACCACCCGCGCTCAGCTCAGCGCCGGCGACTTCACCGCGTTCTACCAGGCGGCGCGGGCGGAGTTCGATGCCGATCCCGCGTTCGTGGAGCGTTCCCGGCGGCGCGTGGTCAGCCTGCAAGGCGGCGATGAGGAGTCGCTGCGGATCTGGCAATTGCTGGTCGGCGAGTCGATGGTGTACCTGCGCCGGCTGTACCAGCGGCTCAACGTCACTCTCTCCACCGACGCCGACATGGATCCGGAGAGCTTCTACAACTCGATGCTGGCCGAGGTGTGCGACGAGCTCGAGGCGAAGGGAGTCGCGACGATCAGCGACGGCGCGCTGGTCGCGTTCCCGCCCGGCTTCACCGGCCGCGGCGGGAAGCCGCTGCCGCTGATCCTGCGCAAGAGCGACGGCGGGTACGGCTACGCCACCACGGACATGGCCGCGATCAGGTACCGGATCTGCGATCTGGACGTGCAGCGGATCATCTACGTGGTCGGGGACGATCAGCGTCTGCACCTGGCCATGGTGTTCGCGACCGCGCGCCAGGCCGGCTGGCTCACCGACAAGGTCAGCGCGGAGCACGCGGTCATCGGCCTGGTGACCGGCGCCGACGGCCAGCGGCTGCGGACCAGGACCGGTGAGCAGGTCAAGCTGGCCTCGCTGGTGGACGAGGCCGTCGAGCGGGCGGAGCGGGTAATAGCAGACCGGTACCCGGACGCGGCCGAACGCCACCGGATAGCCGAGGCGGTGGGGATCGGCGCGCTCAAGTACTCCGACCTGTCCGTGGCCAGGGACAGCAGCTACGCCCTGGACTTCGATCGGATGCTCGCGCTGACCGGGAACACGGGGCCCTACCTGCAGTACGCGACCGCGCGGATCCGCTCGATCTTCCGCCGGGCCGGGCTGGACCCCGACCGCGCCACCGCGCCGATCCAGGTGACCGAGGAGGCCGAACGGGCCCTGGCGATGCGACTGCTCGGCTTCGGCGCCGTCGTCGCCCAGGTGGCTGAGACCACCGAGCCGCACCGGCTCTGCGGCTACCTCTTCGAGGTGGCCAGCGCGTTCACCGCGTTCTACGAGAACTGCCCGGTGCTGCAGGCCGGCACCAGCGCCGTTCGGGATTCAAGGCTGGCGCTTTCCGGGCTTACGCTCCGCGTCCTGCTCGTCGGCCTGGGCCTGCTCGGGGTGCCGGTGCCGGACCGGATGTAGCCGGCCGGGCCGCTCAGCGAGCGTCTGGGAACCCATGCGCGCTCTCAGTGAAATCTCAGGCTACGCCGCCCGATGTCCCAGGGCGTGCGGGCAGGCTCGCTGCCATGGACCATGTGAACCAGCCACCGGGGGAACCGACGCTGGACCCGTCGCCGACCCAGCCGTTCAGGTTTACGCCCGGCTGGCCCGCCGGGTACCGGCTGGCCGCCGGGTACGAGCCGCCCCCGGGACACGGTCCGCCCCCGGGACACGGCCCGCCCCCGGGATACGGCCCGCCCCCGGGATACGGTCCACCCGTGGGATACGGTGCGCCTCCGCCGGGCTCGCAGCCGCCAGGCGGTGACCCGGGGCCGCAGGCGCCGGGCGGCCGGAGGCCACGGCCGCACCCGGGACGGCTCGGCAGGGTGCTGCGCTGGACGGGCGGGATCGCGGCCGCCGTGCTGCTGGCCGCCGGCGGCGCGATGGCTGGCCTGAAGCTGGCCGGCAACTCCTCCCCGTCGAACACTCCGGGCGCCGTGGCCCTGAACCATGTACTCGGTTCGTCAGCGGGCGGCGGGCGTGCCGGGCACTGCGCTCAGGCGCCGGCCGGCTCATCGGCAGGCGGCCAGGCCCGCGCTGGGCACTGCCGCCGCACCCGCCTGCTGCGCCTGGTCAGGGGCATGTATGGCCAGGTCACCTACCACGGCCGGGCCGGGACGGCGACGCTCGCGTTCGAGCGGGGCACGGTCGAGTCGGCCGGCGGCGGTCACCTGGTGGTCCGGGCTGCCGACGGGACGACGTGGACCTGGGACCTGGCGGGCAACGCGGTCGTCAGGCAGCACGGCAAGACCGCGCCCGGCGGCGCCCTGTCTGGCGGCGCGCGGGTGTTCGTCGCCGGCGGGGTCTCCGGTGGCGGCAAGGATGCCCGGCTGGTCCTCGTCCGCGCCCGGAACGCAAGCGCACCAGGCTCGTCGTCCCGGGCTCCGGCCAGTTCGCCCGCGGCCCCGGGCTGACCGGCCCTGACCGCGGTTAGCGACCCTGCGGACCCGGGTCAGCGGGCCCTGATCCCACTCGCGGCCACCGATCCGCAGGGTAGCGAGCGCCGGCGTATCCCGCGGGGAGCACGCCGGCGCTCGCGGCATACGGGAGAATGGGCGGGAAGCCATGAGTGACAATGACCAGATTCCCTCGGTGCTCGTCGTCGACGACGAGCCCAACATCCGTGAGCTGGTTCAGGTTGCCCTGCAGTTCCACGGCTGCGCCGTGACCACCGCGGCCACCGGCAAGGACGCGCTGCGGCGAGCCGAGACAGATCGCCCGGACCTGATCGTGCTGGACGTGGTGCTGCCGGACCTGGACGGGTTCGAGGTGTGCCGCAGGCTCCGGTCCGGGGGGAACGAGGTGCCGGTCATCTTCCTGACGGCCAGGGACACCTCGTCGGATACCGTCACCGGGCTGGCACTTGGCGGCGACGACTACGTCACCAAGCCGTTCTCGGTCGAGTCGCTGGTGGCCAGGGTGCGTGCCGTGCTGCGCCGGGTCTCCCGGGCACCGGGCGGCGAGGGTGTCCCCGACACCCAGAAGCTGCGGGCCGGCGACCTCGAACTGGACGAATCGCGATGGACGGTGCAGCGGGCGGGCCACCCGGTCGAGCTGTCACCCACGGAGTTCCGGCTGCTCGCGTTCCTGATGCGGCACGAAGGACGGGTGCTGACCAGGGAGCAGCTGCTGGAGAACGTGTGGGGCTGGGACTACGCCGGCCAGTCGCAAATCGTGGAGACTTACGTCAGCTACCTGCGGCGCAAGCTCGACCCGCTCGGCCCGCCGATCATCCACACCCAGCGCGGCGTGGGGTACAGCCTGCGGCTGCCTGGCACCCCGCCGGGGACCTGAGCCGGCTGCCGGGATGAACGGCCGCCCGCGACTGTCGCTGCGTGCCCGGCTGCTGACCGCCTTGCTCGCGGTCACCTCGGTCTTCCTCATCGTCCTGGGTTTGGTCGCCGCGCTGGCGTTCGGCAACCGCATCGGCAACGTGTTCGACGGACAGCTCCAGGTGGCGGCCAGGCGTCCGATCGCGACGATGGCTGGCACCACCGACAGCTATGTGGCGTACTACTCCTACCGAGCCGGCCGCGCGGGCCTGATCAGCGATGCTTCCTCTCCGACAGGGCGCCGGCTCGTGGTGTACCTGGACCAAGCCGGTCGCCGGCTTCGTCCGGCCCCGGGGTCCCCGTTCACCATCACCCTCCCAGGCGGGCCCACCCTTCGCGCCGTATGGCGCCTGGTCAGGCCGGCGGCCGAGGCCAGGCAGACGATCGTCCCGCACGGCAAGGCGATCATCGTGGTGGCCAGGCCGCTGAGCCTGCGGGAAGCGCCGCTGCGCCAGGTCATCATCGCCGAGATCATCACCGGCGCGGTGCTCATCGGGCTGCTTGCGCTGTTCGGGCCGTGGATCATCCGCCGCGGCCTGGCGCCGCTGGACCGGATGGCCACCACCGCCGACCAGATCACCTCGCGCGGGGACCTGACCGCCCGGATGCCGGACTCCGGTGACCGGGCCGAGACGGGCAGGCTGACCTCGGCCATCAACACCATGCTCGACCGGATCCAGCAGGCGTTCACCGCGCGGCTGGCCTCGGAGCAGAAGGTGCGCCAGTTCGCGGCCGACGCCTCGCACGAGCTTCGCACCCCGCTGACCACGATCCGCGGCTACGCCGAGCTCTACCGGCAGGGCGCGCTCGGCCCGGACCGGCTGCCGGACGCAATGCGCCGCATCGAGCAGGAGTCGGACCGGATGAGCAGGCTCGTCGCCGAGCTCCTCGAGCTCGCCCGGCTGGACCGCATCTCCTCCCTGGACCTGACCGAAACCGACCTCGCCCAGCTCGTGCAGGACGCGGTGGCCGACGCCGCGGCGGTGGAGCCCGGCCGGCCGGTCTACGCCGAGGCGCCGCCCCACCTGCTGGCAGTGGTCGACGAGCCGCGCATCCGGCAGGTCCTGGCCAACCTGCTCGGCAACGTGCGCGAGCACACGCCGCCGGACACGCCGGTGGCCGTCCGGCTGGCCGAGGCCGGCCAGGGGGTGGTGCTGGAAGTCGCCGATTCAGGTCCCGGCATGTCCGCCGAGCACGCCGCGCGGGCGTTCGACCGGTTCCACCGCGGATCGACCGACTACGGGAGCGCCGCCGATGGGTACGGCGGCGCGAGTCCGAACGGCAACCGGGGCGGGAGCGGGCTCGGCCTGTCGATCGTGCAGGCCATCGCCAGGGCGCACGGCGGTGACGCCGCGATCGAGTCGGCCCCGGGCCGGGGTACGCGAGTGCGCGTCTGGCTGCCGACCCGGCTCACCGCCCCGCAGCCGGAGCGCTGACCTCGCGGTCGCGGTTACGCGTCCCCGGCGGCCTGCGGCCCGGAGGGCGGCCGCCTCGTCGCCGCCTGCTCGCCGTCCACCGCCTGGTCCCCCGCCGCCGCCTGTTCCCCGTCCGCCGCCTGCTCGCTGTCCGCCGCCTGTTCCCCGTCCGCCGCCTGCTCCCCGTCCGTCGGCTGTTCCCCGGGCGCCGCCTGGTGCCCGTCCGTCGGCTGCCCCCTGTCCGCCGCCTGTTCCCCGTCCGCCGGCTGGGCTGGCCGGGCGGGCGGCTGGACCGAGCGGGCCAGCAGCTGGGCCACGTCCACCACCTCGAGCGTTTGCTTCGCCTCGCCCGAGCCCTTCTTCGCGGCAACCGCGTCGCCCAGCATCACCAGGCAGTACGGGCAGCCGGTGGAGATGGTGTCCGGGTCGGTCCCGAGCGCCTCGTCGATGCGCTCGGTGTTGATCCGCTTGCCGATCCGCTCCTCCATCCACATCCGCGCCCCGCCCGCGCCGCAGCAGAATCCCCGTTCCTTGCACCGGTGCATCTCCTGCGCCCGCACGCCCGGCACCTGCTCCATGATCTGGCGCGGCGCGGTGAACACCCGGTTGTGCCGGCCCAGGAAGCACGGGTCGTGGTAGGTGATCTTCTCCTCGACCGGCGCAGCCGGCTTCAGGCGGCCCTCGGCGACCAGCCGGGCTAGCAGCTGGGTGTGGTGGATCACCTCGTAATTCCCGCCGAGCTGCGGGTACTCGCGGGCAATCGTGTTGAAGCAGTGCGGGCAGCTGGCGACGATCGCGGGGGGCCTGGCCTCGTTCAGCGTCTCGATGTTCTGCTGGGCCAGCATGCTGTACACGAACTCGTTGCCCATCCGGCGGGCCGGGTCACCGGTGCAGGTCTCGGCCGGGCCGAGCACGGCGAACTTCACCCCGGCGGTGTGCAGCAGGCCGGCGATGGCCTTGGTCGTCTTGCGGGCCCGGTCCTCCAGTGCGCCCGCGCAGCCCACCCAGAACAGGTACTCCACGTCATCGGGGATCGGGCCGTCGGCGACCGGGACCTCGAAGTCGAGCTCGGTGATCCACTCGGTGCGCTTGCTCTCCGCCAGCCCCCACGGGTTGCCCCTGTTCTCCAGGTTCTTCAGCATCGTCGCCGCCTCGGTGGGGAACGCCGACTCGATCAGTACCTGGTGGCGGCGCATGTCGGTGATGTGGTCGATGTGCTCGATGTCCACCGGGCACTCCTCGACGCAGGTGCCGCAGTTGGTGCAGGACCAGAGCACGTCGGGGTCGATGACGCCGCGCGCCGCCTCGTCGCCGACCAGCGGGCGCTCGGCCTCGGCCCTGACGGCCTCCGGCAGCTTCTCCCGCTCCTCGTCGGAGCCAGCCAGGATGTAGGGCGCCTTGGCCAGCGCGTGATCGCGCAGATCCAGCATGACCATCTTGGGCGACAGCGGCTTGCCGGTAGCCCAGGCCGGGCACTGCGACTGGCAGCGGCCGCACTCGGTGCAGGTGGCCATGTCGAGGAAGCCCTTCCAGGTGAAGTCCTCGATCTTGCCCCGGCCGAACACGTCGGTGTCCGGGTCCGCCTCCTCGAAGTCGAGCACCTTCCCGCCGGACCGCATCGGCTGCAGACCGCCCAGGCCGCCCGGCACCCCCTGCCGCCGCCGGGAGAACAGGACGTTCAGCGGCGCGATCGCGATGTGCAGGTGCTTGGAGTAAGTGACGAAGACGCCGAAGGCCAGGATCACGGCCAGCTGGGCCAGGATGAAGACGGTCTCGATGACCGAGTTGACCCCGGCGCCCAGCGGCGCCAGCCAGTGGCCGACGATCTGGGAGGCGAACGCCCCGTGCGGGTACGGGAAATCGCCGGTGTTGATCTGCGCCCCGCGGTACACCAGCAGGGTGGCGATGACCAGGAAAATCCCCAGCAGGACCAGCCAGGCCGCGCCGTTATGCGACCCGGCGAACCGCGACCCGCGGCCCTCCCGCCTCGGATCCTCGCGCAGCCTGATCACCGCGAACGTGATGATCCCGGCGAGCACGCCCACCGCGAACAGATCCTCGACGAATCCCACCCACGCCCAGTGCCCGATGCCGGGAATCGCGAACGTCTTGCTGAACAGGTCGCCGTACGCCTCGATGATCGTCAGCAGCAGGACGATGAAGCCCCAGAACACCAGGAAGTGCGCTATCCCCGGCACCGTCCACTTCAGCAGCCTGCGCTGGCCGAACACCTCGGTGGCCTGTACCTCGGCGTCCCGGGCTGGGTGCCTGCGGACCGCCTCGATCCGCTCGGGCGCCGGCTGGCCGCTCATCGCGAGCCGCTGCAGCCACCACAGGCGGTGGCCGGCCAGTACCGCGGCGACCGCGGTCAGGACCACGCCGATGACAATCCGCAGAACCACTGGTCCTCCTTAGGCTGCGGCGCTTGACCCGCCAGCGTACGCCCCGGGAATCCGGCACCGGACGGACGCACGGCGGAAACGGTCTGCCGCGCCCTGGCATCCTACCGGTTAGTAACTTAGCCGCCCGCGCCGTGGCCCCGGGCGGGCGTGCGCGGGTCAGTGAGCGGTTGGCGGACGATGATGCCCTGCCAGGGCGCCAGGGTGATGCCTGCGCCGGCCCGCTGCACCGGTCCATGCGACGATACCGCGACCGCACCGCCCGGATCGGACGCGACGAGCGGGCGGCCGGAGAAGTTGGCCAGCACCGTCAGCCCCCCGACCCGGTAGGCCCATAGCTCCGGCGGCCCGGGCAGGGCCTGGTAGTCGGCGATCTGGCCGCCGGAGTCCGCACGGCGCACGGCGAGCAGGTCGCGGCACAGGTGCAGCACGGATCCGGGATCGTCGCGCTGGCTGGCCACGTCGACGGCTCTGTTGTCGCCCACCGGCAGCCAGGGGATCACCCGGTCCGGTGCGAATCCGGCGCTGGCCGTGGCGTCCCACTGCATCGGGGTGCGGGCGCCGTCCCGGTTGACCCGCCAGCCGTCACTCCCGCCGCGTGACATTGCGTCCCGCTGCCGCTCGACCGGGACATCCACGTTGGTCATCCCGATCTCGTCCCCGTAGTAGAGCACCGCGGTGCCCGGCAGGGTGCCCAGCACGAGCAGGGCCAGCCGGATCTTCTGCTCGTCCCCGCCGCACCAGCGGCTGGCGAACCTGCCGACGTCGTGGTTCGACCCGGTCCACACCGGGCACGCCCCGGCCGGGAGCCTGGCCAGAGTCTGCGCCACGACATCGGGCAGGTCCGGCGCGGCGAACGCGGCGAACACGAACGGGAAGTTGAACGCCAGCTGCAGCTCATCGTCGTGGCCGTAGTAGCCGGCCAGCCGGTCCAGGTCGCCCACCCAGGTCTCGCCGAGCAGCAGGCGCTCGTCGGGGTAGCCGGCCGCGATCCGCCGCCAGTCCCGGTACACCTCGTGCGTCTCGGGCCGGTTCATGCTGTAGACGGCCCGCTGGCCGAACCGCCCGGCCAGCGGGCCCTCGCCGGCTTCCGGGGGGTTATCGCGCAGTTTCGCGTCCTTGTACAGGCCGTGCGCGACATCGACCCGGAATCCGGCCACCCCCCGGTCCAGCCAGAACCGGAGGATCTCGGTAAAGGCCTCGTGCACCGCCGGGTCCCACCAGTTCAGGTCGGGCTGACTAGCCAGGAAGTTGTGCAGGTAGTACTGCCGGGTTGGCTCGTGCCAGGCCCAGGCGCTGCCGCCGGTGGCGTCCAGCCAGTTGTTGGGCGGTCCCCCGCCGGGGCCCGGGTCGGCCCACACGTAGAAGTCCCGGTGCGCCGCGCCGCGGCTGCCTGCCGCATCCACGAACCAGGAATGTGCCGAGCTCGTGTGATTGGGCACCAGGTCCAGCAGGACCCGCAGGCCGCGCCGCCCGGCTTCGGCGATCAGCCGGTCCATGTCGTCGAGCGTGCCGAGGTCAGGATGGACGCCGAGGTAGTCGCTGACGTCGTAGCCCCAGTCGTCGTCCGGCGACGGCATCGTCGGTGACAGCCAGATGCCGTCGACCCCCAGCCAGGACAGGTAATCGAGCCCGGCGATGACGCCGCCAAGGTCGCCGAATCCGTCGCCGTTGGTGTCCAGCCACGACCGGACGTACAGCTGGTAGAGCACCGCGCCGTGCCACCAGCGGCGCTGGCCGGGCTTGCTGTTCATCTGTCTCCCGATCTGGTGCGTCAGGCGCGGGGCGCAAATCTGGCCCCGCCTTGCTTTGGGCACTGGGCGGCACCGACAATAGACGATGTGAGCCCGGTCATTGAATGGGTGATCGTCCTCCTGCTCCCCACGGCAGTGGGAGGCGCGATCATCTGGGGCCTGCGGGGTGCCCGCTGGTCATCTGAGCGCTGGCGTGCGCGGCGGCACCAGCTCGAGCCCCAGGGCGAGCCGATCGAACGTCTCGGTGCCAGCCTGCGCAGGCTGCGCGCCGAGCTCGACGCGACCGAGATCCGGTCCGACCTTCCGGCGAAGAACGTTCGCCTGAAAGCCGTGCGCGGCGCCTACGTCGACGTCCTGTCGGCGGCGTGCGAGCGACTTGAGGTCGGCCCGCCGCGCGGCGGCGAGCGGGCCCCCTGGGCGGAGATCTACCGGGCCGAGGCAGCGCTGCGGCAGCGCGGCCTCGACGTCAGGCAGCCGGCGGCGCGCTGACCGGCGCGCCGGGGGTACCCAGGCGTCAAGGCGAAGCGTTTGTAGCGTGATAGTGAGCCTAATGCTCCTCGGTATCCGGTGGCCGATTCCCCGCCTACGATCGGGGGTATGGCGCGCGTGCTGGCGGTATCGGACGATGTGGACGAGGGACTCTGCGCTGACCCGGGTCTGGCGCGTGACGCAGAGCTGATCCTGGCCTGCGGCGACCTCCCTTTCGACTACCTGGATTACCTGATGAACGCGCTGGATGTACCGCTCGTCTTCGTCCCGGGCAATCACGATCCCGATGTGTCCGGCTACAAGGCCGCGCGCAGCGGGCTGACACTGCGGGCCGGGCTGCCGGCCAGCCCGCCCTGGCCGCCCGGCGCCGTCTGCGCCGACGGCCGGGTGGTGGACGCGGCGGGCCTGCGGGTGGCGGGGCTGGGCGGGTGCCTGCGCTACAGCACGGGTCCCAACCAGTACACCGAGCGTCAGCAGAGGCGCCGAGCCCGGGCGCTGAGCTGGCGCGCCGCCTGGCGCCGGGACGGAAAAGGTGTCGACGTCCTGCTCACGCACGCCCCGCCGAGCGGGGTCGGCGACGGCGACGACCCTCCGCATCGCGGTTTCGCCGCGCTGCACTCTCTGGTGGCCCGGCTGCAGCCGGACCTGCTGCTGCACGGGCACGTCACGGTCTGCGGCCCGGCCGCGACGGACCGGCGGCTCGGCCGCACGGTCGTGCGCAACGTGACCGGCCGGCACTTGTTCGACATCGAGCCGGGCGGGCAGCCGAACCTGGCCGCTGAGGCCGGGTGGCGCCATGCGGGGTGAGACCGGCTTCCCCCGCGCGGACGTGGAGGATAACTTCCTGCGGGCCCGGCGGCGCCAGGTCCTGGGCCGGCTCGTCCAGCGGCTGCGCCGGGAACCAGACGACGTCAACCTCATCCTGCCCTTCGACGAGGTCGTCGCGGCGCTCGGCCGGGTGGGCGAGCAGCGGCTGGGCCTGCGGACCATCCCGCTCGCCCGCATCGTGGGCTCGGTGGACTCCATGCGCGACTTCGACCGCCTGTTCCGGCCCACGTCGAGCCGGGTACGGGAGCGGTGGGAGCGGCTGGCGCTGGCCCAGCGGCGGGGCGAGTCCATCCCGCCCATCGACGTGTACCAGGTGGGCGATCTCTATTTCGTGGCCGACGGGCATCATCGAGTGTCGATCGCGCTGACCACGGGGCAGAAGACGATCGACGCCTACGTGACCGAAGTGCTCACCGCGGTGCCTGCTGATGGCATCCGGCACCGCAGCGACCTGCTGTTCAAGAGCTACGAGCTGCTGTTCCGCTCCCGGGTCAAGCTCCAGCCGCAGGCGTACGCCAAGATCAAGGTGTCTGACCCGTGGTCATACGCGGAGCTGGGCGAGGCGGTGGAGGCCTGGGGGTTCCGGCTCATGCAGCACGAGCACAAGTTCTACGACCGCGAGCAAGTGTCCCGCCGCTGGTTCGCCGAGGAGTTCACCCCGGTTGTGCGCATGCTGCACTCAGCCGACCTCGTCGGATCGAATACCGATGCCGAGGCGTACCTGATCGTCGCCAGCGAGCGCTACCGGCTGATCCGCACGCACCAGTGGACGGACGAGGTCATCGAGGAACTCCAGCGGCGGCTCCGGTCACCGCGGCGGCGTAGCCGCTGAGCCGGTGCCCGTCCCGCCCGCTGGGTCGGTGCCCGTCCCGCCTGCTGGGTCGGTGCCCGTCCCGCCTGCTGACTCGGTGCCCGCTCCACTCACTGGGCCGGTGCCCGCCCCGACGGGGGCGGCACCGGCCTGCGCCGAGGCGGCACCGTCGCCCGCAGATCTGGTTCCGGCGGCCGGTGAGCCCGAGTCTGCCCGGGTGAGGTTCTTCCCGGTGGCCGGGTCGAACACGTGCACCGACCGCACGTCCACCCACAGCTCGGCGTCCTCACCCTCGGTGATCCGGGTGGCCGGGTCGATCCGGGCCACCACGGTCTCCGCGGAGGAACCGGTGTCCGCCCGCCCGGAGTCCCGGGCCAGCTCGGCCAGCTCGGCGGTCTCCACGCTCCCTAGTTCCTTGCTGAAGTAGACGTACTTCTCCGAGCCCAGCGATTCCACCACGTCGATGGTGGCCGGGAAGGTGATCCCGTTCTCCCGGTTTTCCCTGGGGACCAGCGCCGCGTCCTCGAAGTCCTCAGGACGGATACCCACGATCACGCCCTGGCTGGCCCCCGAACCGCTCAGCTCCTGCCGCAGCCGCCCGCTCAGCGGGATGTCGCCGAGACCGGTCCGCAGCTTGCCGTCCTCCAGCGTGCCGGCCATGAAGTTCATCGCGGGCGAGCCGATGAACCCGGCCACGAACAGGTTGGCCGGCTGGTCGTAGAGTTCCTGCGGCGAGGCCACCTGCTGGATCGTGCCGGTGCGCATGACCGCGACCCGGTCGCCGAGGGTCATCGCCTCGGTCTGGTCGTGCGTCACGTACACCATGGTGGTGCCCAGCCTGCGCTGGATCCGCGACACCTCGGTGCGCATCTGCACCCGCAGCTTCGCGTCCAGGTTGGACAGCGGCTCGTCCATCAGGAACACGGCCGGGTCGCGGACGATGGCGCGGCCCATCGCGACCCGCTGCCGCTGGCCGCCGGACAGGTTGGCCGGCTTGCGGTCCAGGTGCTGGGTCAGATCCAGGATCCGCGCCGCCTCCTCGACCTTCTCGTCGATGACGTTCTGCGGGGTCTTGGCCAGCTTGAGCGCGAACCCCATGTTCTGCCGGACCGTCATGTGCGGGTACAGCGCGTAGCTCTGGAACACCATCGCGATGTCCCGGTCCTTGGGCGACTTCTGGTTGACGACCTGGCCTCCGATGAGTAGTTCGCCGGAGCTGATGTCCTCCAGGCCCGCGATCATGTTGAGCGTCGTCGACTTGCCGCAGCCGGACGGCCCGACGAGGATGACGAACTCCCCGTCGGCGATGTCCAGGTTGATGTCGTTGACGGCCAGCGCACCGTCGGGGAAGCGCTTGGTGATGTCCTTGAGAACGATTTCAGCCACTGGTCTCTCCTTCGGTCCGCTAGCCCTTGACCGCGCCGGCTGTCAGCCCCGCGACGATCCGGCGCTGGAAGAACAGCACGAAGATGATGATGGGAATGGTGATGACCACCGCCGCCGCCGAGATCGACCCGGTCGGCACGGCGAACTGAGATGTCCCGGTGAAGAAGGACAGCGCGGCCGGGGCGGTGCGGGAGGCGGTCGTCGCGGTCAGCGTGATCGCCAGCAGGAACTCGTTCCAGCAGAACAAGAAGACCAGGATGGCCGTGGTGACCATGCCCGGCGCGGCCAGCGGCGCGATGACCCGCACGAACGCCTGGAACGGGGTGGCCCCGTCCACCTTGGCCGCCTTCTCCAGCTCCCAGGGGATCTCGCGGAAGAACGCGGACAGCGTGTAGATGCCGAGCGGCAGGCCGGTCGCTACGTAGGGGATGATCAGCCCGGGCCAGGTGTTGAACAGGCCGAGGATCCGCTCGATGTTGAACAGCGGAGTGGCCAGCGCGATCGCCGGGAACATCGCGATCAGCAGCGACACCCCGATCAGCAGGCCCTTGCCCGGGAAGTTCAGCCGGGCCACCGCGTACGCCGCCATCGAGGCGAGCACGACCGCGATGGCCGTGGCGATCAGCCCGATGCCGATCGAGTTGAGGAGCGGACGCAGGAAGGTGGACGTGGTCAGGATGCCGGAGTAGTTGCCCCACGTCCAGTGCGTCGGGAAGAAGGTCGGGTCGGTGATCGAGGCGGTCGTCTTGAAGGACAGGGAGATGATCCACACCAGCGGGATCAGCACGAGCACGATCGTGACAATGTTCGCGACACTCCAGCCGACCTTCTGCCGCGCCGTGGCTGCCATCAGCGTCGCACCTCCGTTCCTCGCATGTCGGCCCTCATCGCCGCAGGTCCGTTCCCGGGGCAGCGGTGCCGAAGCCCTTGATGAACAAGACCGCGATGATCGCCACGCAGATCAGGATCAGCACCGACAACGCCGAGCCGAGGCCGAAGTTCAGGCCGGTGAACAAGTTGTCGTAGGTGAGGATCGACACCGACCCCGTGCCGTTGTTGCCCGAGGTGAGAATGAAAATGTTGTCGAAGATCCGGAACGCGTCGAGCGTCCGGAACAGCAGCGCCACCAGGATCGCGGGCTTCATCAGCGGCAGCATCACCCGGGTGAACCGCTGCCAGGCGGTCGCCCCGTCCACCCTGGCCGCCTTGAGCAGGTCCTCCGGCACCAGCGACAGCCCGGCCATCAGCAGCAGCGCCATGAACGCCGTCGTCTTCCAGATCTCGGCCAGGATGATGACCCCGATCGCCTGCCACGTCGAGGTCAGCGGGGCCGCATTGCCGAACGCCGCGGACAGGTACCCGGTGCTCGGCGTCCAGGCGTACAGCCAGCTGAACGCCGCGGCCACGGTCACGATGCCATAGGGGATCAGGATCGTGGTACGGATCCCGCCCCGCCCCCAGATCGTCCGGTACATCAGCAGGGCCAGCGCCATGCCGAGCACGAACTCGATGGCCACCGACACCACCGTGATGATGATGGTCACCACCAGCGCGTGCCACCAGAACGGCGAGCTGAGGATGGCCCCGTAGTTGCTGAACCCGACGAACTTGGTCAGCTGCGGAGCGGACAGGATGTACCGCTGCAGCGACACATAGATGGCATAACCGATCGGGTACCCGGTCACCGCGATCATCACGATCACCGCGGGCGCGCACAGCAGCCAGCCCAGCCTGCGTTCGGCGCGGGCGCCTTCGGACAGCCGAGCCCGGCGGCGGCCCCTGGCCGCGGGCTCCTGGGCGGTGACCGGGGGGGTGGTGGTAGTCATCTGTCTGCCTCTCTGCGCGTATCCGGCGCGCTCACGGAGTCAGCCCCTTGCCGGAGAGGGCGTTGTTGATCTGCGTCCTCATGTTCTGCTCGGTGCTCACCGGGTTGATCGAGCTCGGCGGTGAGACCTGGTGGGAGATGGCCACCGACACGACCTGGTACAGCGGCGTCTTGGGCCGTACGGACCCGAAGTTCACCTGCTGCAGGATCAGCTTCCGGAACGGGTAGGCGCTCTGCATCTTCGGGTTGCTGTAGACACTGGCCAGCGTGGGCGGCAGGCCGCCCTTGACGGCCGCAGTCAGCTGGTTCGCCGCGTTGCGCAGGCACAGCGCCGCCTGGAAGGCGAGTTGCGGGTGCGGCGAGTAGGAGCTGACCGCGAGGTCGATGCCGCCGATCGTGACCCGGGCCGGCGTGCCCGGGTTCACCCGCGGGTACGGCGCCCACTTGAACACCTTGAACAGCTTCGGGTTGTCGGCCTTCATCGACGGATAGACATACGGGTAGTTCAGCTCGAACGCCGCGCCGCCGGCCTCCATGGCCAGCCGGTTCTGGTCTTCCATCTGCACGCCCAGCGACGGGTCGGCCGCGGGCGAGGAGGCGAGCTGCTTCATGATCGACAGTGCCTTGATCGCGGGCGGGCCGAGCTGGGCCTTCGTTGAAGTCAGGTTCAGGATGCTGCCGCCCGCGCTGGCGACCAGCGTGTTGAACCAGACCACGACGCCCTCGTACTGGGCGCCCTGGATCTCGATCAGGTGCGGCTTGCCCTGCCTGGCCAGCGCCTCGGCGTCGGAGAGCATCTGCGCCCAGGTGGCGGGCGGGTGCGGCACCAGGTCGGAGCGGTACCAGAGCAGCTGGGTGTTGCTGTTGTACGGGACCGCGACCAGCTGGCCGCGCCAGATTGCGGTGCGCAGCGGCCCGATCAGCGTGCCCCTGATGGCCTCCTGCTTGAACTGGCCGGTCCACGGGCGGATCCAGCCGGCCGTGGCGAACTCGGGTTCCCAGGTGACGTCGAGGCCGAGGATGTCCATCGAGGGGTCGTGGGCGGCCAGCCGCCGGGCCATCTGCAGCCGCTGCTGGTCGGCCGCATTCTGCAGCTTGCTGTAGAGGATGTTGTAGCGCCCATGGCTTTGCTTGCTGCAGTTCGTCGCCGCCTGCTGGACCGCCCCGGACGGATCCGGGAAGTTGTAGAAGTTCAGCGTCACCGGGCCGGTGGACGCGCCGGCGGTGCCGCAGGCGGCGAGGCCGGATGCGGCCAGCGCGGCCACCGCCAGCGCGGCCACCGGGCGCCAGGCTGGGCGGGCCGGCCACCGGCGGGCGCGGCGTCCGGCAGTGCTCCGTCGGTCATTTCTCATCGTTCCTCCAGAGCGTGATCGCGCAACCCCGCGCTGGGCACGGACTGCCCCGCACGGCGCCGGCGAAACCGGGGATACGGGAATACTGCGGCAGAGCCGCGACAACTCCGGCCTATGGATCCGCGGTGGCCGCCCACTACACGACTCCCTCCGCGCGGCACGCACCGGGCGCGGGGAAACTGGGCACGCAGAACAGGACATCGGCTGCTCGCCGCCACGCGCGCGGACTGGATCTGCCGCGGTCCAGCGCCCGGCGGCCGGCCCCGGCCGGAAGCAGATGCGATCGGCTGCCGCCCGGCCTGGCCAGCGACGGCCGGGCAGAACTCCCCCGCTGCACCAGGCGCAGCGGCAATAGCTGGCGCAGCGGCCTGATCCTGGCCCCGAGCAGCAGCGCGCACAGCCGGCGGGCGCCCTCGGCTCCGCTCTGCTCGAGTGGCTGGTGCACGGTGCTGAGGTTGAGCAGCGCCGTGGACTCGATGTCGTCGAAGCCCACCACCGACAGGCCGCCCGGTACCGGGAAGCCCGACTGCTCCGCGGCGCTGAGCACGCCCATCGCCTGGGTATCGGAGGCGGCGAAGATGGCGGTGGGCGGGTCGGGCAGCCGCATCAGCTGGCCGGCCAGACCGGCCGCCACCGCCGCGTCGTGCGGTCCGACCCGGACCAGCCCGGGGTCGAAGTCGATCCCGGCCACGGCGAGTTCCCGCCGGTATCCCTGCAGCCGGGACCTGGACGAGATGAAGCCCAGGTCCTGGTCCGTCCCGCGGCCAACCAGGTCGCCGACGAACCCGATCCGCCGGTGGCCCAGGCTCAGCAGGTGCGCGGTGGCCAGCCGTCCGCCGGCCACGTCGTCGATGACCGTCTGCGGTACCCCGGGAGCGACCGCGTCGACGCTCACGATCGGGATCGAGCCGCGCCGGAACGCTGCGATACGGTCCTTGGCCAGGCGGACCGACACGATGATCACGCCGTCGGCCCGGTGCCTGGCGGTCAGCGCGGACAGATGATGATCACGCTGCTCCGGCGTATCGGCGTTGCAGACGATCGTGTCGTAGCCCTGCTCGTCCAGCACCCCCAGCGCGCCCGCCAGCCGGGCCACGGTCGACGGCCTGGTCAGATGGGGTACCAGGATGGCCACGGTCCGCGGGGTGCCGCGAGACAGCGCGGCGGCCAGGTGACTCGGCCGGTATCCCAGCCGCTCGATGACTTCCAGGACGCGCCGACGGGTCGATTCCCTGACGTTCAGGCCGCCGTTGAGCACCCGGGAGACCGTGCCCGTCCCGACCCCGGCGGCCAGGGCAACGTCCGCCATCGTGGGCCGGGCCGCAGCGTGCACGGGCATCCTCCACCCTGTTGGAAGCGATTCCAACCTGGATGCGCTCATTGTGATCCCCCACTGACTGTTCGTCAAGGGTCGGCCAAGGAAGCAGGTCATCCGGCCAGGCTCCCCGGGCCCGATCCCGGGGAAGACGAACGCGGGCTGGGAAGCCGTGGCCCGGCACGGCGCTCGGGAACAGGAACGCCGACTTTACGGTTGCTGACCAGGGCAGATACTGACGCGGCCGGCCGGAATGTTCCCTGCAGATCGAGTGTTAGCAAAATTGAGTCCGTTCGGCTCAAGTCATTTGACTTGCCAAGCCTGGCATGGCAACCTTGCGCCGACAGCACTCAACTAAGCATCGCTCAACCACTAAGGGACGACACATGGCACGTGCGGTAGGAATTGACCTGGGGACGACCAACTCCGTCGTCGCCGTTCTCGAGGGCGGGGACCCTACGGTTATCGCCAACGCGGAAGGCTCGCGGACGACACCGTCGGTGGTCGCGTTCGCCAAGAACGGCGAGGTTCTCGTCGGTGAGGTCGCCAAGCGGCAGGCCGTCACCAACGTGGATCGGACGATCCGGTCGGTCAAGCGCCAGATGGGCACCGACTGGACCGTAAGCATCGACGGCAAGAAGTTCACCGCCCAGCAGATCAGCGCGTTCATCCTGCAGAAGCTCAAGAGGGACGCCGAGGCGTACCTGGGCGAGAAGATCACCGACGCGGTGATCACGACCCCCGCGTACTTCAACGACGCGCAGCGGCAGGCCACCAAGGAGGCCGGCCAGATCGCCGGGCTGAACGTGCTGCGCATCATCAACGAGCCCACGGCCGCGGCGCTCGCCTACCACCTGGACAAGGAGACCGAGGCCACGATCCTCGTCTTCGACCTGGGCGGCGGCACCTTCGACGTCTCGCTGCTCGAGGTCGGCGAGGGCGTGGTCGAGGTCAAGGCGACCAGCGGCGACAACCACCTCGGCGGGGACGACTGGGACCAGCGGATCGTCGACTGGCTGGTGAAGGACTTCAAGAACGGCTACGGCGTGGACCTGTCCAAGGACAAGATGGCGCTGCAGCGGCTGCGCGAGTCCGCGGAGAAGGCCAAGGTCGAGCTGTCCAGCTCCGCCGAGACCACCATCAACCTGCCCTACATCACCCACTCCGAGAGCGGGCCGCTGCACCTGGACGCCAAGCTCACCCGGGCCGAGTTCCAGAAGATGACCTCCGACCTGCTCGACCGGTGCAAGGCGCCGTTCCAGCAGGTGATCAAGGACGCCAGCATCAAGATCGACGACATTCACCACGTCGTCCTGGTCGGCGGTTCCACCCGGATGCCCGCCGTCGTGGACCTGGTCAAGGAACTGACCGGCGGCAAGGAGCCGAACAAGGGCGTGAACCCGGACGAGGTCGTCGCGGTGGGCGCCTGCCTGCAGGCCGGCGTGCTCAAGGGCGAGGTCAAGGACGTCCTGCTGCTCGACGTGACCCCGCTGTCGCTGGGCATCGAGACCAAGGGCGGCATCTTCACCAAGCTCATCGAGCGCAACACGACGATCCCGACCAAGCGCTCGGAGATCTTCACCACGGCGGAGGACAACCAGCCGTCCGTGCTGATCCAGGTCTTCCAGGGCGAGCGCGAGATCGCCGCGTACAACAAGAAGCTCGGCACCTTCGAGCTGGCGGGCATCGCCCCGTCGCCGCGCGGCATCCCGCAGATCGAGGTCACGTTCGACATCGACGCCAACGGCATCGTCAACGTCTCGGCCAAGGACCTCGGCACCGGCAAGCAGCAGTCGGTCACCATCTCCGGCGGCTCCGCGCTGGCGAAGGATGACATCGAGAAGATGATGGCCGACGCGGAGAAGTACGCGGAGGAGGACCGCCAGCGGCGCGAGGAGGCCGAGGTCCGCAACCGGGCCGAGACCCTCGCCTACACGACGGAGAAGTTCCTCGGCGAGAACGCCGACAAGGTGCCCGACGACATCAAGTCGGAGGTGGAGTCCTCGATCGCCGACCTGAAGAAGACGCTGGAGGGCACCGACACCGAGGCCATCCGCGTGGCCACCGAGCAGGCCGCCCAGGTCAGCCAGAAGATGGGCTCCGCGATCTACGCGCAGACCCAGGCCGCGAACGCCGCGGGCCCCGACGCGGGCACCGAGGCGCCGACGGCCGGGCAGGACGCGGACGAGGAAGTCGTCGACGCCGAGATCGTCGATGAGGGCAAGCCCTCCAATGAGGAGGGCGGCGCGGCCTGATGAGCTCACCCGAGGACCCCAAGGCGGGTCCGGTGATCCGCGACCGCAGGCGCATCGACCCGGACACCGGGCAGGTCAGGCAGCCTGGCCAGCCCGGTGACACCGGGCACCGGGGTGCGCCGGGCGGTCCGGCCGGGCGGGGCATGCACGCGGCCGGCCGGGCCGGCCCGCCTGCCCCCCCGGCGGAAACCGGGGACCCGCAGACCGAAGCAGACACTGACGCAAGGAACGACATGGCCGTTATCCAGGCCCAGCTGGCCGAGCGCACGGCTGACGTGCAGCGGATTCAGGCCGAGTACGCCAACTACCGCAAGCGGGTGGAACGCGACCGGATCGCGGTCCGCGAGCAGGCGCTGGCCAACGTGCTGGCCGAGCTGCTCCCGATCCTGGACGACATCGGCCGGGCCCGGGAGCACGGCGAGCTGTCCGGCGGATTCAAGTCCGTGGCGGACTCGCTGGAGTCAACGGTGGCCAAGCTCGGACTCGTGAGCTACGGGGAGAAGGGCGAGCTGTTCGACCCGACGATCCACGAGGCCCTGATGCATTCGTATTCGGACCAGGTGAGCGAGCCCACCTGCGTGCAGATCCTGCAGCCCGGATACAAGGTCGGGGACCGCACGCTCCGCCCCGCCAGGGTGGCCGTCGCGGAACCTGGCCGCGATTCCGGCCCGAAGGACGATACAGCGGCGGCGGGCGCCGCCGGGCAGTTCCCAGACGATGATGCAGCGCGCGGCGGCACCAGGCCGCGCGGGTCAGCCACCGGCGACGGCGACTGACCGGGACTATGAGGAACCAGTGAGCACAAAGGACTACCTCGAGAAGGACTACTACAAGGTCCTCGGCGTCTCCAAGAACGCCTCCGCCGATGAGATCAAGCAGTCCTACCGCAAGCTGGCGAGGAAATACCACCCCGACGCCAACAAGGACAACGCCTCGGCGGAGGAGCGCTTCAAGGAGATCTCCGAGGCGCACAACGTCCTGTCGGACGAGAAAAGGCGCAAGGAGTACGACGAGGCGCGGTCGCTGTTCGGTGGCGGGGGCCTGCGGATGCCGGGCTCCGCCGGCCCGGGCGCCCCGGGCGGATACAACTTCGACTTGGGCGACCTGTTCGGCGGGGGCGGCAGCAACACGACCGGCGGCCGGCTCGGCGATCTGCTGGGCGGGGTGTTCGGCCGGGGCGGCACGCAGGCCCGGCCGCGGCGCGGGGCCGACATCGAGACCGAGACCACGCTCCCGTTCGCTGACGCTGTCGACGGATCCACCGTTTCGCTGCGCCTGGCGGGCGAGGGACCGTGCGCGACCTGCCACGGGACCGGCGCCAAGGCCGGTACGGTACCCCGGGTCTGCCCGACCTGTGACGGTACCGGCCAGGCCAGCAGGAACCTGGGCGGCTTCGCGCTGTCCGAGCCGTGCCGCGAGTGCCGCGGACGCGGCATGGTAGTCGACGACCCCTGCCCGGTGTGCTCGGGCAGCGGCCGGGCGATGAGCACCCGGACCATCCAGGCGCGCATCCCGGCCGGCGTGGCGGACGGCCAGCGGATCAAGCTCAAGGGCAAGGGAGCCCCGGGTGAGCGCGGCGGGCCGGCCGGTGACCTGTACGTCAAGGTGCACGTCACCCCGGACAAGGTGTTCGGCCGGTCCGGCGACAACCTCACGGTCAGCGTGCCCGTGACGTTCAGCGAGGCGGCGCTGGGCGCGGAGATCAAGGTTCCGTCGCACGGGGGCATGCCGGTCACGGTGCGGATCCCGCCCGGTACACCGAACGGGCGCACGTTCCGGGTCAAGGGCCGGGGCGTCCGCCGCCGCTCGGACGGCCTCAACGGCGACCTGCTGGTCACCGTGGAGGTGGTGGTCCCGCCCAAGCTGAACAACAAGGCCCGCGAGGCGCTGGAGTCGTTCCGCGAGGCCACGGCCGGCGATGATCCCCGCACCGAGCTGCTGCAACGGGCCCGGGGCTGACCCGATGAGCGCGGTCAGCGCGGCGAGCGCGAGCATGCGGTCCCGAGGGGCCGGGTCAGGCGGGTTACGGGTGAGGAAGCAATAGCATGACGATCCCGTTTGACCGCCTGTCTGACGACACGCCGGTGTACGTCATCTCCGTGGCCGCCGAGCTGTCGGGGCTACATCCGCAGACCCTGCGTGCCTACGACCGGCTCGGCCTGGTCTCGCCGGGCCGGTCGCCGGGCCGGGGGCGCCGCTATTCGATGCGCGACATCCTGGCCCTGCGCGAGGTGCAGCGGCTCTCCCAGGACGAGGGCGTGAACCTGTCCGGGATCAAGCAGATCCTGGACCTGGCCGATGAGCTGGAGCGGGCCCGCCAGGCCGCCGCCCAGCTGCACGCGGAGATCGCGCGGCTGCGCGACGAGCTCGAGTCCACCCGGGCGGTCGCCGCCCGGCTGGCCGGGCTGCGCAGGAGCAGAGCCACGGGGGCCGACCTCGTCCCGGTCCGGCCGGCGCGGGTCACCGAGTGGGCGCCGCCCGCGCCGCCGCGCGACGACGAAACGACATAGCACGTAACGAAGGAAGCAACAACAAGACATGGATGAGAAGCTCACCCGCAAGAGCCAGGAGGCGCTGACCGCGGCGGTGCGGCGCGCGGCGGCCGACGGTCACCCGCAGGTCCTCCCGGCGCACCTGCTCGCCGCGCTGATCGAGCAGTCCGGCGGCACCGCGGCTCCGCTGCTGGGCGCGGTCGGCGCCAACCCGGCCGACGTCCTGCGCGGCACCCAGGAGCTGCTGGCCCGGCTACCCCGGGTGGCAGGCGCCACGGCGAGTGCCCCGGAGACATCGCGGCCGCTGCTGGCGTCGATCAACACCGCCGCCGACCAGGCCCGGCAGCTGGGCGACGAGTTCGTCTCTACCGAGCACCTGCTCGTCGGCCTTGCGACCAGCGGTGGTGACGTGGCTGACCTGCTCAGGCAGGCCGGCGCCGGCCCCGACGCGCTGCTGGAGGCGTTCGAGAAGGTACGCGGGCACGCGCGGGTCACGTCGGAGGACCCGGAGGGCACCTACCAGGCACTGGAGAAGTACGGCATCGACCTGACCGAGCGGGCCAGGTCCGGCGGCCTGGACCCGGTGATCGGCCGGGACGCCGAGATCCGGCGGGTTATCCAGGTGCTGTCCCGGCGGACCAAGAACAACCCCGTGCTCATCGGCGAGCCCGGCGTGGGCAAGACCGCCGTGGTCGAGGGCCTGGCTCAGCGCGTGGTCGCCGGCGACGTGCCCGAGTCGCTGCGCGGCAAGCGGCTGATAGCGCTGGATCTGAGCGCGATGGTGGCCGGCGCGAAGTACCGCGGCGAGTTCGAGGAGCGGCTCAAGGCGGTGCTGAACGAGATCAAGGAGAGCGAAGGCCAGATCATCACGTTCATCGACGAGCTGCACACCGTGGTCGGCGCCGGGGCGGCCGAGGGCGCCATGGACGCCGGCAACATGCTCAAGCCGATGCTGGCGCGGGGCGAGCTGCGGATGGTGGGCGCGACCACGCTCGACGAGTACCGCGAGCGGATCGAGAAGGACCCCGCCCTGGAGCGGCGGTTCCAGCAGGTCTTCGTGGGCGAGCCTTCGGTGGAAGACACAATCGCGATCTTGCGCGGGCTGAAGGGCCGCTACGAGGCGCACCACGAGGTGCAGATCGCCGACGCCGCGCTGGTCGCGGCGGCGGCCCTGTCCGACCGCTACATCACCGGCCGGTTCCTGCCGGACAAGGCGATCGACCTGGTCGACGAGGCCGCGTCCCGGCTGCGCATGGAGATCGACTCGCGGCCGGTCGAGATCGACGAGCTGCAGCGCTCGGTGGACCGGATGAAGATGGAGGAGCTCGCGCTCGAGCGGGAAGAGGACGCGGCCAGCAAGGAGCGGCTGGAGCGGCTGCGCCGCGACCTGGCTGACCGGCAGGAGCAGCTGAACGCCCTGGTGGCCCGCTGGGACCGGGAGAAGGCCGAGCTCAACAAGGTCGGCGAGCTGAAGAAGCGCCTCGACGACCTCAAGACCCAGGCCGAGCGGGCTCAGCGGGACGGGGACTTCGAGGCCGCGTCCAGGCTCATGTACGGGGAGATCCCGGCGCTGGAGCGAGAGCTGACCGAGGCTTCGCTGGCACCGGCGGCGGGCATGGTCAGCGGTGACGAGCCGCCCATGGTCAAGGAGGAGGTCGGTCCCGACGACGTCGCGGACGTCGTCTCCTCGTGGACCGGCATCCCGGCCGGACGCCTGCTCGAGGGCGAGACCGGCAAGCTGCTGAGGATGGAGGATGAGCTCGGCCAGCGGCTGGTCGGTCAGGCCAGGGCCGTGCGAGCGGTGTCCGACGCGGTACGCAGGGCGCGCGCGGGCGTGGCCGATCCCGACCGCCCGGACGGCTCGTTCCTGTTCCTCGGGCCCACCGGCGTCGGCAAGACCGAGCTGGCCAAGGCGCTGGCCGAGTTCCTGTTCGACGACGAGCGGGCGATGGTCCGCATCGACATGAGCGAGTACGGCGAGAAGCACTCGGTGGCCAGGCTCGTCGGCGCGCCGCCCGGCTACATCGGCTACGAGGAGGGCGGCCAGCTGACCGAGGCCATCCGCCGCAGACCGTACTGCGTGGTGCTGCTCGACGAGGTCGAGAAGGCGCACCCGGAAGTCTTCGACATCCTGCTCCAGGTCCTCGACGACGGCAGGCTCACCGACGGCCAGGGCCGGACGGTGGACTTCCGCAACACGATCCTGATCCTCACCTCCAACCTCGGGTCGCAGTTCATCGCCGACCAGGCGCTGGACGAGGCCGCGAGGCGGGACGGCGTGATGTCCATGGTCCGGGCCACGTTCAAGCCCGAGTTCCTCAACCGGCTCGACGAGGTGATCATCTTCGACGCGCTGACCACGGACGACCTGGGCCGGATCGTCGATCTGCAGGTGGACCGGCTGGCCCGGCGGCTGGCCGATCGCCGGCTGACGCTCAGCGTGACCCAGGCCGCGCGGGAATGGCTGGCGATGACCGGGTTCGACCCGCTGTACGGCGCGCGGCCGCTGCGCAGGCTGGTGCAGTCCGCCATCGGTGACCAGCTAGCCAGGGCGCTGCTCGCGGGCGAGATCATCGACGGGGACCGGGTGGAGGTGGACCTGAACGAGTCCGCCGACACCCTGATCGTCCGCCCGGCGGCGAAGGTCGGCTAGCCGCCGGCCCGGCTCAGGGTCTGTCCCGGGCCGGCCGAGCGCGTCCCGGGCGGCCCCGGAGTGCGGTTGCCGGGCGCGGCCCTGGGGCCGGGCGAGCGCGTCCGGGCGGGTCCGGAGTGCGGTTGCCGGGCGCGGCTCTGAGCCGCCCGGGCGCGACCCGGTCAGAAGTCGTCGAGCAGCTTGTCGTAGTCGTCCTCGGGCAGGCCCATGTCGTTGCGGATCCGGTAACGCAGGCTCAGCAGCATGCGCAGCTCGTTGCGGTCCACGGTCGGCGGGACCCGCCGGGGCACGAGCGCCCCGGGCGCGTCGGCGCCACGCGACTCCGGCGACGTCCCGGGGGCTGGGGCGGGCTGTCCCGAGCGGGGGTCCTCCGGCAGGCAGAGCTCCACGCCCGTGTTCGCCCAGTCCAGCGCGCCGATCAGGTCTGACTGCTCGACCAGCAGCTCGGCCACCAGGTCACACTGCCTGGGGTCACGTCGCCCTCCGGCCTCCAGCTGGCTGATCAGCTGCTTGGCCTCGTCGTTCTGGCCGAGCAGGAAGAGCGCGCGAGCCAGTGAGACCCGCGCATCGACGAACATCGGGCCGCCCTCCGCGAGCGCCTGCCGGAAACTGCTGGCGGCCTTTGCCGGATCGTCGGCAAGCAGCCACTGCTCGCCCGCCCGTAGCCGGGCCTCGGCGCTGGACATGTCGCCGGACTGGGCAGACGTCGCGGCGAGCTGGGCCATCCGCAGCGCGGCGCTGCGGTAATCTCCGGTGCGCGCGGCGTCGAATTCGATCGCGTCGAACTCCTCGCGGGACAGCTGGGCCACGGTGCGAAGGTACCCCTCTACGCGGGTCTTGATGCCGGCTCGCGAGCGAGCCTGTGCGGCCAGTGGCCAGCGGCAGCCGCGATGCGATAGCTATCTGCGAGAACGTTCAAGCGCATCCCAGAATCCACGGCGCAGCGCCTGCCGCACCTCGTCATGCAGCAGGGCATCGATGGGCAGGGCCGAGCCCTCCAGGAGGCGGGTCTCGAGATCCGAAGGCATGCGCGGCTTCCTGGCCAGCACCGCCTCCAGCCAGAGCGCCGGGGCGTCGTGTGACACCGACTTACCGAAGTCGAGGCCCTCGGAATGAGCCATCTCAGCGGTGCCCGCGAGCGACCCGTCGGCGAGCGCCCTTCCGGCCGTCGAGGGGACTGGCAGCTGAGCGTCGTAAGAACCTTGCTGCGGGATGTAGTCCGTTCCCGCCACCGGGCGTGCCCGAGGGTCGAGAAGATCCGGCCGAGGTTGCGGCGACTGCAGCGCCGGCAGGCCGTTCTCCTGCCGCGCGTCCGCGTGCCGCGCGTCCGCGTACCCGATATCGGAGTGCAGGCCGTTCGCCGGACCACCGCGGCGGGCCGGCAGGCTAGGCGGCGAGCTGGTGAACTGCGCGGGCGGAGCGGGAGCACCAGGGCCGGCCGCCGGATCGGTCAAGGAACCCGGATCCGATGGCGCGTAGGGGGGGCGCGGTCCGCGCGCGCGCCGGCCGGTCGCCGGGGGTGGCGCCACCGCGTACGGATCGGCAGCCGCCTGGCCGGAACCCAGGACCGAAGGGAGAGCACCCGCAGCCGGGCCGGGATGATCCTGGACCGGAGCGCTCGCCGGGGCGCCATGCCGCGCCGGGGGCAGATTCTGCGCGTGCGGTGCGGCCGGGGAGCCAGGCAGGGCCGGCGCGACAGGATCCCGGAAGGACCCGGGACGGGGCTCCGCATACAACGGCGGCCCGGGCCACGAGGTCTGTGGCTGCCCCGCCTGAGCCTGGCCCGTCTGAGCCTGGCCCGTCTGAGCGTGGTCCGTCTGAGCGTGGTCCGTCTGAGCGTGGTCCGCCTGAGCCTGGCCCGCCTGAGGCTCGGAGATCTGGGCCGGCGAGGTCCGCGAACCCGGGTACGGACCGGACAGAGGCGGGCCGGGGGGCGGCTGATAAGCCGGGACCGGCGACGACTCGCCCGCGGCGCGGCTGCGGTGCATGCCCCGCCAGCCCGGCTCCGACGCCCCGGCTCCCCCGGCCGGGGCGGACGGCGATGGCTCGTGAGGCGGCCCGGCGGGCGGCAGCGGCGGGGGCTGGTACTCGGTCACGACCGGCGCCGCGTGGATCGCCGGCGGGGCAGGGTGAGCCTCGGTGAAGCTAGACGGCAGCCCCGGATGGCCGCCCCCGCCCGCGCTCGCGGCGTGCCCGTTGGCCAGCGGCTTGCCGCCGTAGACGCCCACTGTGTACGGCTCGTCGTAGCGGGCAGGCTCGGCGCCGACGATCAGCTCCACATACGGCTGCAGCTGCGTGCCGTCGATCTGCACGACGTCGTCGCACTGCTGGCGCAGGGTGCGCGAGACCGTCCAGTTGCCGTCGACCGGGATGTGCGCGATCATCACCCGGATGCCGAGATCTTGCACGTCCGCGATGACCTGGGCCAGGTCTTCCTCGGCGCTGACCAGCAGCACATCGGAGATGGCGCGGTTCCTCGCCAGCGTGCTGAGGTCGCGGTGGATGTCGATCTCGACGCCCTCGCGCCGGCCCGGCGGCATCCCGCCCAGCCGGAGCGTGAGCCCGGGCAGGTCGGCCAGCGTGTCGTGGTCGGGGGTCCGGCGCCCGTCGGCCGTCGCCTCATACCAGTAGCAGCGCAACAGCTGCTGGCCGGTCCGGTCCGCGGACAGGCTCGCGAGAAACCGGAGCAGCCCCGCGTAATCCCAGGAAACCGAGTCTCGGGAGCTAGTTCCGTGCACGGCCGTCCCGCCGTCGGCGAGTATGTACCGGGCGTCCACGAAAAGCGCGCAGCGGTCCACGCGACACCGCCCTTCCTCGACGCGAGAGGTCATCAAATACCCAGCCGCCCGCCCCGTGGGTTCGGTTCGCAGCCCGCGGGCGAGTACAGCGTAATCAAGTCAGCTCACGGCGTAAGCCGTTCCGTGAATTCGGCGCTGATCGGCACAATGCGGATCATGCGGATTCTCGTGCTGGGAGGCGCCCGGTTCGTCGGACGCGCCGTCGTCGACCAGGCGGTTTCCCGCGGCCACGACGTGACCACGTTCAGCCGGGGACGCGGCGAGCCGAGGCCCGGGGCCGAGGCGTGGTACGGGGACCGGACCAGGCCGCAGGACCTGCTCGCGCTGGCCGCCCGGGACTGGGACGCGGTCGTCGACACGTCGGTGCTCGCGCCGGCGCACGTGGCCGCGGGCGCCGCGCTACTGGCCGGCCACGCGGGTCATTACACCTATGTATCCAGCCTGGCGGTGTACTCCGGCCTGCCCAGAGAACCGGTGAATGAGGAATCGCCCACCTTCCAGTGCCCGCCCGACGCCCCCGGGGACGTGGAGTCACTCGGCTACGGACCGCTCAAATCTGGTTCCGAACGAGCAGCGGCGGCGGCATTCCCCGGCAGGCACCTGATCGTGCGGCCCGGCCTGATCGCGGGGCCGCACGATGACGTCGGCCGGCTGCCGTGGTGGCTGGGCCGGCTGGCCCGGGGCGGGCGGGTGCTCGTCCCCGGCGACCCGGGCAGACCGGTCCGGCTGACCGACGCCCGCGACCTGGCCGCCTGGACGCTGGACAGCATCCGGCGCAAGATCACCGGGGTGGTCAATGTTCCCGGCCCGCGGGGGTGCACGTTCGGCGGGCTCATCGCCGCCTGCCTGGCCGCGGTCGGCACGACCTCGGGCCGACCGGCTGAACTGGTCTGGACACCGGATGACGTGCTGCTGGCCGCGGGCGTGCGGCCCTGGACCGAGCTGCCGATGTGGGCTCCGGACGTTCCCGAGCTCGCCGGCACCTGGGAGGCCTCCGGCGAGCGGGCCATGCTGGCCGGTATGCGGTACCGCCCGCTGGCCGAGACCGTGCACGACACGTGGGGCTGGCTGGTCCATGACGCCGCCGCCCGGGCCAGGCCGGCCGCCGAGCCTGCGCCGCGGGCCGGGATCGGGCTTGATCCGGTGCGAGAGCAGCAGATCCTGGCCGGCCTGTGAGCCGACGCCCGCCGGTGCCCGCCGGCACGCCGGCCAGGCCGCTGGCCTAGGCTCGCATACTGTGAGTGATCGCGAGGAATTGCTGCAGGAGATACGCAAGCACGCGGTCGTGCACGGCGACTTTGTGCTGTCCTCGGGGCAGCGGGCGAGCTGGTACATCGACTTGCGCCGCGTGCTCCTGACCGGCCGCATCGCTCCGCTTGCGGGCCGCGTGATGCTAGACGTCGCCGCGGACCTGGAGTACGAGGCCGTCGGCGGGCTGACGCTGGGCGCCGACCCGGTGGCCGCCGCGATGATGCACGCGGCGGCCGGCCGGCCGCACCCGCTGGACGCGTTCGTGGTGCGCAAGGCGGGCAAGGCGCACGGCCTGCAGCGCCGGATCGAGGGCCCGGACGTGGCCGGGCGCCGCGTGCTCGCCGTCGAGGACACCTCGACGACGGGAAACTCGGTGCTCACCGCGGTGGAGGCACTGCGCGAGGCCGGCGCGGAGGTGGTCGGCGTCGCGGTGATCGTCGAGCGGGGGGCCGGGCCGCGGGTGCGCGAGGCGGGGCTGCCCTTCCGCGCTGCCTATGAGCTGTCCGACCTGGGACTGGGTGAGCCCGCGAAGGGGGTGGGCTAGGCCAGGGTTCGCGGGGGCCGGGCCCTCGCGGTCAGTGCGGTTCAGGGATTCAGTGCGCTTCAGGGATTCAGTGCTTCGGGGATACTGGGGCGGCATAACCACGACAGGAGCGGCTGCCATGCCCATCGCGACGCCAGACGTCTACGCGCACATGCTCAACCGGGCCAAAGAGAACGGATTCGCATATCCGTCGATCAACGTGACCTCGAGCCAGACGCTGAACGCCGCGCTCCGCGGCTTCGCTGACGCCCAGAGCGATGGCATCCTCCAGGTATCCACCGGAGGCGCCGAGTACCTGTCCGGGCAGCGCGTCAAGGACATGGTCACCGGAGCGGCCGCGCTCGCCGAGTTCGCGCGCGTGGTCGCGGCCAGGTACCCGGTCCACGTCGCACTGCACACCGACCACTGCCCGGTGGACAAGCTGGACGCCTACATGCGCCCGCTGATCGCGTTGTCCCAGGAGCGGGTCGCCCGCGGCGAGGAACCGCTGTTCCAGTCCCACATGTGGGACGGGTCCGCTGTACCGCTGGACGAGAACCTGCGGATCGCCGCTGAACTCCTGGCCGAATGCACCAAGGCGCATGTGGTGATGGAAATGGAGATCGGGGTCGTCGGCGGCGAGGAAGACGGGGTCGTCGGCGAGATCAACGAGAAGCTGTACAGCACGCCCGAGGATGCGCTGGCGACCGCCGAAGCGCTCGGGCTGGGTGAGCGCGGCCGGTACATCCTGGCCGCGACGTTCGGCAACGTGCACGGCGTCTACCAGCCGGGGCACGTGAAGCTGCGGCCGTCGGTGCTGAACGACATCCAGAACACGGTGGGCGCCAAGTATGGCAAGGTCAAGCCGTTCGACCTGGTTTTCCACGGCGGTTCGGGCTCGGCGCTCGAGGAGATCCGGGAGGCGATCTCCTACGGCGTGGTCAAGATGAACGTGGACACGGACACGCAGTACGCGTTCACCCGGCCGGTGGCCAGTCACATGTTCACGAACTACGACGGCGTGCTCAAGATAGACGGCGACGTCGGGAGGAAGAAGGACTACGACCCGCGGTCCTGGGGCAAGGCCGCCGAGGCATCGATGACCGACCGGGTCAAGCTGGCCTGCGAGGACCTGCTGTCCGCCGGCAAGCAAATGAGCTGACCCGCTGCCTGCCTGCGCCCGGAACGGCGAGCCCCGGCCTGGCCGCGGGACCCGGCGCTAGCGCTCGCGCCGCCCCCGGACGGCGCCGCGGACGAAGGCGGCCCTGATCCGCTCCGCCACCTGCCACGGAGCCAGCGTGATCTCCTGCCAGGTGAAATGCACCACTTCGAAGCCCGCGTCGCGCAGCCGCGCATCCCGGTCGAGCTGGCGCATCGCCTGCCGCGGATCCGCGTACTTGATGGCGCCGTCGGCTTCCGCGATCGTCCGGTACCTCGGCCAGAAGTAGTCCGCCCTGCCGACGACCCCGAGATCACCGCCGACCCAGACCTGCAGCTCGGGGGCGGGCAGCCGGTACTCACCGAAGACGACCCTCCCGATCGACTCCAGCGCCGACTCGGCCCGGCCATCACTGAACGCGGCCACGGCCCGCGCCCGCCGCAGGCCAGGCCAGCGGGCGCAGTCGCGGATGACCGCGCTGATTTCCGGCACCGTGGTCTGGCCGGTCCGCAGCGCCGAGTCTGCGACGACCACGCCGTCGCGGAACGAGCAGGTCCTGGCCAGATCGACCACGGTCCTGGCCACGGAGGTGAGCCTGCTCCCGTCCCTGACGATCAGGTGACGGACGGGAAGCTCGGCCGAGTGGACACGGACACCCGTGCGTGATCCACGGCTACCACGGTCGCGCGGCGAGCGCGTCACTGTCACCAGGTTGGCTGACGGCCTGCCGATCAGGTCGAGACCAAGCAAGACCGCAGCGGTCTGATGACTTCCCACCGTGTGACAGCCACTGGCGGCGGCGACCGCCGCCAGGCGCATCGCATGCCTCTTCACGTGATCCTCGACGGCAGCGGCCGCCAACTCGGCTGGCGCGTACACGCCTCTGCGGACCACCAGCAACCGACCTTGCCGGGCGAGCCGTCGCACCTCGACCGGAGATGCGCCCGCGGCGATGAGCTGCCCGGAGATGGCGGTACCGCTAACATCCCGGCCGCGAGAACGTGCCTTGCTCGTCACGCCCCAACGCTCCCACTCCCCTACGTCAGAACACCCTCTTCCACCCTTCCCTCCGACCGCCGGCCCCTTGAACCGCCACTTTGCACACGTTCCGACCAAATTTCCGGGTGATTTGCCCCGATTCGATGGTCGGAACGTGTGCAAAGTCGAAGGCGGGGCGCCGGGAGGTGGGATGACGGGCGCGGGCAAGATGGGCGGATGGAGTACGAGAACCTGATGGCCGGGCCTCCGGCGACGTATCTGCCCAGCAACCCCGAAGCCGACGCGATGCTGGCGGAGCGGCGGGAACCGGCCGAGGTGGCGGCCAAGTTCCCCGCGTATCCGGCGGCCTGGGCGGCACTGGCGGAGCGGGCATTCGGAAAGGGAGAGGTGGTGCAGGCGTACGCCTATGCCCGGACCGGTTACCACCGCGGTCTTGACCAGCTGCGTCGCGCGGGCTGGCGGGGGCAAGGACCGATCCCGTGGGAGCACGAGCCCAACCGCGGCTTCCTGCGGTCACTGCACGTTCTGAGCCAGTCGGCTGCGGCCATCGGCGAGGACGATGAGGCTGAGCGCTGCCGTGACTTCCTGCGGGACAGCAGCGCCGAGGCCGCGGCGCAGCTCGGCGATTAGCCAGCGCCCGCGGGCGAAGGCACCGCAGCGGGGGATCCGCCGAACGGAGCCGCCGCGGCAAGGCGACTCGCCGGGCTGACCGCGGCAGGGCGACCCGCCGGGCCGGACCGCGGCGGAAGGCGACCCGCCGGGCCTGACCGCGGCGGGAAGCGACCCGCCGGGCCGGACCGCGGCGGAACGCGACCCGCCGGGCGGAACCGCGGCAGCCGGCGATCACGCGGGCGGAGGTGTCGCGGAGGGTAGCGGCCCCGGGCCCGCGTAGCTGCGGACCGTGACGCGGTTCTGTCCCCATTGCGCTTCGCCGGTGCCGAGCAGCCGCCAGCCCATGCGCTCATACCAGGCGATCGAGGCGCTATTGGTGGTCAGCACGTCGAGCACGGGGTGCAGGCCGCGCTGGTGCGCCTCTCGCGTGGCGTGGTCAAGCAGGGCGGCGCCTGCCCCGCGGCCGCGTGCCGCGAAGGAAACGAACAATCGGCTCACCATGGCCGCGTCCCGGCCGAGCAGCGCGGCGGCCGCATCCCCGGTCCCGGGGGGCGCCAGGGCCACGTGCCCGTCCACCCGGCCATCCACCACAGCCACCCAGGCGCCGAGGAGGCCGGGCTTGGCCAGGAAGCCCGCCGGGTCGTCCGGCCATGCCATCGGGTACCCGTCACGGCGGTGGACCTCGGCCAGGATGGCGACGCACTCGGCGAGGTCGTTCTCGCTCCGGCGCCGGATGATCACGCGAAGTCCTCTCTGGTCGTACCCGCATGGCGGTCCGGGACCGGCGCTGTCGGGCTTAGATCCGGCCGCGGAGCTGGCGCGGCGGCACGGGCGTCACCGGGGCGGATTCGGGTAGCCTCGGAACGCGCGCGCTCCTGCCGCGTGCACGTAGCCGAGGGTACGGGGCGTCGCAGGCGGCAGGGGCATGGCCCACGCGAGGCTGGCGTGCCGTCAGCGATTCCCGGCGCGGCCCGTCAAGCGCAAGGAAGGGGTGGCCCGATGCCGGCCATCGTGCTCGTCGGCGCCCAGTGGGGTGACGAAGGCAAGGGCAAGGCCACCGACCTGCTCGGTGACCAGGTGGACTACGTGGTCCGCTACCAGGGCGGGAACAACGCCGGGCACACCGTGGTCATCGGCGACGAAAGCTACGCGCTGCACCTGCTGCCCTCGGGGGTGCTCTCCCCCCAGGTGACCCCGGTCATCGGCAACGGGGTCGTGATCGACCCGAAGGTGCTGTTCGAGGAGATCGACGGCGTGGCGGCCCGGGGGATCTCGTGCGAGCGGCTACTGATCTCGGCGAACGCGCACCTGATCATGCCGCACCACCGGGCGCTGGACAAGGTGACCGAGCGTTACCTGGGCAGCTCCAGGATCGGGACCACCGGCCGCGGGATCGGGCCGACCTACGCGGACAAGGTGGCCCGGATGGGCATCCGGGTGCAGGATCTGTTCGACCCCGGCATCCTTCGGCAGAAGCTCGAGCTCGTACTGCGCGAGAAGAACCAGGTCCTGGCCAAGGTCTACAACCGCCGCGGCATCGACGTGGATGCGGTAGCCGAAGAGTACGTGGAGTACGGCGCACGCATGCAGCCCTACACCGCCGACACCGGCCTGATCCTCAACCAAGCGCTCGACCAGGGCCAGATCCTCTTGCTCGAGGGGGCACAGGCCACGCTGCTCGACGTGGACCACGGCACCTACCCGTTCGTGACCTCCTCATCGCCGACGGCCGGCGGCGCTTGCGCCGGCTCCGCTATCGGCCCGACCCGGATCACCAAGGTCATCGGGATACTGAAGGCGTACACCACCCGGGTGGGCGCGGGCCCCTTCCCCACCGAGCTGCTCGATGCGCAGGGCGAGTGGCTGCGCAAGGCCGGTGCGGAGTACGGGGTCACCACCGGCCGAGAACGCCGCACCGGCTGGTTCGACGCCGTGATCGCGCGGTACGCGACCCGGGTCAACGGCATCACCGACTACTTCATCACCAAGCTGGACGTGCTGTCCGGCCTGGACCAGGTGCCGGTCTGCGTCGGCTACGAGATCGACGGCACCAGGCATGACGAGATCCCGATGACCCAGACCGAGTTCCACCACGCCAAGCCGGTGTATGAATTCCTGGACGGCTGGTGGGAAGACATCTCGACCGCCAGGGAGTTCGCCGACCTGCCGCGCAACGCGCAGGCTTACGTCAAGACGCTGGAGGACATGGCCGGCGCGCCGGTCGCCGCGATCGGCGTCGGCCCCCGTCGCGACCAGACGCTCCAGCTCCGCCCGCTGGCCTGACCGCCCCTGGCCTGACCGCCGTGGCCTGACCGCCGGGCCCTGACCGCCGCGCCCCGAGCGCCGTGGCCGGACCGCCGAGCCTGACCGCCGCGCCCCGACCGCCGTAGCCGGACCGCCGCGGCGGGCGCAACGAAGGCGGGCCGGGGTAGGCTCACGGCCGTGCGAGTCCTCGTGATCGGGTCCGGGGGTCGCGAGCACGCCCTGTCCCGGGCCCTGGCCGCCGATCCCGAGGTCACCAGCCTGCACGCCGCCCCGGGCAATCCGGGCATCGCGCAGCTGGCCGAGCTGCACCCGGTGACGGTCACCGACCCGCGGGCCATCACCGTGCTCGCCGCCAGGCTGGGCGCGGATCTGGTCGTCATCGGACCCGAGGCGCCGTTGGTGGCGGGCGCCGCCGATGCCCTCAGGGAAAGCGGCATCGCCTGCTTCGGGCCGGACGCGGGCGCGGCCATGATCGAGGGCTCGAAGTCGTTCGCCAAGGACGTGATGGCGGCCGCCGGCATACCCACCGCTGCCGCCCGCACCTGCGTCACCGCGGACCAGGCGGCGGCCGCGCTCAGCGAGTTCGGGCCGCCGTACGTGGTGAAGGACGACGGGCTGGCCGGCGGCAAGGGAGTGCTCGTCACCACCGACCCGGCAGCGGCCGCCAAGCACGCCGAGAACTGCGGCACGGTGGTCATCGAGGAGTTCCTCGACGGTCCCGAGCTGTCCCTGTTCGCGCTCTGTGATGGCCGCACCGCGCTGCCGCTGCTGCCGGCCCAGGACTTCAAGCGCGCCCGCGACGGCGATCAGGGGCCGAACACCGGCGGCATGGGCGCCTACGCCCCATTGCCGTGGCTGCCGGACGGCGTGGCGGGACAGATCATGGACACGGTCATCCAGCCCGCGCTCGATGAGCTGCGGCGGCGCGGCACCCTCTACCGCGGCCTGCTCTACGCGGGCCTCAGCCTGACCAGCGACGGCGTCCGGGTCGTGGAGTTCAACGCGCGCTTCGGCGACCCGGAGACCCAGGTCGTGCTGGACCGGCTCGCCACCCCGCTAGCCGGGCTGCTGCGCGCAGCGGCGGCCGGCACCCTGGCCGGATCAGCCGCGCTGCGCTGGGCCCCCGGGGCGGCGGTGACCGTGGTCATCGCGGCCGAGGGCTACCCCGAGCGTCCGGCGGTCGGCGATCTGATCGAGG